>CAZONJ010000171.1:0-1510 GCA_964581225.1 uncultured Terriglobales bacterium | reverse complement strand
GCGTATTAAGCGCGAAGGACATGTTACCCTTCCTCTTCCGCCTATGAATAATACGCATTCTTCGCCCATCGATCTTCAGGCCGCAGCGAAACAGGTGATGCTGGAGCGCGGCTTCGAGCCGGATTTTCCACCGCAGATCCAGCAGCAGCTCTCCGCGTTGCAGACGCATCCGCCGCAGGCGGTCCCCAATGGCGAGATTCGCGACCTGCGCAGCCTGCTCTGGTCGTCGATTGACAATGACACCTCGCGCGACCTGGACCAGATTGAGGTCGCCGAGCGCCAGCCTAATGGCGATTCCAGGGTGCTGGTGGGGATCGCCGACGTCGATTCCTTTGTGCCCAAAGGTTCGCCCATCGACCAACATGCGGCGAAGGAGACGACCACCGTCTACGCCGGCGTGCGAATTTTCCCCATGCTGCCGGAAGAGCTATCGACCGGCGACACCTCGCTGCTGGAAAAGGGGGACAAGCTGAGCATAGTGATCGAATTTACGGTCAGCAGCGATGGACAGGTAAAGTCCAGCAACGTCTATCGCGCCGTGGTCCGCAACCAGGCGCAGCTTACATACAATGCCGTGGGCGCATGGCTGGAGGGCCGCGGCCCCGCTCCCGAGAAGGTCGCCGCCTCAGCCGAACTGCAGGCCCAGCTCAAGCTTCAGGACCAGATTGCGCAGGCGCTCAAGAAAAGACGCTATGAGCAGGGCGCGCTGAATATCGAGACCATCGAAACCCGTCCGCTGATGGTCAACCAGAAGATCGTGGACATCGTAAGGCAGGAGAAGAACCGGGCCACCGAGCTCATCGAAGACTTCATGATCGCGGCCAACGGGGTGGTTGCCCGCATGTTGGAGAAGGTCTCCTCCATCCGCCGGGTAGTGAAGACCCCGGAGCGCTGGGATCGCATTGTGGAGCTGGCAAAACAAAATGGGGAGCAGCTTCCCGCCCAGCCCGACTCCAAGGCGTTGAACGACTTTCTGATGAAACGCAAGGCCGCCGATCCCGACCACTTTGCCGACCTCTCGCTGGCAGTGATCAAGCTGATGGGGCCGGGTGAATACGTCCTGGAGCGCCCCAACGATCCGGTGCAAGGGCACTTCGGGCTCGCCGTCCAGGACTACACCCACTCCACCGCGCCCAACCGCCGCTTCGCCGATCTGGTGACGCAACGGCTTATCAAGGCGATGCTCGCCCGGCAGGCGGGGCCATATTCTGATGGCGATCTGGCCTCCATTGCCAGCAACTGCACTTTGAAGGAAAATGCCGCGCGGAAGGTGGAGCGGGGCATGGCAAAGCGGATCGCTGCCGTCGCCCTGACCGGCAAAATCGGCCAGAGCTTCGATGCGGTGGTCACCGGCGTGACCGAGCATGGGACCTTTGTGCGCATCACCCAGCCCCATGCGGAAGGGCTGCTCGCCCGAGGGCAACAGGGCTTCGACGTAGGTGACAGGCTGCGCGTCAAGCTGATCAGCACCGACCCGCAGCGCGGATATATAGATTTTGCCCGGGCGTAG
>CAZONJ010000170.1:0-1660 GCA_964581225.1 uncultured Terriglobales bacterium | reverse complement strand
TATAGTGCCGCAGGCACGTTACAATCTGTAGCCCGGCACGGGAAAGCGCTGGGAACGCTTGCATTACAAAACGGGGACCCCGGAGGGGTGGCACATGCTCCATGAAAGCAATGCAGGCTTTGCGACGAACAAACCGGATTTGCTGTTTAAGTTCTTATAGCGCGCGCCCAGCGCGCAGGGTAAGCAGCGTGACTTCAGGCAGGCATTCGAAGCGGACCGGCACGCCGATCACTCCAATGCCCCGGTTGGTGTAGAGCTGCATGCGTCCGACTTGGTAATGGCCGTGAGGATATTTGCGCGAGAGCGGCGGCAGCCACAACGATTCGAGATGCGGCACATGGATCTGTCCTCCGTGGGAATGACCGGAGAGCTGCAAATCAATGGAATGTTGCGCGGCGACATCCGCGTAATCGGGCTCATGCGCCAGCAGGACTACCGCCTCGTCCTTCGGCGCCTTGGCGCGCGCCAGGTCGAGGCTGGGACGGCCTTCCAGCACGTCATCGACGCCAGCCAGCCACAAGCGCGCCCGCTCCCGCTGCCACGCGACCGCACCGTTCCGCAACACCTGGATTCCATGGGAGTGGAGGGTGTCGGCAATAAAGTCAGGGGCGGCCAGCTGATCGTGGTTTCCGAGCACCGCGTACACCCCAAGCGGGGCCCGCAGCCGCGACAGCAGTTGGGCGCATGGCCCCATGTGGCGCACGACGCGCTTGTACGACGAGTGGGTGACGAAGTCCCCGGTGACGGCGATCGCATCGGGCTTGAGGGCGTTGACGGCATCAACCGCTTTGCCGATCTCCAAATTGCCGGTGTAAGGACCATGATGCAGGTCGCTGATGTGGGCGATTCGCAGGCCGTCGAACTCCATGGGCAGCCGGTCCAGACGAATCTCGATGTGGGTGACGCCGATCCGGTTGGGTTCGATCAGGGACGAATAGCCGGCCAGCCCGGCAAGGCCGCACACCGCCACCGCGTTGCGTAAAAAGCTGCGGCGGGAGATTTGCGAGGAAGCATCGATCTCTCCTCGTTCTTCCTGAACGGTTTCCACCATGGGCCTGGAAATATGGTATCAGGGCAGTCTACCCATTGTTTTGGAGTGTGTGCCACCCCTCCGGGGTTCACGTTTTGTAATGGAAACATTCCCGGCGCCCGGCGCGCTGGGCTAACCTCTGGCGCTGCACGGAATAATTCCAGGAACTTGAAACTCGAAACTGCTTTTCAGTACCTAAGTGCTCCGATCGGGCGTCTGCGGCCTTGAATTTAAGGTATGATGAAGATACTCATGTCAAAGCCACGCGGGAACGTCAATTGGGGCAAGCCTTCATCGTACAAACTGGAAACATCTGCAAGCTCCTTCGAGAATGAAGTGAAGCTGCTGGGCCTTGTGCCCGAGCAATATGGAGACTCGCTGAACCTGAAAGAGTGGGTCCGCCAGAACAAAGACCACAAGTACGTACCTCTGGACCTGCTGCAGCTTTGGGGCTTCTCGGTCAAGAACGTCATCTGATTTCCGGCCACCCCGGTCCTCGCTACATGCCCTTTAAATTTTGCCTTGCGCTGCGAGCGCGGCAACCCGCTTTGTCTGTGCTGAATCGCAGGCAGTCCGTGCGGCGGAATTAGCGCATAATCGAAAGAATCGGCGGCGACGGCATTACATCTA
>CAZONJ010000169.1:0-1731 GCA_964581225.1 uncultured Terriglobales bacterium | reverse complement strand
AGTGCGGCATAGGCTTCAAGCACATCTGCGACCTGATGCTGGAGCGCGACATCCTTATCGGCGGGGAAGAATCGGGCGGGATCGGGATTACCCGCCATCTGCCCGAGCGCGACGGCATCCTGAACTCGCTGCTGCTGGCCAATGTGATGGCCGAAGAAGGACGCACCCTGGCGCAACTGGTCGCAGACCTGCAGGAAGAATACGGCGAACATTATTACTCCCGCCTGGACATGCATATCCCCAATGAGCTGAAGGAATCCGCCATCCGGCGCGCCAGCAACGGCCTTAGCAAAATGGCCGGCTTCAAAATATTGCGCACCGAGGACCTGGACGGCATTAAGCTCTTCCTCGATGCTCCGGCGGGAAAAGCAGGCAAGAGCGCGCCGCCGGCGGAGGCATGGCTGCTGCTGCGCGCCTCCGGCACCGAGCCCCTGCTGCGCGTCTACTCCGAGGCGGGATCGCCGGAGATTGTGCAGAAGCTCCTCTCCGGCGCGGAGGCGTTCGTGCGCGAGAAGGCTGAACGAGTGGCCAGCTAGAGCGAAATCGAACGCAATAATTTTTTCTGCGCCTCGTCTTGCGCGGCCAGCATTTAGAATCTTGGTGTGGGCCTTCCCAGCACTGCCAACTCCGCTGCCAACGATTCTCCTGAGGCAAAGCGATACAGCCGCCTGCAACGCCGGCTCAGCTTTGTCGATACCGCCTTGGGCTTTGCCGTCCTGATTGTTCTACTGGCGACCGGCTGGACCATCGCATTGCGCAATCTCTCTTTTCGTTCCGCGCATGGTCATTATGTCCTGGCGTTATTCCTGTATCTGCTCCTGCTCACCGCCATCACCAAAGCGATCAGCCTGCCGCTGGATATCTATGGCTTTCGCCTGGAGCATCGCTTCCATCTTTCCAACCAGGGGGCCGGCTCCTGGATCGCCGACGAGATCAAGGGCTGGCTGGTGGGGCTGGTGCTTGGCGGTATCGTGGCCGAGCTGGTCTACTGGACGATCCGCTCCTTCCCCGAGCACTGGTGGCTGGTGGCTTGGGCGGCGTTTATCGTCCTCTTTGTTTTCTTTGCCCAGGTTGCTCCGGTGGTGCTCTTTCCTATTTTCTACAAGTTTGTTCCATTGCAAGATGAAGAGCTGAAGGGCCGGCTGCTGCGGATGAGCGGGCGGGCAGGCACGCGGGTGCGCGGGGTCTACGAATGGAAGCTCTCGGAGAAGAGCAAAAAGGCGAACGCCGCGCTCACCGGCTTGGGCAACACGCGCCGCATTATCCTCGCCGACACGTTATTGCAGAATTACTCCCACGACGAGATCGAGGCCATACTCGCGCATGAACTCGGACACCACGTCCATGGCCACGTCTTCAAAAGCATCCTGCTCAATGTGGCGACTACGCTCCTGGGATTTTGGGCGGCCAATCAGGTATTGCGGTACTTCACCTACCAGCGGCATTCCTTCGAGTCGATTGCGGACTTCGCCAATCTTCCTCTACTGGCGCTGGTGGCTACCGTGCTTTCCCTCTTCCTTATGCCGGCGTTGAATGCCTTCTCCCGCTTCAATGAAAGGCAGGCCGACAGGTATTGCTGGAAGATGGTCCCCAGCGTCGAGCCATTTATCACTTCGATGAACAAGCTCAGCCAGCAAAACCTCTCGGAGCGTACTCCGCCAAGATGGATCGAGGTGCTCTTCCATTCTCATCCGGCGGTCTCGAAGCGGGTCGCTGCCGCTGAGGCCTACG
>CAZONJ010000168.1:0-1965 GCA_964581225.1 uncultured Terriglobales bacterium | reverse complement strand
AAAAACAAAGCGGCCCAGAATTGAACGGTTCTGGGCCGCTTCATTTGTTGTATTTAAAGACTACGGTCCGCAGCGGAACCGCTTCTGCATCACGATATCAATCCATGATATCGCCGGAACTGCTCCAGTCCCTGCTTGGACATGTAGCTCTCCAGCTTGCCCGAATCGGTCTTGCGGAGATCGACGAGGATGAGCCCATCAAGAACGTTGGAGAAACTTTTATCCACGTTAAAAGAGAGGACCTTTCCACCCACCTTGAGATATTGCCGCAGCAGGATGGGAATTCCCCTCCCATCTTTTTCAATCTCGGCCACCGAATTCGAGAGTTCGTCGAAATCAAGCAGTTTGCCGATCGAGGAAAGCTCCCAATTACGCATCCTGCGGCGTTGCCGAAGCGAAGATTTGGGCCGTACGAATTTCGCCAGCGGGCTGCATTCCTGCGATTGGAAGAACTGCACCATAAGCTCGCGGGAGGCTTGGCTGTAGGTATTGCTGATGCTCACCGCCCCAAAGAGCGTTGGGGTTTCCGGGTGGCGCATCGCATAAGTTCCAATGCCTTTCCAGAGCATGAGCAAAGGCGCATATTGCTTCTGGTACTTGCTGCGCACAAACGATCTTCCCAGCTCCAGCGCCGGTCCCATCTGCTCAAAGAAGCGCGCATCGAACTCGAAGAGTGAAGAAGTATAAAGTCCCTTCGTTCCTCGCCTCTGTAAGGCGTCTTCCGTATTTACGAGTCGATAGGCGCCGGCAAGCTCGTTTTTCGATTTACTCCACAGGATTAAATGAGTGTAATAAGAGTCGAATTGATCGAGGTCGATTGCCTTGCCCGTGCCTTCGCCGACTTCACGAAAGGTCAGCTCTCTCTGCCGTCCAATTTCAGCGAGGAGGTGGGGGATTTGATGCCCGCGCGCCGCCTGCACCAGGAACTCACGATTTTCGCAGAGAGGCGCTTCGCTCTTCGCCAGCTCTTCCATCTCGGCCAGAATACTCTGCCCGGAAACAGGCGGCGCCACCGCTACTGGAGCGCGGTTCACCGGCATTGGAAGCTTCCACGACCAGGACAATGTTTTCGTCTCGCCGCGCTGGCCGAGCAGGTAGGTGCGCCAGCGAACATAGTCGATCGCCTGATCTTCGTTGGGAATGCTGCAAAGCTTTTCTGCGGAGATGAGATTGCCGACCCGGATTTCAATCTCCTTGCCGCTCTTATTTAACAGCTCGCGGGGAAGCCGCGCCGTCCGCAGCATCGGATGAATGAGTCCCATCAGGTGGAATGGCACGCTATTTGTGCCCATGAAAAGCACCGGCAGGACCGCGGAGCGGGTAGCCTGCACTAAACGCGGAACTACATTGCTCCACTCCGGATCGCTGATCTCCCCATGCTTGAACTGCCAGCGGGAAACTTCGCCTGCCGGGAAAATGATGAGCATTCCTCCGGTACGAAGATGGGTAATGGCCTGCTTCAAACTCCGGCTGTTGGTGTGCTTCGATTCTTTGGTGTCAAATGGATCTACAAAAAGGCAGTGCCTGGCGAGTTCGGGAATCGCGCCAAGCAGATGGTTGGCGAGTATCTTTACGTCGCTGCGAACGCGCAGCGCCAGCGCGCCCAGGATCACGCCGTCCAGCATGCCGAACGGATGATTGGCCACGGCGATCACCGGACCCGTTGCCGGAATGCGATGCGCATCGCCAGGATCGATCCGCAGGCTGATTTTCATCTCGGCCAGCAAAGTCTCCAGAATCGGCTGGTTTTCCGTCTGGACGACTTTCCGGTAGAGCTCTCGGAACTCTCCGGGAAAGAAAAGTTTAAGGGCCGGTGACAGGGAGTGAAAAGAGTCCCCCATGACCGGGTCCGACCCATTCTTCTCTAACGGGACATTTTTTGCTGGCATGATCCTTTGTACTGACTTTCCGTTAAGTTGTTATGAAAGGCCTATTACGAAGCGGTAAAAGATGCGGCGAGATTAG
>CAZONJ010000167.1:0-2070 GCA_964581225.1 uncultured Terriglobales bacterium | reverse complement strand
CTCCCAATTCCCGCAGCACGCCTCTTCCTCTCATCCTTGTATATACTGGTAGCTGTTGCCGGCATCTAAAATGGAAGCCCCCATTCGAGGCCACGCTACCCCGATGAGCAATCAGCACAAGCCAGAAGACGCTCTCAACCTTCCCGCGCGGGTGAATCTCGCGCTCGCCAAACTTCGTTTAAAGCCGAATGGCAAGAGCGCGCACGGCTTCCGCACTAACTATCGCCGGCTGCAGGTCTGGCTGGAGAGCACTCCCACAATCTGCCTGGACAAGCAGGAGAAGCAAGCCCGTAAATTCCTGGACAAGGTCCTCAGCGCCGCCGGCAAGCTGCGCGATACCGAGCTGCATTTGGAGATGCTGGACGAGGCGGCCTCAGGTCGTGACGATCGCGACAAGAAAAAGCTGTCGAAGGCGCTCAACAAGAAGTATGACAAGCGGCGGCAGCGCGTCCAGTCGCTTTTCCGTGGGCCCTCGCTCGCGGACGCCTCCACGCTGCTCGATAAGCTGAACTTATTCCCCGTACCCTCCACCCAAATTTCTTCCGACGACGACCGCGAGCAGCAACTGCAAAGCGTCCTGCATGACTATGCGAAATTCGTGGAGTGCCGCCCGCCGCTCGGCGAAGAGAGTCTGCATCAGTACCGGCTTACCTGCAAGGAGTATCGTTATCGCGCCGAGCTTCTGGCCGGCAAAGAGGTTGCCGAAGCCGCGCTGAAGCTGTTTAAGCAAATCCAGGACGCGATTGGGGAATGGCATGACTGGCAATTGTTGCTGGAGCTCAGCGAGAAGCTGACGAAGAAAGGCCAGCTCTCGGTCCGCATCCAGAAGATCAGGGACAGCAAGCTGGTCGCTGCCCTGGACCGGGTCGCCCGCAATGAGCTCAAGCTGCTGGAGCAATCGGGCGAGCGCGAGCGAAAACCTGTCCAGCGCGTCACTTCGGTCGCAGGCAGCAAGATAGCGGTCTGATTCCTTCCACAATATGGCGATCTTTGCAGCAGTCGATATCGGCGCGAATTCTGTCCGCTTAAAAATTGCGAAGTCCACTCGCGGAAAAATGCAGGTGATCTTTGAAGACCGCGAGGTCACTCGCCTGGGCGAATCCGTTTTCCGCACCGGGATGCTCTCGCCGGAATCGATGGCGCTCACCGTCAAAGTGCTGGGAAGATTTTCGCGGGCAACGCAAAAATATGCCGTAGACCAGTTGCGGGTGGTGAGCACGAGCCCGCTGCGCGATGCGCGCAATGGCCTGGCCCTGGTGGAGTGGGTGAAGTCGGAGGTCGGGTGGGAGATCGAGGTGATCTCCGGCCTGGAAGAGGGCCGCCTGATCCATCTGGGCGTGCTCACCAACATCCCCATCGCGCACAAGCGGGTCCTGATGTTTGACCTTGGGGGCGGCAGTTGCGAGATCACCGTCTCCGATCAGGGACACATCCGGCACATGTTCAGCATGCCGCTGGGAGCGGTGCGTCTCACGCAGGAATTTCTGCAGAGCGATCCTCCAAAGAAAAAAGAGATTGAGAGGATGCGCGAGTTTATCGCGGAGGAAGTCCATCGCGTCGGTGCGGGAATCAAGTCGCAGCAGATCGAGATGACGATCGCGACCTCCGGCACCGCGGCTGCGCTGGCGGGAGCGGCGCGGGCGCTGGAAGGGCGCTCGAAGTATGCGGTCACGGTCGCGCGCGAGGCCACTTTAAAGCTGGCGAGCAGCCTGGCAAAGCGCAGCCTGAAGCAGCGCTCGGAGTATCCCGGAATCGGTCCACGGCGCGCCGAAATTATTGTGGCCGGGGCATTCGTTTTTGCGGAGATCTTGTCCTACTACGGCCTGCCCTCCTTCCGCTATTCGCCGCTGGGGCTGCGCGATGGGCTGCTGGCGCAGATGGCCGCCGACGCGGACCCGCGCACGCTGCAGCACCGTCATCTGGAAGCGGAGCGCAAAGACGCTTTACTGCAGATGTGCCGGCGCTACGGTGTGGACATCCGCTACGCCGAGCAGGTGAGGGAACTGGCATTGCAACTTTTTCATGTGCTCAGAAAAGTGCATAACCTGCCGCTGGAATTTGCCGAATGGA
>CAZONJ010000166.1:0-2161 GCA_964581225.1 uncultured Terriglobales bacterium | reverse complement strand
ACAAAAGCGGTTTAATTTAAAGGGATATCGGTTCGAAGCTGAAGCGGGGCGACTCCTTGACACAGTTGTGTTGCTAAACCATTACTCAAGTAAGGAGTGGAATGTTAACATGTACACGGTATTCGTGTACTTTGGCCGCATCGCAATTATCTCCTTCAAAGATCAGTCGACGAGAGATGTCTATGACGGCGTGAATTCTAAAGCCGCAAGACATTTCCCCAGGCAGCTCTGGGGCAGAATCTCGAGAAAACTGGATGCTCTAAATGCAGCGGTCAGCTTAAACGACCTCAGAGGTCCGGGAAACCAATTAGAAAAGCTGACGGACGATCTGGAGGGTTACTGGAGTATTCGCGTCAACGACCAATACCGTATCTGCTTTCAATTTGGCAGCGGAAACGCCAGTAATGTGTTTTGTCAAGGACATCCATTAAAAGAGGCGCCTCGGTGCTACCAACAAACCGAATAGCCACACATCCCGGAGTTGTTCTACTGGAAGACTTTATTCGGCCGCACGGACTTACCCAGGCTGAATTAGCCCGTAAGATACGCATCTCCAGGAACCGGGTTAATGAAATCATCAGGGAAAAACGGGGTATGACTCCATCCACTGCGTGGAAGCTGGCGATTTTTTTTAAAACATCCCCTGAATTTTGGATGAATCTACAAACGGCCCACGATTTGACCCGCCTTCGCCCCAAGAAAAAGATCGCTGCGTAACAGTCGCATCCAATTTAAAAAAATCTTCGGCACGTCGCTATTGCTTTTGTGGGGTAGCGGCAGGACTGGCGGAAGCCGCTTTCTTCTTTTTCCTTTTCTTAGGAGCGGGGGCAGGGGCATTGTCATCCACGACAATCTTTTTAGGGGCGCCGTTGGCCGCAGGGGCGCCGGCGCGTGGGTGGGTCGAGGCCAACTGGGAATCCGCCGCTGCCGTCATCGCCTCCAGCGCGTTGCCGTAATTGCGCCGCAGGCCGTCCAGGTTAGAAAAGTCTGTGGCCAATGCCTGAAACTCGCCCTTTCCTCCGAAGGCCCCGGCGGATTCGCTCAATCCGGCGAGCACATCGTAGAGCGCGCTTAAATTGCGATAGAGTTTGAAGCTTGCCGCCAGGCTCTGCGGGTTGGCGCGCACCTGTTGGATCAGCTCCGGCAAGGCGGAAGTCAGGTTGCGCTGGATCGACATCATGTTGGCGGTGGATTGCTGCTTGGTCCCCGAGTCGGTCTTCCACTTCTCAATGCGCAGCCTGCCTACATCCATGCTGAGCGTTGCCGCCTCCTGCTCCAGTTCGGGAAGCAATTGCAGCACACCGCTGGAGGAAGACGAAGATCCAGGAGCCGCAGATGGTCCAGATGCGGTCTGAGCGGACGCTGCCTGGGCCGGAATGCATAGCAATGCGAAGCAGGTATAGAGCAGGGCAAGGCAGGCGTGACGCAATGCGAGGCGAATATGACTCGCGTCCCAGCGCGTGGCAGGTGCGACGGAAATATAACCCGCCGAGGAGCAGGGTGAAAAACTCGGTACTGACCTGTGCATGGCCTTAGTGTCCTTCCATGGGTAAGCCCTGAATTGAGATGATGCGCGGCTTCCGGATGCTGGTAATCACGCCAGATTACCGGGTTAAGTAATTACTTTGGTTGCTTCGTCAGGCCCCCTCAATACATACTAATACTCCCCCTGTTTCCCAGGAGCGTTTGTTATGACCGTTCTTGTCGTTGCCGTCACTGCCCTCGTCGCTTTCGGACTTTCACTCGCGGTATTTGCTTATTTTTTCAACCGCTTTATGGGCGCGGAGGATACCGTGAATCTCGCGCTCACCATGCATGAGATCAATGCGACCGATCACGCTGTGCCGGCAATGAAGGCGCGGGCCGCGGGCGCCGCATAAACTTTTTCTTCCCTTGCAGAGTGGACCGAAATTCGTGCTGCGATGCGCGAGTGCGTTTGACCGAAGCAGCCCCCCTGCGTCAGAATAGATTCACGCAGTTTCTTCCCTCGGAGTGGGCCTGTGGCGCAGCTGGGAGCGCGCTTCCATGGCATGGAAGAGGTCGTCGGTTCGATCCCGACCAGGTCCACCAAATTTTTATTCTTTGATGTAGAGCGCGTCCCGGCTCGCCGGGAAGGTCGTCGGTTCGATCCCGACCATTCGAGAAACTCGCAAACTCGAAA
>CAZONJ010000165.1:0-2197 GCA_964581225.1 uncultured Terriglobales bacterium | reverse complement strand
ATTAACGGTTGAACATTTTTGGATGAAAGACCACGCCGACAGAGATCCGGATATTGTTCTGGGTGGAGCTGCTGAAGCGCGTCATCAGGTAGTCGAACTGGACCGGACGGATGGAAATGTCGTCCGACATCTTCCAGTCATAGCCTGCGCCCAAAGCGGCGGCGAAGGCGTTGCTCGAAGAAGAAAAGGTCCCGCCAAAAGCGGATGCGGTCACACTGTCATGGCCGAAGCCGAAGAGAACATGGGCAAACGGAGAGCCCTTTCCCTGGTTCATTCTGAGCTCTGGGCCAAACAGGTAGGTATAGAGGTGATTGTGGGCGCCTGAATTGCTGTAATACGCCCCATTGATATCGGCGGCCAGAGCGAGGTTAGGGCGTACGTTGAAGGTTGCGGTCGATTCCCAACCATTGTTGTTAGTTCCGCTTGCTCCGTTGCCGGGATTCGTGCGCACATAAGAGTAGCCGCCGTAGACGTCTACCGTGCGCGAATCCTGCGCCAAAAGGGCAAAGCTCGAGATCAACATAAAGAGAACTGCTAATACTGATTTCCGCATAGCGGTACTTTCCTCCAATTAAGGATGATCAAAATTTTTACTGGAATGTAAATCTAGGCAATTATTGGGCTTACAACCCGCAGTGTAAAGAGTTCGGCAGAGCGGTAACGTTACTTGTACTACGGTAATCAAGGAAAAGACTTAGGACAGCTTGCTTCCCGCGAGAGGCGTTCCCGAAGCGGGATTGAACAAACCGCATTGCCTCGTTTTGCGAAAGCGGCATACAATCATGATTAAGACTGAAGCGGCCTGCTTTCATTGAAAAACGTTAGAGCAATTTATCCCGGCTCATTTGACCCGCTGACAAATGGTCATCTCGATCTGGTGGAGCGCGGCAGCAAGATTTTCGGCGAGTTGATCGTCGCCATCCTGCGCAATTCCGAAAAAGACCCGCTTTTCTCGGTGGAAGAGCGCACCGGGATGCTGCAGTGCGAAACTGCGAAGTTTTCGAATGTCCGCGTGGAAACCTTCGACGGCTTGCTGGTGGATTTTGCCCTGAAGCAGGGGGCGCGGGCGGTATTGCGCGGCATTCGCGCGGTCAGCGATTATGAATACGAGCTGCAGATGGCGATGATGAACCGCAAGCTCGATGCGCGGGTAGAGACGGTTTTTATGATGCCCGCCGAGACATATTCTTACTTGAGTTCCCGGCTGGTGAAGGAAGTTTTCCGGCTGGGTGGCTCGGTGAAAGGACTGGTCCCGCCTTCGGTGGAGGAGCGTTTGACCAGCAAGTTCGGCCGCAACCTGAGTAAGGGACAAACTCCGTAACGCAACCATAATTTTTGAAGAGGTGTATATGCCTGCTCCTGTAGCACAGAAGCAATTTTCCGACCGTGTAAATCGTATCGAGATCTCGGCCACGCTGGCCGTCGTGAATGAGGCGGCAAAGCTGCGCGCCCAGGGAGCCGACCTGGTGGACCTTGGCATGGGCGAGCCCCATTTCAACACCCCCGACCACATTAAGCAGGCGGGCATCGAGGCCATCCAGAATAATTTCACCAAGTACACCGCCGTAGGCGGGGTGGCGGAGCTGCGCCGCGCGCTGGTAAAGCGCCATGCAACCGACTTCAACTCGGACTACAAGATGGAAGAATCCATGGCCTCCACCGGAGGAAAGCAGGCGCTGTTCAATGCCATCCAGGTGCTGGTGGACCACGGCGATGAGGTCATCATCCCGGTGCCTTACTGGGTCTCTTTTAAGGACATCGTGGAATATGCTGGTGGAAGATGCGTCTTCCTGGAGACCGACGAGGGCCAGGACTTCCGCCTGACCGCGGAGATGATCGAGCGGGTGATCACGCCCCGCACCCGTGCCATCATCCTGAACACCCCGTCCAACCCCAGCGGAGCGGTGATGGACCCCAAGGACATGCGGCGCGTCATCCGCCTGGCCGCCGATCGCGGGATTTATGTGATCGCCGACGAGTGCTACGTCTACCTCAACTTTACCGGCGACCTCTTCTCTGCCGGCTGCATGCCGGAAGTCAAAGAGCATCTGGTGATTATCGGCTCGCTCTCGAAGACCTACGCCATGACCGGCTGGCGTCTGGGATACGCGCTCGCGCCCGTGCCCGTGATCAATGCCATGCAGAAGCTGCAGAGCCAGTCCACCTCCAGCCCGGTGCACATCGTGCAAAAGGCCGC
>CAZONJ010000164.1:0-2312 GCA_964581225.1 uncultured Terriglobales bacterium | reverse complement strand
TTCAGCCGCTGGGTTGACGATCACGAAAGCTTTGCCGATGTGAAATCGCGGTCATTTGCAAATCGTTCGAACGCCTACTGCGTGGTATGGTTAATGGCGAGATTGGTATGGGCCAAGCCAGCAGCACCGCAATGGGTGACACGCGGCCGCGCGTGGTCATCATCGGCGCCGGATTCGGCGGGATCAACGCCGCCCGCAGCCTGGGAAAGCTGCCCGTACGCGTCACCCTCATCGACCGCAAAAACTATCATCTTTTTCAGCCGCTGCTCTACCAGGTGGCGCTGGCGGTGCTCTCTCCCGGAGAAATAGCATCGCCGGTGCGCGGCATATTGCGGAAAGACGAAAACGTCGAAGTTTTGATGGATGAGGTCGCCGGGTTCGACCTGGAGCGCCGCCGCGTCAAGCTGAAGGTCGCCGAAGAGATTGGCTATGACTATCTGGTCGTCGCCGCCGGGGCGACGCATTCGTATTTCGGCCATCCAGAGTGGGAGGTCCTCGCGCCCGGCCTCAAGACCATCGAAGACGCCACGGAGATCCGCCGCCGCGTCCTGCTGGCATTCGAGTTGGCCGAACGCGAAACCTCTCTCTACGGCGCGAGCTCTCCGCTGAACTTCGTTGTAGTTGGGGCGGGACCGACCGGCGTGGAGCTGGCCGGGGCCATCTCCGATATTTCAAAGACCGTGATGCGGCCGGATTTTCGCGCCATCGATCCGGCGCGCGCCCGGGTCGTCCTGCTCGAAGGCGGGCCGCGGGTCCTGCCCAGCTACACCGAAGACCTCTCGCAAAAGGCCGAAGCGCAGTTGCGGGACTTGGGAGTGGAAGTCCACACCAATGCGCGCGTCACCCAGCTCGCGCCAGGAAAGGTGATCTTTGAGTCCCAGCATCAGGGCGCGGAAGTTCAGAGCCAAGAGATTCAGGCCGCGGTCACGCTGTGGGCCGCCGGGGTAAAGGCTTCCTTCCTGGGCAAGGCGCTGGGTGTTCCCACCGACCGCAGCGGGCGCGTCTCCGTGGACTCGGAGCTGAACATTGAAGGGCATCGGGAGGTTTTTGTCATCGGCGATCTGGCAGCCTTTAAGCAAGGCGCTGAATTTCTCCCCGGACTCGCTCCGGTCGCCATCCAGATGGGCAGGCATGTGGCCGCGATGATTGCCAGCGACCTGCGCCGCGAGCCAAGAAAGCCTTTTCACTACCGCGATAAAGGGACGATGGCGACGATTGGAAGACGACGGGCCATCGCGCAGGTGGGCAGATTCCATTTCTCCGGCGTGATCGCCTGGGCCGCATGGCTGCTCATCCATATTTTATTTCTGATCGGGTTCCGCAACCGCCTCGCCGTGCTGACCGAATGGATGTGGGCCTACTTTACCTATGAGCGCGGAGCGCGCCTGATTACTGGCAGCCAGGAGCTGATTGGGTGGGAGGCCGCGACCAAAGCCAGGGATCGCTGATTGCGTAGTGATTCGGGCGATCATGCAATCGAGAAACTCAAATTCTCAACTACACAATCGCCCAGGCTTTCGATAAAACGCTAGACGCCCACCGTCTGCTTGCTGCCAACCGCGACCGGAGTGAGCCATCCGTAGGGGTCTTTTCCCCTGCCCTCGACGATGGCAAAGAACTCCTTCGAGATGGACTTGGTGACCGGGCCTACCTTGCCATTGCCCACGAGGATCTTGTCCACCGAGCGGATCGGCGTCACCTCCGCCGCGGTGCCGGTGAAGAAGACCTCATCCGAGATGTAGAGCAACTCGCGGGGAATCATCTGCTCGACCACGGGAATGCCAAGGTCGCGCGCCAGCTGGATGATGGAATCGCGCGTGATGCCGGGCAGCACCGAGTTTCCCAGCGGGGCAGTGTACAGGCTGCCATTGCGCACCAGGAAGAGGTTTTCTCCGGAGCCTTCGCTCACGTATCCGCTCACATCCAGCGCAATGCCTTCCACGTAGCCGTTCAGGACGGCTTCCATCTTGATAAGCTGCGAATTCATGTAGTTCGCGCCCGCCTTGGCCATCGCCGGCATGGTATTGGGGGCGAGGCGGTTCCACGATGAGACGCAGACGTCCACGCCTTCGTCGCCGCCATGGCCCAGATATTTTCCCCAGGAGAAGTTCGCGATGTAAACCTCGGTCGGCGAATTGAAAGGATTCACCCCAAGTTCGCCGTAGCCGCGAAAGATCAGCGGACGGATATAGCAGGGGCTCACCCCGTTGGCCTGGACCACGTCGACCATCGCCTGGGTCAGCTCATCGACGGTGTAATCGACCTCGATGCGGTAGATCTTGGCCGAATTCAACAGCCGCTGCATGTGTTCC
>CAZONJ010000163.1:0-2493 GCA_964581225.1 uncultured Terriglobales bacterium | reverse complement strand
CCTCTACTCCATCCCTTGCAGTGCGCCGCGCATAAAGCCCAGGGACTCGGCCATGCCGGGGAGCGGGTCTTTCTGCTCGACCTCATACTCCAGTTGGACCTCTCCCGTATAGCCGGAGCGCACCAGCTCGCGAAGCAGCGGGATGATGGGCATCCCGCCCATCCCGACCGGCACTCCTTTGGCGTCCACGTGGTCGGAGTCCAGGTCTTTAAAGTGCATGCTGTAGAGCCGGTCGCGGGTCTTCTTCACATCGTCCACCAGGTCTTCATGCATGCGGAAGGTGTGGCCAATGTCCATGCAGACGCCAATCCGGCGGTCCAGCCCTTTGATCGCGTCGTACACCTCCAGCGGAGAGGGGAAGCGCTTGTCATTGGGGCCATGATTATGGATGGCGGCCTTCAGGTCGTAGCTGCGGACCACCTTGTCGAGCAGGGGCAATATGTCGCGGCTGACGCCCACCACCGCAACCGGCGCGCCGAGATCGCGGACATAGTCCAATGCCTGGCGCATCTGCGCCTCATCGTCCTTCAGGTAGATGACGCCGCAACTGGTAATCGATAGTCCCAGCGCTTCGGCCTGCTGACGCGCCTGCCGCCGTTGCTCCGGGGTCGAGTTCAGGGGAAGATGGACCTCCTTCAATGAGAGGTAGCGCACGCCCAATCGGCGAATGTCCTGCAAGGCATCGGCAAGCGGGAAGGCGCGCAGCGAGTACGAAGCCACGCCGACGCGCAAGCCATGAAACTGCTTGTCGTCCTTAGGTAGTGGAGGCATGGGTTGCGGAGCGCCGGACTGCGAAGCGCCGGAGTGGGGCGTCTGGGAGAAAAGCTGCAATGGGCCGATCGCGGTGCAAGCCGCGCCCAATGCGGCCGATTTCAGGATGGAACGACGAGTCAAAGCCATGAACTCCTCCGGGTATGCGCGTATAATGTCCGCGAGCTCGCGGTGAGGATATATTATGGAGCTGCGGGCATAATTCCAATATAAAAAGGCGGGAATCAATAATGGAGATGGACCGGCGGGACTTTCTTAAGACAACCGGAAAGGCGATCACCGTAGGCGCGGCTGCGCTTGCGTTAGGCGGAAAGGTGCTGGGCGCGAACGATCGTGTCCGGCTGGCAATTTGCGGAGTGCGGGGGCGAGGCAAGGACCACCTGCGCGGCTTTACGCGGGTTCCCGGAGTTGAGATCGCCGCTCTGTGCGACGTGGACGAGAATGTTTTGAACGAGCGCATTTCCGACGTCGAGAAGATGGGACGGCCCAAGCCGAAGTCCTATACCGATGTCCGCAAGCTGCTCGAGGACAAGGAAATCGACGCCATCTCCATCGCCACGCCCAATCATTGGCATTCTCTCATCGGCATCTGGGCCTGCCAGGCAGGAAAAGATGTGTACGTGGAAAAGCCGTGCTCGCACAACTGGTTTGAAGGGCGGCAGCTGGTGCGGGCGGTCAAGAAGTATAACCGCATCTGCCAGCATGGCAGCCAGTCGCGCTCCAACCCCGGCATGATCGAAGCCATCAAGCATCTCAGCGATGGGACCATCGGCGACGTCTATATGGCCCGCGCGCTTTGCTATAAGTGGAGGCCGTCGATTGGGCACGCCCCGCAGGAAGCTGTCCCCGCCGGCGTGAATTATGACCTGTGGACCGGCCCCGCGCCGATGAAGCCATTTACCCGCAATCGCTTCCACTACAACTGGCATTGGATTTGGGACACCGGCAATGGCGACATCGGCAACCAGGCCATCCACGAGATCGATATTGCCCGCTGGGGGTTGGGCGTGGGCTTTCCCGTATCTGTCTCCGCCATGGGCGGCCACTTCATGTTCGACGATGACCAGGAGACGCCCAACACACTGAATGCCACCTTCTACTTCGACGCCCCAGGCGGCAAGCGGAAGATGATGGAAGTGGAGGTGCGGCACTGGATCACCAACCACGAAGCCGAAATTGGTACCGGAGCTTACGGCACCAGCGCTGTACCCGCTGCTGGGCTGACCGCCGCGACCCCTAGAAAGTCTGGCGGCAAACAGGCTGGCCTGGGGCCGAAGGACGCTAAGAGCAACACTGTGGGCAACATCTTCTACGGATCGAATGGCTATCTCGGCATTGACGGATACGATGCCTACAAGACGTGGCTGACGAACCAGCTCGAACCCGGACCTTCAGGAAAGGGCGGTGGGGACCACTTCGCCAACTTCATCGAGTGCGTTCGCAGCCGCCGCGCCGAGGACATTCACTCGCCCATCGAAGAAGGCCACATGTCCACTACGCTGGTGCACTTGGCCAACGCCTCTTACCGCCTGGGCCGCACGCTGCAATTCGATCCGGCACAGGAGCAGGTCAAGGGGGACGACGAAGCCAACGCTCTGCTGCGCGGCACTTACCGCGCTCCGTATGTTGTGCCGGAAGAGGTCTAAGCTTCCAGATCGCGATCGTTCAGCGGATATTTCACCACAGAGGCACAGAGGCTTTCAGCGTCTCTGTGGTGAAATC
>CAZONJ010000162.1:0-2503 GCA_964581225.1 uncultured Terriglobales bacterium | reverse complement strand
AGGGTGGTCATAATAGGTCTTTGGCCTTAGTATTCCTATATAGATTGAACAACAGACGCATGGAAAAATCAACCCCTTCTTTTTCTGCCGCGCAACGCCGCCTGGCTTACACCGTGCTGGACGTTTTCACCCGGCGCGCTCTGGAAGGCAACCAGCTCGCCGTCTTTCCCGACGCTCGCGGCCTCTCCGACGCGGAAATGCAGGCCCTGGCGCGGGAGATGAACCTTTCGGAGACGACCTTCATTGTCCCCCGCGAGGAGAAAATCGAACGCGAGCAGGGAGTGAAGGTCCGCATCTTCACCGTGGCCGAGGAGCTTGAGTTTGCCGGGCATCCTACCTTGGGGACGGCGGCGGTAATTCACTCGCTGCGCTCGGGCCCCAGCTCGGAGCCGGTGGTGCTGGAGCTGCGCGTGGGCAAGGTCCCGGTCACATTCACCAGCAAACCGGGCGATTCGCTGCCATTTGGCGAGATGCGCCAGCGCGACCCTGTCGCCGGCGCGGTGCATAGCCGCGAGGAGGTGGCGCGGGCCACCGGACTGAGCGCGAATGACTTCGATCCCGGGCTGCCCATCCAGACGTTCTCCACCGGCATGGCATTCGCCATCGTTCCCTTGCGCTCGCTTGAGGTAATTCGCTCGCTGAACTTTTCCTGGAAAAGCGTGGCGCAATATGCGGAGCGCACCGACGCGAAGTTTCTCTACTTCGTCACCCGTGAAACCGTGGCCGCGGATGCGCGGCTGCATGCGCGCATGATTTTTTATAACGGCGAGGACCCCGCCACCGGATCTGCCGCAGGATGCGCCGCCGCATGGATGGTCGCGCACGGCGTCGCCGCGCCCGAGGAGCAGGTCATGATCGAGCAAGGCATTCAGACGAAACGTCCCAGCCAGATTTTTGTGCGCGCTTCGCGAAAAGGAGATGAAATTCATAACGTTCGCGTGGGTGGCTACGCGGTAGAGGTTGCCCGGGGAGAGATATTTCTCTGAAAATAAATTTCTGAAAAACTAAGCGGCCAGTTTTCCACCTTCGTCCACAAAGAATGTCGGTTTTTGCAATTAAATTGTCTCTGTTATGTCTTTACATTTCTCCCATCTCTTCGTAGGATTCCTTTCACGTTTTCATTTTTAAAAAATGAACAACGTTCGCCCTTAACTTTTTAAAAACTGAATTGAAACCGCTCCGAACAGCTTTCTGAACGGAACAGGGTATTTTTTCGTCCCGAATCGATGTGCGGATTTGGGCCTCGCCCTGCTTTGTTTAAAGCTCCCCTGCGGAATGGTTTGCTACAGCTCCGCATTGCGGAGCACGCTGGCCTCCGTGTGGGCCAGATGGGACTCCATGCGACCGAAGAAGACGATTCTCTGCATTGATGACAACGAACAATCCCTGTCCATTCGCAAGTTCATGCTGGAAACCCGTGGGTACCGCGTAATTGAGAGCCACAACGGGCGCGAAGCGCTGCAATTGTTTGAGCAAGGCGGAATCGACCTGGTGTTGAGCGACCTGGTCATGCCCGATATGGATGGCGCGGAGCTGGTGCGCCGCATCAAGGATCTCTCGCCGGAGACCCCGGCCATCCTCTTCAGCGGAAAGATCAAAATGTATGACAAAGACACCTGCGCCGATATCTTTTTTCCTAAAGGCGCTTATGCCCCGGTTGAGCTGCTCGAGCGCATTCGCCTGCTTCTGGTAAAGAAGCGCGGACCCAAGAAGAGCGCCGCCTCAGCGCAGAATGTGCAGCGGGCTTCCTGAGTGCCGGGGAGCAGCGCATTACCAATCTCTCGTCTGCCGAAGCCGCGCATTGCTTCGTGTAAACTTTGAAGCAGGCATGGCGGCGAACATCCAAACCGAGCAGTTGACGAAGACTTACCATGTAGGCAAGGTCGAGGTGCGGGCGCTGCGCGGCGTCAGCTTTGCGGTGGAGCGCGGAGAGTTTGTCAGCATTGTCGGCCCTTCCGGGAGCGGGAAGTCCACGCTCTTTTATCTTCTCGGCGGCCTTACCCGCGCAACCAGCGGCAAGGTAATGATTGACGGCGCGGACTTCGCCCAGCTTTCCGATGCCGAGCGCACCCGCATGCGCAAGAGCAAGATTGGTTTCGTCTTCCAGAAGTTCAACCTTCTCCCGACCTTGAGCGCCTTGGGAAATATCGAGATTGCGCACGACATCGCGCAGGGCAATGGCCATCTTGATCGCGGCTACCTGAATCGGATTGCCGGCCTGCTGGGGATCGCCAGCCGTCTGCACCACCGTCCCAGCGAACTTTCCGGGGGCGAGCAGCAACGGGTGGCGCTGGCGCGCGCCCTGCTGAACCGTCCGGCGATCGTTCTGGCCGACGAGCCTACCGGCAACCTCGACAGCAAAAACTCCGAGATCGTGCTGAAGATGCTGCGGCAGTCGAATAAGGAGCTGGGCCAAACCGTGCTGATGATTACCCATAATCCCGAGGCCGCCGCCTTTGGCGACCGCACCATTCATATGCGCGACGGAGAGATTGTGCCGTAG
>CAZONJ010000161.1:0-2672 GCA_964581225.1 uncultured Terriglobales bacterium | reverse complement strand
TCGGCAAATGAAAATGCGGTGGAGACATTGGAATACTCTTTGCCGCCAAGCTCCACATAGGGATAGACAAAATAATTCAGCCGCTCGCCCTGCTGCCGGGGAGTGAGTTCGATATCGCGTCCCACCGAAAACTGCACGCGATTCACGTCATGCGCGCCAAAGAAATAATTGCGCAGCTCGGGATGCTTCCACGCCTCGGAGATGTCCACTGGCACCCATCCGCGCTGAGGAGTATAGAACTCGGCCCAGCAATGGTAGCCCGGAATTTCCGCCCAGCTTTTATCTTGGGGCAGAGGAAATCCAATCTCAAATTTCCCCGGGACTTCCTGAGAGCGCACCAGGGAAATAAAAAGAGAGTGGAAGTCGGTGCAATTGCCGCGCTTGGCGTCGCAGGCCCAGAGCGTGTCGCCATGTCCCCAGCCGGCGCCGCTTTTGTCATAACGCATGTTGGCGATGGTGTAGTCGTAGAGGGCGCGCGCCTTTTCCATCGCTCCCATTCCGGGGCGCACCTGGGCGGCGGCGATCTGGGCCGGACGTCCGCTTACCGGCGCTAACCTGTCCGGCTGGAGAAAGCGCCGCAGGCTGGCATCGGTCACGGCCAGGGGAAGAGGCGCCGAGTCCGGCATGAGATGCTCGCGCCGCACCACCTCATATTTCACGCTGAAATGGTATTCGGGTTGGTTCGCGGCATCGCTGTGGGCGTGCAGCATTACATTGCCGTACTCCGGCTCACGTCCCTCCGCAAGCGGAAGATCGCCGGACTGCGAGAGCACGCGGACCTGCTGATATTGGTCCGAGCGGGCCACAGGGAACCAGAGATCCAGCGGCTTTCCCGGCGTGGTGATGCGAACGGTAAAGGAATAATCAAAGGTGAAATGCCGGATTTTCGAAGAAGGCGCTTTTGGCGGAAAAGCCTGCGAAGCAGAAGCTTCCTGGGAAAAGGCCTGCTGTGAAAAAGCGGCGATCGTAATCAATAAGAAGGCGGAAAGAGCAGCGCCCCGGCGCAACATGCGGCTTCCTTTCGGCGACAGAACTTGAACAGTGGAACGTCCAGACCGGCGTTTGGTTATTGCCGGCGTCAAGTAAAGCCGTGGAAGGCGGGAAACATGCTGATATAAGTGTGCAACAACAAAAATCAATGCGCAAGCTGCCGCAAAGTCGAACATTGTTTAGAATCGTTCTTCACGATCATGCCATTACGCATCTTCAATACGCTCTCCGGACGGGTGGAAGAGCTGCGCACCATCGAGCCCAAGGTGGTCCGCATGTACTCCTGCGGGCCGACGGTCTACGACTACGGCCATATCGGCAACTTCCGGACCTTTATCGCTGTAGACATCCTGCGGCGCTTCCTGCTGCAGAGCGGCTACCGGCTCCTTCACGTGATGAACATCACCGACGTGGACGACAAGATCATCCGCAACGCCGCCCGCGACCACCTGGGGGTGCGCGAATACGCGGCCAAATATGAAAAGGCCTTTCTGGAGGACTCCGAAATCCTGAATTTGGAGCGTCCGGAGCGCATGGCGCGGGCCACCGAGCACATCCAGGAGATGGCCCACTACATCGCGCGGCTGGCGGAGCGCGGCCTGGCCTACAAGATGGAGGACGGCTCCTACTACTTCCGCATCGCCAAATTTCCCGAATACGGCAAGCTCTCCAAGAAAGACTTTGCCGGAATCAGCGACGGGGCGCGGGTCGATGTGGACGAGTACGACAAAGATAATGCCCGCGATTTCGCGCTGTGGAAGGCCCCCAAGCCGGGCGAGGCCTATTGGGAGACGGAGATTGGGCCGGGGCGGCCGGGCTGGCATATCGAGTGTTCGGTGATGGCGACCACCTACCTGGGCGAGACCTTCGACCTCCATGCGGGCGGCGAAGACCTGATTTTTCCCCACCATGAAAACGAGATTGCCCAGTCAGAGTCGCTCAGCGGCAAGCCCTTCGCGCATTACTGGATGCACGTCCGCTTCCTGCTGGTCGAAGGGCAGAAGATGTCAAAGAGCGCGGGCAATTTCTTCACCCTGCGCGACCTCCTGCTCAAGGGCTATAAGGCATCGGCGATCCGTTACCTGCTCTCGTCCGTGCCGCACACCAAGCAGTTGAACTTTACCCTGGAAGGGCTGAAGCAGGCGGAGACCTCGGTGGAGCGTCTACGTAACTTTCAAGAGCGCCTGAAGCGCGGCAACTTTACCGAGGGGAGCAGCCCGGAGATGGCGCGGCTGGGGGAGGAGACGCGCGCCCGGATGCGCAGCGGCCTGGAAGACGACCTGAACACCGCCCAGGCGCTGGCCGCCGTCTTTGACATGGTGCGCGAGGCCAACGCCGCCGCCGACCAGGGCAGGCTGCTGCGGGAAGATGCGGTAAAGCTTCTGGCAGTGATGGAGGATTTCGACCGCATCTTTGCCGTGCTCAAAGACGACGATGCGGAGAAGACCCGCGCGGCCGTGGAGTGGGCGCGCGAAGAAGGCAGGCTGGAAGAAAATGCAGCGGCGCTGCAAGCGGCGCGCAATGGATTGGCCGAGGCCGAGATTGAATCGCTGATCGAGCGGCGCAATGCCGCCAAGCGCGCCCGCAACTTCGCCGAGGCGGACGCCATCCGCGCCCAGCTCTCCGACTCCGGGGTGCTGGTGGAGGACACTAAAGACGGCGTGCGCTGGAAGCGCAGGTAA
>CAZONJ010000160.1:0-2701 GCA_964581225.1 uncultured Terriglobales bacterium | reverse complement strand
GAGCTGTCCGGCGAATCCGTCGCGAGTTGATCGACGGCGAGATGCCCAGATTCGCGGCTGAACCCAGGCGGCATCATTCATATCAGCCACTCTCTCAGGAACTCTATGGAGAATTACTAGGGAAGCGCCGCTCTCTTGTAAAATCAGCACGTGCCAAACGAAAACCTCAATTCCATTCGGTTTGACTGGACACGCCAGCAAATCGCCGCGATTTATACCTTGCCGATCACCGAGCTGCTGTTTCGCGCCCAGGAGCTCCATCGCCGCTTTCATGGGGGCAATCAGGTGCAACTGTGCCGGCTGCTTTCCATCAAGACCGGGGGCTGTCCTGAGGATTGCTCTTACTGTCCGCAGAGCGCGCACTACGATACCGGCGTAGAGCGGCAGCCGCTGATGCAGACTCCGGAGATACTGGCGGCGGCGAAGCGCGCAAAGGAGGATGGCGCGACCCGCTTCTGTATGGGTGCGGCATGGCGCCAGGCGCCCAACGGGAAGGAATTCGAGTCGGTGCTGCAATCGGTGCGCGCGGTTGCCGAGCTGGGGATGGAGGTCTGCTGCACCCTGGGCATGCTCACCGAGGCTCAGGCGATGCAGCTTCGCCAGGCCGGGGTCACGGCCTACAACCACAACCTCGATACCTCGCCCGAATTTTATGGCAATATTATCGGCACTCGCACCTATGAGGAGCGCCTGAAGACCATAGCCGCGGTGCGCAAGGCGGGCATTACGGTCTGCTGTGGCGGCATTCTGGGTATGGGAGAGTCGCAGGAGGACCGCATCGGGCTGCTGCATCAGCTGGCGACGCTGCAGCCGCACCCGGAGAGCGTCCCCATCAACATGCTGGTGCGGGCCAAGGGAACTCCGCTGGGCGATCATGAGGAATTGGACCCGCTGATCATGGTCCGGACCATCGCTACCGCGCGCATCCTCATGCCTCGCGCCATGGTGCGGCTCGCCGCAGGACGCACGCAGATGTCCCGCGAAGCGGTCGCGCTCTGCTTTATGGGCGGCGCCAACTCCATTTTTTATGGAGAGAGGCTGCTCACTACGCCCAATCCTGCGCCCGATGCGGACGCCGAATTTTTGCGCGACCTGGGATTAACGCCGTTACGGCAGGAGTGCAATGTTCCCTGAAGAGAAGCCCGCAGAGGAGAAGCTCGCGAAGCGTCTGGCCCGGCAACTCGAAAACTTGCGGGAGAAGGCGCAATTGCGCGAGCTGACCGAGGTCCAGGGGATTAATCTCTATTCGAACGATTATCTCGGGCTGGCCGGCGATCCGCGCCTGCGGTCGTGCGTGGTCGAAGCGGTGGAGCAGGCCGTCCGCCTGGGTTCGACCGGCTCCCGGCTGCTGAGCGGGCATTCGAATACATGGACGGAGTTGGAGGAGGAGTTCGCGGCATTCGCCGGCACGGAGAGCGCGATTTACTTCAGCTCGGGTTACGCGGCCAATATCGGGCTGCTCAGCTCGGTGTTGACTAAAGACGATGTCGCCTTCTCCGACAGCTTGAACCATGCCAGCCTGATCGATGGCCTGCGGCTCTCGGGGGCGCGGCGAATGATCTACTCCCACTGCGACATGAACCATCTGGAGGAGCTGCTGAAGCAGAACACATCCGGCGGCCATCGCGTGATCGTCACCGAGAGCATCTTCAGCATGGAAGGCGATCATGCTCCGCTGCGGCAGATCGTGGAACTGGCGCAAAGATATGGAGCGGAGGTGGTCGTGGACGAGGCCCATGCCACCGGGACCCATGGAGCGCGGGGTCAGGGAATGGTGGCCGAGCTTGGCCTCAGCGACAAAGTTTTTGCCGTGGTCCACACTTGCGGCAAGGCGCTGGCCAGCATGGGAGCGTTTGTGTGCGGCAGCGAGGTCCTGAAGCGTTACCTGATTAACCATGCCCGCAGCTTCATCTTCAGCACGGCAATGCCGCCCTACTTCGCGCAACAAATTCGCGCGGCGCTGCGGCTGGCGGTAGAGATGAGGCAAGAGCGGGGGCATTTGCATGCCGTGAGCCAGCTACTGCGCTCCAGATTACAGGCATTGCGCCTGGAGACCGGGGCCAGCGCATCGCAGATCATTCCACTGCTGGTGGGCGCCAATGACGCGGCGCTGCGGCTGGCGCATCATCTGCAACTCCGTGGCTTTGCTGTCCGCGCTATCCGGCCTCCCACAGTTCCGGAAGGAACGGCGCGGCTGCGCTTCTCGATGACTGCCAGGATCTCCATGCAGCAGGTGGAGCATCTGGCCGATGCAATCGCAGAGTACTTTTCAGAACAAATGGAGCAGAGGGTCAAGGTTGGAGCATAGAGGATTTTTTGTGACCGGCACCGATACCAACGTTGGGAAGACGGTGGTCTCTGCCCTGCTTTGCGCCGCGCTCGATGCCTATTACTGGAAGCCGATTCAGACCGGATCGCTGGTGGGAACGGACCGCGAGCAGGTAATCGCATGGTCCGGCATTGAAAGCAGTCAGGCCTTTCCCGAGGCCTATATCTTTGAGGACCCGGTCTCTCCGCATCTGGCCGCGAGAAGGGCCAACCGAACCATTTCGTTGCAGAAGATATTGTTTCCTTCGCTGCCCGGCGATCGGGCGCTGATCGCGGAGGGTGCGGGCGGAGTGCTGGTCCCTATCGGCGATCATGAGTTTATGACCGATGTAATGCGGCATGTAGGACTGCCCGTCCTGCTGGTCACGCGCAC
>CAZONJ010000159.1:0-2713 GCA_964581225.1 uncultured Terriglobales bacterium | reverse complement strand
GTTTCTTAACTCATAAACCTGTGGATTGCATATGCGTTTTTCAGCACACTGTTTAAGCCGCTGCACGCGGGCTGCTCGCGATTGCGCTCAGGAGGCAAAATCCACCTGACTCAGGCTGCTCTTTCATCAACTAACTGCGTCTGATACACTTTGCCCGCAGTTTTCTCGGGATAATTTGTGCTGTTCTGAGGAAGTCTACAGTGCGAGTTCGCTCGCTGCTGTAGCTCACCCGATTATTCACAGGAGGCTTACATTATGAAACTCAGGAGACTTTTTGCTCTCCTCTTCGCCCTGGCGCTGTCAGCTTCGTTGACCTTTGCCCAGACAACATCTTCCAGCGATCAGTCGAGCGGCAGCGACCAGAGCACAACCACAACCAAAAAGGCACGCAAGAGCAAGTCGAAGTCCGGTGCCAAGACTGCTACCACGGCCGCCGGAGACACCGCCAAAGACACGGCTTCGGATACGGCCGCCGGGAGCAAGACAGCCGCAGGCAAGACGAAGACCGCTGCCAGCAGCAAGGTCGATATCAATTCGGCCACAAAAGAAGAGCTGGACGCGCTGCCGGGAATCGGTGAAGCGTTATCGCAGAAGATCATCGACAACCGTCCTTACCGGACGAAGACCGACCTGCTCCGCAAGAAGGTAATTCCGCAGAGCGCCTATAATCCAATCAAAGACCAGATCATCGCGCATCAGGCGAGCGGCACAACCGCGGGTAAGAGCACCAAGAGCAGCAAGAAACAGTAGCTTGGCTTTTCAAGACCAGGGCCCTCCTGCGCGGGAGGGCTTTTTCATTGCGTCTTCGACTCCCGGAATGGGCGTGAATAGAGGTTCCGGCCTACTTATCCTCATCTCCACAGCCTTCCACAGAAAGTGCACCAACCATTGGCGTTGACCCGCCCCGCCCCCCGACCTAAAGTTCTTGCAACGAGCAACACCACAGCGGTGATTGCAAGTCTTTTTCGAGAACGAAACGTGGAGTACAAGCCAATGGAAAACAGAACAGAAAATATAAAGCAAAATGGCATACAGGCGAAGGAGTGCGACCTGATTCAGGCCCTCATCGATATTAAGGCGATCCACGCTGAGACTGTGGAGTTCTGCAACTGCCGTGTCTGCCAGATTGCCCGGCGGGCGCTTACTGGAATCCTTGCTCATTGCTAGCCGAGCTGGCTGCAAATTGACGACCTTCATCCCGAGGCGATAACGAGTGACCCGGCCCATCTGGCAAACCCGCGTACTCCAATATCGCAACCCCATGACTGATTGAAAGCAGATCGGTCCGGCCCAACAGCACCAAAAATGGCTCTTAACCTCATTTATCCACAGATTTTTTCAGCCGTAAAAAGAGGTGCATTTGTATTTTCAAGCATTTACAATACTAGATGTTGTGGATACTTCTTGACATGCCCTATATACGGCAGTAATCTCTCATCCACTGAGGGTTCGCAAGACAAAAGGGAAGCACAAGCGACCGGTAATAGGCCGAGGCGGGGTTCAGCGCCGAAGGCTTGGGTCGGATGAGAGGTGACCGGCTCAAATGGAGAAGAAGCAGCGGTGGGTGTTTGCGGTGAACACCTGGTTTTCAGGAGCATGGAAGTGCTCCGGTCAGCACAAACTGAACCGGACGAGCTAAGTTTCGTCCGGTCCTTCTTTCACAACTTTCACCCTTTTCCGGGTAAGTGCCGGGAAGGGACAGGCAAGAGGGGGCTCAGCCGAATATGCCGCTTATAAGCGCATTTTGGTTGTGCCCCAAATTCAGCTTTGAAGTGCACCGAAGCGCGGCAAAGTAGCAGGAACTGGTCGCAATTTTAATCGCATCCGGGGAGCGCCAAGCTCCCGATGGCAACAAATTAAGGGTGGGCCGGACCGAAAAACTGGCCCAGTATTTTAAGGGAGATTTTCATCATGGCCGATGTAACCGAGAAGACATCCGCGGCTGTGGGCGCAAGCCCCAAGACCAAAACCTCATCATCCCCCAGCCGGAGGGCCCCGGGCCTGCAGTTCCGCCGCTATTTCAGCAAAGCGGGCATTTCGCCATACGACCAGTTCCAGTGGGAGCTGCGCACCGCAGCCATCACCGACGCGCAGGGTAAGACCATCTTCGAGCAGAAGGAGGTCGAGGCGCCGAAGGACTGGTCGATGACCGCGACCAACATCGTTGCCAGCAAGTATCTTCATGGCGCGATCGGCACGCCCGAGCGCGAGACTGGCGTGCGCCAGCTTGTGGGCCGCGTCGCCGAGACCATCCGCGAGTGGGGAATGAAGGGCGGATACTTCGCCTCCCGGACCGAGGCGGAAAACTTCCATGATGAGCTGGTCTATATCCTGCTCGACCAGCGCGCCGCCTTCAACTCGCCGGTATGGTTCAACGTCGGCTGCGACCGCCTCGAGCCCAACTCCGACGCGCAGAATTGGCATTGGGACGCGGAGGGCGCGAATGTCCGCTTCAGCGTGACCGGCTATCGCAGTCCGCAATGCTCGGCCTGCTTCATCAATTCGGTGAAGGATTCGCTGGACTCCATCCTCACCCTGGCTAAGACCGAGGGCATGCTCTTCAAATGGGGATCGGGCACTGGAACCAACCTCTCCGCGCTTCGCGGCTCCAGGGAGAACCTCTCCGGCGGCGGCACCGCCTCAGGACCGCTCAGCTTCATGAAGGGCTTTGACGCATTTGCCGGCGTAATCAAGTCCGGCGGCAAGACCCGCC
>CAZONJ010000158.1:0-2715 GCA_964581225.1 uncultured Terriglobales bacterium | reverse complement strand
AGCAGCCGAGGCAATGCGCGTGGCACCGTCACCACTCCCATATAGATGGAGGAGGAGCGGCGGCGCCGCCTTAACAGAAAAGCCAGGCAGAGCGCCTTGTTGAGCACGCGGGGAAAGGGATGCGCCGGATCGATGGTGACCGGGGTGAGCAGCGGGTCCACTTCCCGCTCGTAGAAATCGTGGACGAAATCGGCGGCTTCGCTGTCCAGCTCCTGCATGTGCAGGATGCGGATGCCATTCTCATCCAGCAGCGGGCGCAGACGCTGGTTCCAGCAGGCGTACTGCGCCTTTACGAATTCATGCGTCTTCTCGGCGATCAGCTCCCGCTCCTGCTCGGGAAGCAGGCCGTCAGGGCCGTGGTCCACATGGCCGTCCTCAATCCGCTGCAGCACGCCCGAGACCCGCACCTCAAAAAATTCGTCCAGATTGCTGGCGGTGATGGCAAGGAACTTGAGGCGCTCCAGCGCGGGATTCGCATCGTCCTCGGCCTCTTCCAGGACGCGCCAGTTGAATTCCAGCCAGGAGGCTTCCCGATTGATGAAATACGCGGGTTTTTCTAGTGAAAGGCGTGCCATGGCCGCTGAGATGAGGCGTCCTCATGCCCCCGGGAATCGAGGATAACAGTGTATCGCATCGGCCAAAAGGCCGATTGTGAAAGCCATGTGAATTTCAATTTCATATGGCGCAAGGGAATAAAGGTTGGGGAGGGTACCAAGCCTCTGAGAATTCAGTTCTGTAAAATCTGCCACCCTTTAAGGTACACTGCGGCTTCCTATGCTGGACCAGCTCAAAAAGAACGGATTTGAGGTCAAATTCGAAGGGCATGCCGCCGCTATTCTGGAGCGGCACTTCCCCGAGGCGCTGAACGATATTGAGAAGGCGCTGGTCGGTGTCCAGATACCCATTACCGAAATTATCGCATCTGGGGGCGGCGAACACCCTGCTACGCAGCGGCTCCGGCGCGCGCTGAAGGCGCTTGGCTGGGACAAATACCATTACGAGATCAAAAAAACGATCAATGGCGTACCCCGCGAGTCCGTCTCCCACGAAGTAGATCATCGCAAGGCGTTTGAGGGGGAGTTCGAGGGAAACAAAGAGATTGCGTTGGAGATCGAGTGGAACAATAAAGACCCATTCTTTGACCGCGATCTGGAGAATTTTAAACGGCTGCATGGGGAAGGCGCGATCAGTGTGGGCGTGATCGTGACGCGTGGCCCGGTCCTGCATCAAGCTATGCGCGAGTTTGTCTCGCGATTTGCCCAGGAATTTAAGATCAATTCATTTGACGACTTGCTGGCTGTAGCCGATTTGTTGCCGACACGCCGGCAAAAGGACCAAGTCAGCAAGAAGATGGGGGCCGGGAAGAAGACCTTTGCCACTGCATGGACAGAAGTATTCGTCTCCGATAAATATGGCGAGGCAACAACTCACTGGCGCAAATTGATGGACAGGGTCATGCGTGGCGTCGGAAATCCCTGCCCGTTATTACTGATTGGATTACCGGCAGGCATCGTTACCTTCGACAAAAAAGCCATTGCCGTCGCGGAGCGGGCCAAGCCAGAAGAAGAGGACACTGAAATCTAATCCGCGCCTGCCGAGAAAGGCAGCAACACTTCGTTTTCGCTGCGTGAATGATTCCGGTAGGTGTTCCATGTGGGCTCGTACTTTTCCGCCTGGTTTCCCCAGCAGGTCCAACCTCGGCGCTCCCCCCGAGCGAACAATTCTAAATATGGACCACGGCTGCACGATTCCACCAAAGCGTACTGCTCATCGGGCTTTCGGGAATGCTCGCGTTTTCGGCTGGATAAATAATTTACCTGGGTCCGGCCCGGCTTAAGAGTACGGGCATTTTTTCCACGCACGCCGAACAGCATCAGCTCCGTGACATTCCGAAAATAAAACCCAACACCACGCCCGTCTGAACCGCCGTCTTTTCTGACCTTGTGCCAGACGATATTGCTCTTGTAATGGAATCCCCAAGCCTGCAAAGCCTCAATTCCCCACGGAAGCAGGGCATTTGGCACCCACAGATAAAGGTGAGCAGTCTCTGCGGCTGCTTGGGCGATGGGAAGAGCCTTGATTTCATCAATGCTCATTGTCGGATAGCGGCTCAGCCGTTTGTGCTCGGGCGCCACTTTGCCCGTGCGGTTCTGGAACTGCCAAGGTGGATCGGCCAGAACCGTCCCGAATTTACGACCATCCAAAAACGTGAGCAGGTCTGTCGATGCGTCCATAGAGTTTTGCAAATGTTAATGTTGTGGAGTTCATCAATCAATTAAAATCGTATTTCAAACATATCGAAGAGTACGCTTTGCCATAAATTGAAAATTACGCCGAGGGCTGAGTTGCTGCGGTCCTCCACCTCACATCCCGTACTAAAATCGAACTATAGGAGAATAAAACACGAAAGTCAAGCTGGCGTTTTAAATTCTTCCACATCGGATGGCAGCAGCTTTTTGCCATACTGCGAAAGTCTCGCGGTGAAAGGCATCGTTTCTAAAAAGTATGCGGGAGTGGGTTTGGCCGCAAAAATCGCGTGTGGTAGACTCAATTTGTCCCCACCTGATTGTGGTTCCCACCTGGTGGCAATGAACGGCGTTTAAGCCCCAAATAATCGTTCGGAAATTCAAGGGCGCGTAGCTCAACTGGCAGAGCAACTGACTCTTAATCAGTAGGTTGAAGGTTCGATTCCTTCCGCGCTCACCATCTTTTCAA
>CAZONJ010000157.1:0-2750 GCA_964581225.1 uncultured Terriglobales bacterium | reverse complement strand
TTTCCAGCGACGCTTGCCCCGGTCTCCGAAGCGGTCACCCACTCGATGCGGGTGGAGGTGCTGGCGCGACACTCGCCCGAGAACTCCCGGCCGCAGCAGGGCGAATGGGTCTTCGAATACACGGTGCGCATTACCAACCTGGGGAGCGAGCGGGTGCAGCTTCTCAGCCGCCACTGGACCATCACCGACGCGATGGAGAACACCCGCGAGGTCAAAGGTCCAGGCGTGGTCGGGGAGCAGCCGGTGCTGGCGCCGGGCGAGTCGTTCCAGTACTCGTCGTGGTGCCCTCTCAAGACCCCGATGGGCATGATGCATGGCACGTATCAGATCGCGGGCCCGGACGGGAAGCAGTTCGATATCGAGATCGCCCCCTTCGCGCTGAGGGCCCCGCAGACCATCCACTAAACCGGCTCGTCTTCAAGGCGACCAGCCGTCCTTTTCCTGGCTTTCCCCACTCTTCAGGACGGGTTGCGCCTCGAAGACCCTGTCCTTCCGATTACCTCGCAAATCGCTCCTTTACCGGCATCTGCCGTTATACTTCCAAAATTATGCAGACTCTTGGCCATGTGCTCACCGCCACAGTGCTTGCCCTGGTTTTCCGCTGGCTCTGGAGGTCCTCCGCTGTCGAGAAGGCGCGGGAGGAATCCGGCAGCAAGATCTTTCCCCCAACGCGGGCCATTCGGGCGCTTGCCGGGGTGATGGGGACCATCATGATCTCGCTGGTAGTGCTGGTATCTATCCTGGCCCGCAAGCCCGAAGACTGGTGGGCGCCGTACCTGTTCCTGGCGTTCCTTCTGGTGGTCCCATTCATGATTCCGCCAGTCCTGACCATCAATGTGGATGGCGTGGAATCCCGCATATGGTACAGCGGCGGGAAGAAGATCCGCTGGGAAGATATCGCCAGCCTGCACTACAACGCCGGCAATAAACAGTTCACGGTGCGCGCCTCGGACGGCCGCAAAATCACCCATGCCGGCTTCAATGCCGATCCCTATATTTTTCAGCAGGAAATCCAGAGGCGCACGCGGCTGCCCATGAAGATCACCCGGCCGGGAACCTGGAAAACTGAAACCATCGAGCTCCCCTACGACAAGCCGGCGGTGATGGAACCCGAGTTGGCCCAAAAATCCTGATCAGGGGCGCTTCTTCGCTATCCGCCGTGTTCGACGCGAGAGCACGAACGTTGCAATATAGGTCAGTTTTCAAGGGGGCAGAGTTCCGGCAAATCCCCCGTGCAGAGGCGCCTTATCGAACGGCGCTGCCCACAACCGATCCGGGGAACCGCGTGGCCGCGACAAATGCAAGGGCCGCAATTGCCAGCAGGAGATGCCCGGCGAAAAAATTCCCGAGAAATGTGTACAGCATGACCGCCGTGGCCGCGGGTATCAGAGCGACCAGCATCACCAACGCTCTGGTCGCAGTGGAGGGCCGCGCTGCAATCAGGCCGAAGATCGCCGCGAGAATTATCAGGGTAGCGGAGTCCGCCAGCCAAAGCCCCTTGGAGCTGCCCGCGTAGAAGCGCGGCAAGTTGGAGGCGGTAATAGCTGCCTGGGCCTTGCTGAAGGCGGCGGCATGGAGCGCTCCACCCACCGCCGCAAGGAAGGACGCAACCGTCAGAAGGAACCTCGGAGTGCGTGTGACCATTGGCGTGATCTCCTTCGGGATTTAATTCACAACCGATCAAATCGGCGCATTGACGGCGCTAGGCTGACTGCTGCGCCTGCCTTTGCGACTGCATCAGCTTCTCGAACGGACGGGCATCAAAGAAAAGCTCAATCCTGGCGATCAGGCCGTCCTTGAAGGTCATGAGCTCCGCCGTGCGGCACACGCCGATGGGACCGGCGCAGACGAAATCATAGGCGAAGATCGCCTGGCCGCCGGAAGCGAATTCCGAGCGCACCTCCACTGTCTTCAAAAGTCCAAACATCCGCCGGGCCGCTTGCAGGACGCTTTCCTTGCCGGTGGTCTGGGCCATCGGCCCGATGAAGTGGACATCGGGATGCAGGCATTCCGCGATACCCTCCACGTCCTTGTTGTTCCACGCCTTCAGATAAGCCTTGCCAACCGCTAAAGAATCGTTCTTCATGGGGCCCTCCTCTTCCTCTGTGCCCAACCATAAACGTTACCGGATCCATATTGCAAGTACTGACAAAAAGGATACTATAGGCGTATTTGCTTCTATATTGAAATCAGGCATAATAGCCAGTGAAGAGGCAATGGAAATGACGGAGCCGAAGAAGCATGCAAACAATCGTTGTCCGCTGATCGCATTCAGCCAGGCGGCGGGCGGCAAATACAAGATGAGGATCCTCTGGGAGCTGAGGGGAGGCCCGATGCGCTATGGCGAGTTGCGCAGGTCCGCGATTGTGGCGGCACAGGGGACGGCGGTCACGCCAAGGGTCCTGAGCCGCGAGCTGAAGGAGCTGCATGCGCGCGGGTTGATCAATCGCAAGCAATATCCTGTCGTCCCTCCCAAGGTGGAATACAGCCTGACGAAACTCGGCAATAGCATCATTCCGGTGATCGGGCACATCGTGAAATGGGGGCTGGCGGGAGCGCATCGGATGGCCCCGGACCAGACGCTCTCTGCATAGACCACGCATTGAGCTTCGCTCTCATGCGCCTCATACAACAAAGGGACGCCAAGCGGCGTCCCTTTGTTCATGCATTCTGCTTCCAATCCAATTGTTATTGTCCGAGTGGTAACGCTCCGGTGGAACCGCACTGGCCGCTGCCGGTTCCCCTGGTCA
>CAZONJ010000156.1:0-2771 GCA_964581225.1 uncultured Terriglobales bacterium | reverse complement strand
TATGATTCGATTTCTGCAAACACCCACAGCGGTGAAAAAATACGTCTTAGGCGGCCTTCTCGTGGTCGTCTGCGTCACTATGGTCCTGTTTCTGATTCCCGGCATCTTTGACGCCGTGGGAGGCGCCGCCACCGGGGTCTACGCCCGCGTCGGCGACCAGGAGGTCACCACGCAGGAGGTCGACCAGGAGGCCCAGCAGATCGCGCAGCAGCAGCGGCTGCCGCAGGAGCTCCTTCCCTATGTGCGTCCCCAGGCGGCGGACCGCCTGATCATGCAGGCCGCCCTGCTGCATGAGGCCCATCGCATGGGATTGACCGTCAGTGACCAGGAGCTGCGCGATGAATTGCAGACCGGCGGCTTTGGCCAAATGTTCTTTCCCGACGGCAATTTCATCGGCCAGGACCAATATGAGAACCTGATTGAGAGCCGATTTCAGATGAGCGTGGACCGCTTCGAGCAGGCGGTGAAATCCGAGCTGCTGCGCAACAAGCTGTTTGCCATGATTTCAGGCACCGTGAGCGTGCCGGAATCGGAGATCCGGCAAGACTTTAAAAAACAGCATCAGCAGGTGAAATTCCAGTACGCCGTGCTTACCACGGACGAGATGCTGAAGCGGATCAAGCCCACTGAGGCCGAGCTTAAGTCTTTTTACGACTCTCACAAGCAGGAGTTTGTAAATTCGATTCCGGAGAAGCGGAAGGCGAGCTACATCGTAATCGACAGCGCCAGAGCGGAAGTGCCCCCTCCCACCGAGAGCGACCTGAAGCAGTATTACGACCAGCACAAAGACCAGTACAAGGTCCCGGAGCGGGTCGATGTACGGCACATACTGATCAAGACGCCACCTCCCGGTCCCGACGGAAAAGTCGACCAGAAGGCCCTGGACGCCGCCCGGAGCAGGGCCGAAGATTTGTTGAAGCAGATCAAAGCTGGCGCGAACTTTGCTCAACTGGCACAGAAAAATTCCGACGATCCCGGCAGCGCGAAAAAAGGCGGCGAGCTGGGCTGGCTCCAGCACGGCGTCACCGTTCCGGAGTTCGATAAAGCGGCCTTTGCCCTGAACCAGAAGGGTCAGCTCAGCGATGTAGTCAAGAGCAGCTATGGCTTCCACATCCTGCAACTTGTGGACAAGCAGCCCGCCCATATGCGCTCCTTCGACGAGGTAAAGCCGGAGATCACGAGCGTGGTGGAGAACGAAAAGAAGGCCAAGGCGGCGGATGTGGAGGCCAACGGGGTGCAAACCCGGGCGCAGACCAGCGGCAGCCTGGAGAAGGCGGCAGCCGAGCACCATTTGCAGGTAATCACCAGCGACTACTTCACCCAGAACGACAGCTTGCCTGGCATTGGGCGGGGTGGAGAGGTCATGCAGGCAATCTTCAATGCCAAGCCGAAGGCAGCCCCGGCGCTGGCCCGTATGCCGCAAGGATATGTGGTTTTCAGCGTGCTGGACGTGAAACCGCCAAGCACCCCAACGTTCGAGGAGGCGCGCAGCCGCGTCGAAGCAGAGTTCAGGAGCCAGCAGGCCCAGCAGATGCTCGCGAAGAAGACCCAGGAAATGTCGGAACGGGCCAAAGCGCTGCACGACTTGAAGGCGGCAGCCAGGGAAGAAGGCGCGACCTTGAGAACCAGCGATCTGGTCTCCGCCCAGGGACAGGTGCCGGAGATTGGCGCCATGTCGGGTCCGGCGGCGGTCGCGTTTGAGCTCTCCAAAGGGCAGATCAGCGGGCCTATCTACGCAAATAAAAATGGCGTAGTGCTGGAGATCGTCGAACAGCAGGAGCCCTCTGCGGCGGAATACGAAAAAGGCAAACAGGCGATGCGGGAGCAGATCCTGGAGCAGAAGCGCAATGAGGTCCTGGGAATCTATGCCGAGACCCTGAAGCAGCGGCTGGAGAAGGAAGGCAAGATCAAGTACAACAAGGACGAGCAGCGCGGCACGCCTTCCCCCGCCGGCAATACCGGCATCTAACCAACATCGCAGGCGGAGCGCGACCAACGCTTCGCGCTCTCCGTCTGCGGCAGACCTGCATCTCCATTGATGAGACGCAGGGCGACACGATATACGAACCCCATTTCATGCCATTCGAGCGATCTTCAGGAATTCTGCTGCATCCAACTTCGCTGCCCTCTCGCGGCGGCATCGGCGACTGCGGCCCGGCAGCCTACGCATTCGCGGATTTTTTGGCCGCAGCCAAGCAGACTTTATGGCAGGTGCTCCCGCTGAATCCTGTGGGAACGGGCAATTCTCCGTACTCGGCGACCTCCGCCTTTGCCGGCAATCCGCTGCTCATCTCCATCGAGCGGCTGGTGGAAAAAGGCTGGCTGCGTGAAGAGGCATTGAAGAAGCTGAGCAGCCGCGTTGGTCCCATCAACTTCGAGAAGGTGTATGCCTCGAAGGTCCCTTTGTTGCGCGAGGCAGCGGGAAATTTTCTTAAGGAATCCTATGGCGAGTCACGCACTCGCTTTGACCAGTTTGGCCAGAGCAACGCATGGTGGCTGGAAGATTTTATCCTGTTCAGCGTATTGCGCGAGCTCCACGGACGGCAAAGTTGGCAGAGCTGGCCGCGCGAGCTGGCGCGCCGTGAGGCTGGGGCGCTGGAGCGAGTCCGGCGGGAGTACGCACACGAGCTGCAGATCGAGCGGGCCATCCAGTTCGCCTTTTTCGAGCAGTGGCGCGCCCTCCATTCTTATTGCCGGCAGCGCAAGATCAGAATCATCGGCGATGTCGCCATCTTCGTAAACCTGGACAGCGCCGATGTGTGGACCCATCC
>CAZONJ010000155.1:0-2820 GCA_964581225.1 uncultured Terriglobales bacterium | reverse complement strand
CGATCACCAGGTCTACGCCGATGCTTTTCATGCGCTCGCGCTGGTCGCGGCTGAAGCCGCGTCCCAGGCCCACCAGCAGGATCACCGAAACGATGCCCCAGACGATCCCAAACATGGTAAGAAAACTGCGCAGCTTGTGGGCCCGCAAAGTGACGAATGTCTGGCGCAAAATTTCCAGAAAGCTCATAAAAAAGAATGGCTAGATCACGTCGATGGAGCCGGAGCCGGTAGAGATATCGAGTTTGGCGCCGCCGCCGTTGACTGTGGCTTCCACCTGATTGCGCCGCATCGTTCCCTGCGCCGTGAATGGACGGTTGATCTTTATGCTGCCTGAGCTGCTGCGCGCATTCACCTCGAATTTCGCGTCCTGGGGAAGCTCGACCCGCACCGAGCCGGAGCCGCTATGCAACTGCCAGTCGCTGGCCATCGCGCCTTGCGCGACGATGTCGCCGCTGCCTGTTCCCGCGGTGAGGCCGCCATTGACGTTGCGCAGGCGAATGCTGCCTGAGCCGGTCTGCACGTCCACCGATCCGCTCGCGCTTTGTTCGAATTTGATGTCGCCGCTCCCCGTGTGCCCATAAAAGCCGCCCGCTACGCCTGTGGCCTTGATGCTGCCGCTTCCGGTCTGCGCGTAGACATGACCTTTTATCTCGCTGGAGGTGATTTCTCCGGAGCCGGTATTGGCATGCACCTCGCCGCCGATGTTGGCCAGGCGCAAACTGCCCGAGCCGGAGCTGGCGCGAACGCTTCCTTGCAGATCGCTGATGTCTTCACTGCCCGATCCGGTTTCGGAATGCAGGCCGGTATTTTGCGGGGTGATGATTTCATAGGCTATGGAAACATTATTTTTGAGCGCGTCGTCAGTGATGCGGCCGATGCGGATGGAATTGCCGTTCTGCTCGATGGGAGGATTGGCCTCCAGGCGCTTTACCTTCTCTTCCGCGGAGATGCCGCCTTCCGAGTTCCAGAAGCTATCGTGTGCCTGGATCTTTCCATGGATAGTTACCGTGCTGGTGTTTCCGGAATGCACGCTGATATTGCCGGAGCCGGTGCGGACGTCCAAGTCTACGGCGCCAGCGCCAACATTTAAAGTGCGGTCAAAGGTGCCTTCCGCAGTGGCGGCCCAGGAGCAGGCGCTCAGTGAGAGGAACAACAAGGCTGGAATTGAAAGTGCGCGACGCAGTTGCATAATGCCTCCTCGGATGCAATCTTGATTTCCGGCTGGTTAGACTCCGGCCCACTTGCTTCGTGAGCCTTTCGCAAAAAGAAAAAGGGCCAGGTCTCCGGCCCAGGGCGAAATTACTGGAGAATGACTTTGTCGTTTTTCTTGAGGCCGGCCAGAAGCTCGGTCTTGGCCCCATTAGAGATTCCGATTGTGACCGGCACCTTGCGCTTTCCGTCTTTGGCATTCGCATCGGGGACCTCCACCGAGGCCTTCTTTTCTTTGTCATAGACCAGCGAGCCCTCGGGGATGATCAGCACATTCTTGTGCTCTTCGAGGACGATCTCGGCATTCGCGGTCATCTCCGCTTTCAACTCGCCGCCCGGATTGTCGACCGAGACGCGCACCTCGAAGGTGGTCACGTTGTCCTTCTCTACTCCCATGGGAGAGATTTTGGTGACCTTCCCGGCAAAGCTTTTGTCCTTGAAGGATTCCACCTTGATGCGGGCGGGCTGGCCCAGGGTGACTTTGCCGATGTCGCTCTCATCGACCTTGCCTTTTACATATACCTGGCGGGTATCGCCCAGGGTCATCACCAGCGTGGCGGAAGAGCCGAGCACCAGGATGGAGCTCACCGCGTCGCCGACCTCCACATCGCGCGAGAGCACCACTCCATTGATGGGAGAGACGATAGTGGCGTAATTCAACTGCTCTTCGGTGCGCGACAGCGTGGCGCGAAGCTGCGTGACCTGGGCCTCCGCCTGGGCGATCTTTGCCTTGTTCACCAGCATCTGCGCGCGGGCTGTGTCGCGCTTATTTACCGCCAGCTCATAGTTCTTTTCGGCATCTTCGAGCGCCGATTGCGATACTACCCCGCTCTTTGCCATGTCCGCCGCACGCTGATAGGCGCGCTGCAACAGCGGCACGTCCGGACTGTTGGCGTCCACCTTGGAGCGCTCATAGTCGGCTTCGGAGGCGTGCAGGTTCGCCTCGGCCGCGCTTAGCGCCGCTTTCGATTCGTTTACCTGCGCGCGCAGCTCGTCTTTATCCAGCTCGGCCAATACCTGCCCTTCCTTGACGTGGTCGCCCGCATCCACCAGCAATTTGGTGACGATGCCGCTGGCCTTGGACTTTACCTCGACCTTGGTAACAGGTTCGATCTTGCCGGTGGCCACGACGCTCTTCGCCAGGTCGCCCTGATCGACGGTCGCGATCTTGGAGGGATCGATCTTCGTCGAACCCCTGGTCGCGCCCAGAATTACGGCCCCTATTACCACAACTAAGATGACAATGATTGAAGTCCAGATGATGCGCTTCCTGGTCTTGCTTTTTCCGTTAGCCACGCCGGGCCTCCACTCTTCTATGAAGAAAACTGCTGGTCGGTTACAGATACGCGCGTTGATTGAGGACGGTTCCGCTATTTGTGAATTTTCTCACACCCTGATCGCGGTCTCTGCTTAGACTTGCCATGCCCGAAAATGTAAGCGACGAATTTGCGCTGGATGCGGGTTTCAAAAGGCCCAAACTGCTACAATCTTGGGCAATGGCAGCGCTGGTCTTCCTGCGTATCTTTGCCGTCATTTTGCTGGTGGCGCTGAACGCGTTCTTTGTCGCCGCGGAATTCGCCATGGTCAGCATCCGCGACACCCGCATCCAGC
>CAZONJ010000154.1:0-3016 GCA_964581225.1 uncultured Terriglobales bacterium | reverse complement strand
TAGTATCCGAAATCGGTTGGGGCGGCGTAGGCATGGCGTTTGGTCTTCAGTTCTTCTATCCGATCAGGGCCGAGTCGTTCCATGTAGCCGGCGTGGTCCCGGGCATCGTCGATCCAGCGCCGCTTCCAGGCCTCGTAGCCGGCGACGGTTTTGGTCTCGTCATGATACTGCTGGAAGAAGGCATCATCGCGCCGGTAGTAGCCCTGCACCGGCGAGGGATGCGCGCCGAACGGGGACTCGACTACTGCCGAAACCAGAAAGCCGGGAATGACGGTGCGGTTGGGGTCGCTGGCAATCACCTCCGGGGCGACGATCTCTTCGGCGACCACAATCACCTTCCTGGCCGCGCGCACCGCTTCGATCATCACGCCGAAGTTTCCCCAGCAGTGGGCGTTGCCTTCAGCGTCGGCGCGCTGCAGATGGACGATGGTCACGTCGGGGACGATGGCGCGGACGGCGCGCAGCGTCTCCTTGGGCTCAAAAGGCGAGATGATGGAATAGAAGAAGTGGTTCCCTTTCGGCACGTCGCTGCCCATAGCGGTGCGCGCGGGAAGAAATGGCACGCCCATGGCGCCGGCCTGAAGGCCCAGGGCGACGGAGAAGTTGGTCATGTTGAAGACCTTGATCTGGCTGCCCTCGACGGCACGGCGAAAGTTATAGGCGGAGCCCATCATCACATTGCCGACCCAGGCCGCGACCACGTCCTTGACGCATCCAGCGCCGATCATCTGATCGAAGAGAATGTCGGAGATTGGTCCAATCAGCCGCAGGTCTTTTTTATTTTGCCGAATGATCTCATGGCCGGCGGCGAAGGGGACCATCTGCTCCAACTGGCATCCCATTGCTACCGAGGAGCCGTCGAGGACATGCGCCGCGATTGCCTCCGCCATGGAGAGAAGCTTGGAGCTCATCTTCTCATCTGTTTTTCTCATCTTCATCTTCTCATTTTCATCTGCTCATCTGCCCTTCCAACTCGGGGCACGCTTCTCCATCCACGCCTTGATGCCCTCTTCCGCATCATGCGAGCCAATCAATTTGTCTTTGTAGATCTCTTCGGCGCGGCGCAGCTCTTTTTCAAACGGAATTGGGTCCCAGGAACACAGCGCGCGTTTGGCGGCACGCAGCGCCAATGGGCTGAGCGTCTTTAAATTATCGACAGCTTCTTCGACGCGCGCCTGCAATTCTTCCGGGGCGACCGCGGCATTGGCCAGGCCGATCTCGGCTGCCTCGGCGCCGCAGAAGATGCGTCCGGTAAGCACCAGTTCGGCGGCGCGCTTTTGTCCCACCACCGCTGCCAGCGCCGTGACCGCAACCGGCGGATAGCATCCCAACTTGATCTCAGGGAACCCCCACTTGGCGTCATGGGCGGTAAATGCCATGTCGCAGACCAGCGCCAGTTCGGCCCCGCCGCCCAGGCAATGGCCGCGCACACTGGCGATGGTCACCTTATGAGAGGCGGCCAGCGAGCGGACCGCGCAATGGAATTTGGCCAGCATCAGCTCAACTTTGGGTTGAGTGTGCGATGGTATGTCCACCCCGGCGGAGAAGTTTTCGCCGGCGCCGCTGACCACAATTACCGCGATTCCAAGCTGCGACTCGATCTGGGCCAGCGCGGAGCTGAGCTCTTCCATCATCTGGAAATCGATCACGTTCTGGCTTCCATGCGAGAGCGCGATGCGCGCTACCGGCGCGTGCTGCTCGACGGTGATGCGGGAAGTCGAGATTGAGGGTTGCGGGCTCATCGGGTCCAGAATCCTTCTTTATCGTACTCGCGAATTGCTTTCAATTCACCGGCCGTGGGGGCGGGCGTCTGGCGAACGTCTTCCTTCACGCGCAGCTTCCATCCGGTGTTTGCAAGCACATCCTTGACGGAGACTCCGGGATGACAGCTGTCGAGATAAGCTTCACCATCTTCACCAAAGCGCAGCACCGCCCTGCTGGTGATCACCGCCGACGGTCCACCGCGCGGCAGGCCGGCCTTTTTGCGGGCGTCGGGGCCTCCACTTAAATATCCGGGGCTGGTGATGTAGGAGACGCGCTCCGGCAGACGATGGCGAGAGTGCTCGACCATGGCGACGAAGCGCCACGCCAGCGAGGCAATATCGCAAGCGCCTCCGGAGCCGGGCAGGCGGAGCAGTTTGCCGTCCGCGCCCTGCACCTGCGTGGAGTTGAGATTGCCGAAGCGGTCCACCTCGGCCGCGCCCAGAAACCCCAGATGCACGCGTCCCGATTGCAGCAAGCTCATCACGCCCAGCATGTCGAGACATTGTGTAGCATGGAGCAGGTTGGGCGGGTCGGCCATGGTGTAGATCAGCTCAGGCGAGGGAGTGGAGCGGATGACGCCATTTTCAAAGAGTCCTATCGCGTTCGGGGCATGGGTCTTCTTGGCGACAACAAAGGCGATGAGCGGCAGGCGCATGCCGACGAAGACGATTTCGTGCTCCTTGATCTCGCGGGCGGCGGCGGCGACCATAAGCTCGCCGAGGGTAAAGCCGCTTCGATTCTGCTGCACTCCGGATTCGGCGGCGACTGTCATCTTTTTTGACTAGATCGCCGACTTGCGGGTCTCACTGATCGTTTCGAGCGGATTGCGCGCGCCGGTCCGGGGAGCGATCCACTTCTTCTCATTCTTGAGCATGTCGAGCAGCAGCGTGCGGTCTTCGGGCGATGGCAACACTTGCTTCAAATGCCCGGCATATTCCCGGTCGTCCAGCGGCTCGCCGGTTTGAGCATGGAACTTCTGCCCCGCCCAGCGGCCGATCTTGCGATTGAACTTGATGTCCGGCGTGTAGAGCGGCTCTTCGCCCGGCTTAAGCGAGCTGTTCAGCCGCTTGATGATGGCCGCTACCTCCGCGTGATAAAGATGGCGATTGTAATCGTTGAGGTCATCGAGATCAGGCTCGCCCTGGTTCTTGGGCTCGTCATACCGGCCCTTGATGCCCCACACATACGCCCAATGCGCGGAAGAGGAATGGTCCGTGCCAAAGAGGTCAAAGGCGCTGGAGATCCAGCGGTT
>CAZONJ010000153.1:0-3110 GCA_964581225.1 uncultured Terriglobales bacterium | reverse complement strand
CCGGAAGTTACGCGCGAGGCGGTACGCATCCTGCAGACCGTCGCCGATATGAGCAACTTTGAGCTGGACTTCCGGGAGCACGCGGTCGGCGGCGCGGCGGTAGATAAATTCGGCAGCCCGTTTCCGCCTTCCACCCTCGATGCCTGCATGGAGAGCGATGCGGTGCTGCTGGGCGCGGTGGGCGGACCACAATACGATTCGCTGCCCAAAGAGAAGCGCGCCGAAACCGGCCTGCTGCAATTGCGCCAGGCGCTGGGAGGATTTGCCAACCTGCGTCCGGCGATTTCGTATCCGTCGATCGCAAACTGCTCGCCGTTGAAGGCCTCGGTGCTGCAAGGGGCGGACGTGATGATCGTCCGCGAACTGCTGGGCGGCCTCTATTTCGGGGAGCCGCGCGGCTCTGTCCAGGACGGCACCCCGGCGGCATTCAATACCATGCGCTACTCCGAGCCGGAGATTGAACGCGTTGCCCGGGTCGGCTTCGAGCTGGCGCGAAAGCGCCGCCGTAAGCTGACCTCGGTGGACAAGGCCAACGTGCTTGAGACCTCCGCGCTGTGGCGCAAGGTAGTGACGCGCCTGGGACGCGAATATCCCGATGTCGAGTTGGACCATGTATACGTCGATGCCTGCGCCATGTTCCTGATGACGCAGCCCTCCCGCTTCGATGTGATTGTGACCGAAAATCTTTTTGGCGACATCCTCTCCGATGAAGCGGCGGCGATCCCCGGCTCGATTGGCATGATGGCCTCAGCCAGCATCGGCGGCGCGGTGGACTTGTATGAGCCGGTCCACGGCTCCGCGCCCAATATTGCCGGCAAGGGAATTGCGAACCCATTGGGGGCGATCGCCTCGGCGGCCATGATGCTGCGTCACAGCTTCCATCTGGAGCAGGAGGCGAACGATATCGAAATCGCCATCCGCGCGGTGCTGGACCAGGGCCATAAGACCGCCGATTTGCAGGATGGCAGAGGCGGCAAGCCGGTGAGCACCTCGGAGATGGGCGGGCTGGTGGAGCAACGCGTGGCCGATCTTCTGGACCGCCGTCACGCTTATCACGCAGTGTAGTTGATTGAGAGCAATGTCAAAAAATCAAACCTTATTTGAAAAAGTCTGGAACGCTCATGTCGTCCACCAGCAGGACGGGCAACCGGCGCTGCTGTATATCGACCTGCATCTGGTGCATGAAGTTACCTCGCCGCAGGCCTTTGAAGGGCTGAAGCTTGCGGGCCGCAAGTTGCGGCGTCCCGATCTTACGGTCGCCACCGTGGACCACAACGTCCCTACCGATCCGGGACGGTCGTCCATTACCGATGTGATCGCGGCCAAGCAGGTTGATACCCTGCGCCGCAACTGCGCCGAATTCGGCGTCACATTTTTCGATATGAATTCGGCGGACCAGGGGATCGTCCACGTGATTGGCCCGGAGCTGGGAATCACGCAGCCGGGTATGACCATCGTCTGCGGCGATAGCCATACCAGCACCCATGGCGCATTCGGCTCGCTGGCCTTCGGCATCGGCACCTCCGAGGTCGAGCATGTGATGGCCACGCAATGCCTTCCTCAGCAAAAGCCCCGCACCTTGCAGGTGCAGGTCAGCGGACGATTGCCCGAAGGGGTTACCGCTAAAGACCTGGCGCTGGGAATCATCGGCAATATTGGGACCGACGGCGCGACCGGCTACGTGATCGAGTATGCCGGAGAAGCCGTGGCATCGCTTTCCATGGAAGGCCGCATGACGCTCTGCAACATGAGCATCGAGGCGGGAGCGCGCGCCGGCATGGTCGCGCCCGATGAGACCACATACGCGTATCTCGAAGGCCGCCGTTTTGCTCCTAAAGGCGCCGCATGGAAAGAGGCTGTAGATTACTGGCGCACCTTGCCCAGCGATCCGGGCGCGCAGTTCGATCGCATCGTGAAGCTTGACGCAACCAAGCTTGGCCCCTTTGTCACCTGGGGTACCAATCCGGGAATGGTCGCGCCGGTCACGGCCAAGGTCCCCGATCCTGACGCGGCCGCCAATGAGAGTGACCGTCGCGCCGTCTCCAGCGCCCTCGAATACATGGGGCTGAACCCGGGAACACGTTTGGAAGATGTCAACATCGACCGCGTATTCATCGGCTCCTGCACCAACGCGCGCATCGAAGATCTGCGCGAGGCGGCCAAGGTTGTGAGGGGCTATCACATCCATCCCAAGGTCCGCGCCATGGTCGTTCCTGGCTCTCACCGGGTGAAGCAGGCTGCCGAGTCCGAGGGGCTGGACCGCGTATTTCGCGCCGCCGGCTTTGAATGGCGTGAGCCTGGATGCTCGATGTGCCTGGGAATGAATCCCGACATCCTGCAGCCGCAGGAGCGTTGCGCCTCTACCAGCAACCGCAATTTTGAAGGACGCCAGGGAAAAGGCGGAAGGACCCACCTGGTAAGCCCCATGATGGCCGCCGCTGCCGCCATCACCGGCCACTTTACCGATATCCGCCGATGGGAGTTCAAATAATGGAGTCGCTTCGCATCCATACGGGACGGGCCGTCGCGCTGGACCGCCCCAACGTCGATACCGACCAGATCATTCCTAAGCAGTTTTTGAAGCGCATTGAGCGCTCCGGATACGGCGAATTTTTGTTCTTCGATTGGCGTTACTTCAACAACGGAAAGCCCGACCCGGCGTTTGTGCTGAACGACCCGCGCTACCAGGGCGCGACCGTCCTGCTGGCGGGCCGCAATTTTGGCTGCGGCTCCTCGCGCGAGCACGCGGTATGGGCCCTGCACGATTACGGGTTCCGGGTGGTGATCGCGCCTTCTTTCGCCGACATCTTCGCCAACAACTGCATGAAGAACGGCACCGCGACCATCGTTTTGAGCGAAGAGCAAGTCGAGGAGCTGATGCGCCGCTCGCGTGAGATCGCCGATTACCGCATCATGCTGGATCTGGAAAAGCAGGTTGTGAAGGACGACCACGGATTTAGCGCGCCGGTGAAGATGGATGAGTTCCGTCGCCACTGCCTGGTCCATGGCCTCGACGATATTGAGCTTACCCTGCAACACTCCGATAAGATTGCCAGCTTTGAATCGCGCCGCAAGAACTGGATGCAGGTGCGCGGCGCAACCGCGTAGCG
>CAZONJ010000152.1:0-3137 GCA_964581225.1 uncultured Terriglobales bacterium | reverse complement strand
ATATTGACAATAATGACTGCCCCGCTCCGATCTCTCATTTTTCCTCCTCCAAATTGCCGGCATTGCGGCGCTGGCGAATGCGAATCTATTTCTGAACCGCCCAATTGCAATGTAAAATTTGTAAGCGCTTACAGCTACGACTGTCAATCGAGAGTACTCCTTTGAACAAGCATTGCGATGTAGAACATTCCGTTTGGTTGGTTTTTCCGCCCGCCTTAATCGTTCGTTTTCTAGCGACCGGTAGGGATCTTCCCCCTGGGATTCCTGTATGAAGCGGGAGCAAAGCGCCATGCTGTTAAGCCGGATGGAGTCGGAGGTGCGAGGGCGATTTCGCGCCCAGTTTGGGGTCGAAGCGCGCGTCTTCCGCGCTCCGGGACGCGTCAATCTCATCGGCGAACATACCGATTACAACGATGGGTTCGTCTTTCCGGCGGCAATCAATTTTGCCACGCTCATCGGGATCAATACCCGGCCGGACCGCAAGCTTGTGCTGGTTTCCGAAGAGTTTAGCGAAACCATCGAAATAGACCTTGACGACCGGAATTTCGCGGCGCGCGGACACTGGAGCGACTACGTTGTCGGGACCGCCGTGACCTTGGAATCGGCAGGCCACCGCATCGGCGGCGCCAATTTGGTGATCCATGGAGATGTGCCCATCGGCTCAGGCCTCAGCTCCTCTGCGGCCCTTGAAGTCTCTACGGCCACAGCGCTCAACGCCGTCTACCAGCTTGGCATCGGCAAATTCGATATCGCCAAACTGTGCCAGCGGGCCGAGAATGAATTTGTCGGCGCCCGCTGCGGCATTATGGACCAGTTCGTCTCCTGCCACGGTGTCGAGAACCACGCCCTTTTACTCGATTGCCGTTCGCTGGAATACACACCCGTCCTGCTTCCGGGGGAAGTAAGCCTGGTGATCTGCAATACTATGGTGAAGCACGAACTGGCCAGCGGCGAGTACAACCAGCGACGCGCCGAATGCGAAGAGGGAGTAAGCATCCTCAAAAAATCTCTGCCCGGGACCAGGGCCTTGCGCGACGTCAGCCCCTCACAGCTTGAGCAGCACTCCAACGAGCTCCCGGAGATCATTTACCGGCGATGCAAGCACGTCGTCAATGAAAACGCGCGCGCGGTCCAGGCGATGCAGACGCTCCGCTCCGGCGACCTGGCTGAAGTTGGCCGCTTGATGGCCGCATCGCACATAAGTCTACGGGACCTTTACTCTGTCTCCTGTTTCGAGCTCGATCTCATGGTGGAGCTGGCCAATAAAGTGGATGGCGCCATCGGCGCGCGCATGACCGGCGGCGGATTCGGAGGTTGCACCATTAACCTCGTCCACAATGATGCGGTCGATCGCTTCCGCTCCACCGTTAAAGAAGGATACAAACATGCCACAGGAATCGACGCCGAGATTTATGTCTCTCGCGCGGCCAACGGGGCGGAAGAGATATAAAAGGGCATTTTAATTTCGCCATCATGGCGCGCCAGGTAACGCGCTCAGCACGGCAGTCACAGCTCAGCACGGCAGTCACAAAAGAGACACGCAGTTTACAGGAGGAGAAGCCCCGCGTATCATCCTTTGCTTGGCGCCGGACGTATGGCGTGAGGCTTCAAGGAGAAGCAATCTCTATGCTGAACTCAGCTGAACTCAATGGAGGCAAAGTGAAAAATTACGCAAAGTTGGCCCTCGCTGGCCTGGTGATCGCAACGCTGTTTGTGGCCGGGTGCAAGACGAAGGGTCCCACCGAGAACCCTGCCGCATCGGACCAAACGCAGAGCAGCACAGCCGCGAATTCTTCTCTTACGATCGGCGGCGAGCCCGTCGTCACCCTGACGCGTCCCCGCGGCCAGGCGCAGGACAAGCCACAGTTCCTGCAGGCGCAGGTGCTGCCCGGCCGGGGCATGAACCTCTTCCAGGTGCGCGCCTTCGTCCCCGGACAAGGTGAGATCAACGTACTCGCCTCGCCATCGCTGGAAGACGCAAAGCAGCTCCTCGACAACGGCGACGATGCCTTTGGAAACAAGAATTTCAGCCTGGGTGGCGCGATTCTGGTGCCCTATCCAAACCGGATCAGGGGCAAGCTCTCCGCGGATGGCAAGACCGTCACCACTCAAATCGCGGGCAAGACCGTCGATCTGCCGGCCAATTGGAAGGGCAAGAAAGAGGGCGCGGAGCCGCACGCCATGCACGGACTGATGCTGAATGCCCATTTCCAGAATGTCCAGCAGCAGAGCGAAGCCGACGGCTCCAGCGTCTCTGCAGACTGGAATGCCGGCAACTTTGACGGCCATTGGCTCTCCAGCACTAAAGTTTCGGTGAAAACAACGCTGCGCGATGACGCCGTCGAGATGGAAGTCACCGCCAGGAACGTGGGCAAGGGGCCGCTGCCAATCGCCATTGGATGGCACCCTTATTTTGCCTTCCCCAGCAAGGACCGCGCCCAGGGACGGCTGCACATCCCGGCCACGCAGCGCGCGATAGTCGATAACTATGACAACGTCTTTCCTGCCGGAAAAATCGTTCCGGTCAAGGGAACTCCCTATGACTTCACCCCGCCGGAGGGGCGGGCGCTGGACAATGAGTTCCTCGACGACAGCTTTACGAATCTGCAGCGCCAATCGAATGGGGACGTCGTCATCGAGCTCACCGACCCTAAGGCCAGTTATGGATTGCGCATTATCGGCGCCTCAAAAAAGATCAATGCCGTCCAGGTCTACGCGCCGACCGAGCCGGAAAAGCAGTTTGCCGCGATCGAACCGCAATTCAATCTCGGCGACCCGTACGGAAAAGAATGGCATGGGCGCGATACGGGAATGGTCCTGCTCAAGCCCGGCGACTCTGTGACCTATAAGGTGCGATTGGAACTCTTCGTTCCCGGCGCCTCGAAGACAGCAAGCAAGTAAAGGACACTCCAGCGGGCAGGTCTTTGCTGACCTCCCGCTTTTTTTTCTTCCGAAATCTAAAACGTCTTTTTGCAATCCCATAGTTAATCGCAAGCGGCGCTTTTCGAGTGCTGGTAAACTGTTGAAACCAATCATGCGGAGGGATGTGTGAGCGGTTGAAACAGGCGGTCTTGAAAACCGCTGTACCCGAAAGGGTACCGGGGGTTCGAATCCCTCTCCCTCCGCCATACAGTCAG
>CAZONJ010000151.1:0-3284 GCA_964581225.1 uncultured Terriglobales bacterium | reverse complement strand
TTGGCAGGACCCCTCTAGATTAACATTCCGAAAGCGGGGCTGGAAACAATTCGAATGTCCCGCAAGACTCGGTACGCAAATCCGGCTGGAGCGAGAGCTGTATCAGGGCAGGCGGCGGGAAGGTCGAATCCGAATTTCTACCGCTCTGCCCGAAGGCCGGAGCGCAGAAAGGCGTAGCGACTCAACGTCAATTACCTCCAGAAGGTAGCGGCGAAAATGTCCGCCACGACCAAGATCTTACCTTGATACGTTCGTGGCGCCTGCTCAAATCCTCCGGAGCAAGGATGCGACGAAAATCATGCACGATCTCTCTCGATCCTATGAAAGAGGAAGAGGGGTGAAGCGGCTTCCTCTAAATGCGCGGGGCGTATAATTTTTAAGTGAGCAGATTTTGAGAGGGCCCTTTATTCAATGAATCTCCCCCAAACCTTTGGTGAACTCAAAAAAAGCGCTTTTACGGAAGAACGCCTGCGCACCCGGCGAGTGAAAGATGAAATGCGCGAGAACCTGATCGCGCGGCTGCGCTCCAGCGAGCCAATTTTCCCGGGAATTGTGGGCTACGAAGACACGGTTGTTCCCCAGATCACAAATGCGCTGCTTTCGCGGCACAACTTTATCCTGTTAGGGCTTCGCGGCCAGGCAAAGAGCCGGATACTGCGGGCGCTCACTTCCCTGCTCGACCCGAATCTCCCCTATGTTGCGGGATGCGAGATCCATGACAACCCTTATGCCCCGCTCTGCCAGCGTTGCCGCAATCTGCTCGAGGAGAAGGGCGATGCCACGCCGGTCGCCTGGCTCACGCCGGAGCAGCGGTATGTGGAGAAGCTGGCGACCCCGGACGTGACCGTCGCCGACCTGATCGGGGACATCGATCCCATCAAGGCGGCGCGCGGCGTACACGAGCTTGGCAGCGAGCTCACCATGCACTATGGACTGCTGCCCCGAGCCAATCGCGGCATCTTTGCCATAAACGAACTGCCTGACTTGGCGGGCAAGATCCAGGTTGCGCTCTTCAACATCATGCAGGAAGGCGACGTTCAGATTAAAGGCTATCCGGTGCGCCTGCCGCTCGACGTCTCCCTGATCTTCAGCGCCAATCCGGAAGACTACACCGCGCGCGGCAAGATCGTGACCCCGCTCAAGGACCGCATCGGATCGGAGATCCGCACCCATTATCCTGCGACCTTGCAGGAAGGAATTGCCATTACCGCCCAGGAAGCATGGACGCGCCGCGACGGCCTCAGCTTGCATATACCGAAGTACATTGGCGAGATCATCGAGCAGATCGCATTTTGCGCGCGTGAAGACAAGCGGGTGGACAAGCGCTCAGGAGTAAGCCAACGGCTGCCGATCAGTTGCATGGAAAATGTGATCTCGAACGCGGAGCGCCGCGCCGTGCGCAACCGTGAAGAGACGATCGTCCCCCGCATCGCGGATATTTACGCCGCATTGCCTTCCATCACCGGCAAACTCGAGCTTGAATACGAAGGCGAGCTGCGCGGCGCCGATACGGTCTCGCGCGAGCTGATCCGCTCGGCCATCGCCAAGACCTACGACGAGTACTTCAAAGACCTGAATACCCAACAGATCACGCAGTGGTTCGATCTGGGCGGAGAAATCAAGGTGAGCGAGACTGCGCCCGCTTCGGAGGTGCTCTCCATGGTGCGAAACATTCAGGGACTTACCGAGAAATTGAGCAGCGCCGGGGTAAAGAGCAAAGACAAGCCTGAGGTCATTGTGAGCGCGGCTGAGTTTCTGCTGGAAGGATTGCACGCCCACAAGCGCATCGGCCGCAGCGAGGAGCGCGGCTTCATCGCGCAGGAGAAGCAGGCGCGCCGTCCGGAAAAGAGCTTTGAGCGCGAAGACGTGCCGGTGCGTGGCGGCGGAAGAAGACCGTACAACTGACCGAATCCTCGAACAGGTCATTCGAATGAAGTTTATAAAATACTCAAAATATGTGGGCGACGCCGCCTCCGAGCTGAGCATGGAGGACCTGCTCACTGCGCTCTCCGATTATCTGCTGCAGAGCGGCTTCCAGAATTCCTATTTCAACTTTTACGAACTCGGCGAGCAGACGCTGGAGGGACTGCGCCAGGCCATCGAGCAGGCGCTGGAGGCCGGCGATCTGATGGATGGCGAGATGCAAGGCCAGATCGACCAGCTCAGGCAGGAGGGCAAGCTCGACGAGCTGATCGAAAAGCTGATGCAACGCATGGAGCAGGAGGACTATATCTCCGTCGATCGGCCGTTTGATCGGTCACGCGAATCACAGGCAGGCGGGCAGTCCGGGCAGAGCCAGGGCGAGGTAAAGTTCGAGGTCACCGACAAGGGACTGGACTTTCTTGGTTACCGCACGCTCCGCGATCTGCTGGGATCGCTGGGAAAATCCAGCTTCGGACGGCACGACACCCGCGACCTTGCCACCGGAATCGAGACCAGCGGCAGCGCCAAGCAATATGAGTTCGGAGACACCCTCAACCTCGATATTACAGCTACCCTCTCCAATGCCATCCAGCGGGACGGGTTGACGCTTCCTCTCGATCTCGAATATTCCGATTTGCAGGTACATCAATGCGAATACCACTCGTCCTGCGCGACGGTGCTGATGCTCGACTGCTCGCACTCGATGATCCTGTATGGAGAAGACCGCTTCACGCCGGCCAAGAAGGTGGCAATGGCCCTGGCGCAGCTCATTCGCACGCAATATCCGGGCGATTCGCTGTCGCTCGTGCTCTTTCACGATTCAGCAGAGGAGATTCCGCTGGGCCAATTGGCGCGGGTGAAGGTTGGTCCTTATTACACCAATACGCGCGAAGGGCTCAAGCTGGCGCAGCGCATCCTGCAACGGCAGCGGAAGGACATGAAGCAGATCATCATGATCACCGATGGCAAGCCTTCTGCCCTCACCCTGGAAGATGGCAGGATCTACAAAAACGCCTTCGGGCTGGACCCGCTGGTGGTAAGCCAAACCCTCGATGAGGTCTCGCGCTGCAAGCGCGCCGGCATCCTGATCAATACGTTTATGCTGGCTTCGGATTACGGGCTGATCCAGTTCGTGCAGAAGATCACGGAGATGTGCCGCGGCAAGGCCTACTTCACTACTCCGCAGACATTAGGGCAATATCTCCTGATGGATTACATGTCGCGCAAGACCAAGACCATCCACTAAAAGCGGCATCGACTACATCTCCGTTCGCGGCTTGGCGGGAGGTATCCGCGTCTCCCCACCTTGCCCTTCTTCCTTGCGGACCGCCGCTTCCGCAGCCTGGAAGCCCATTTGAGAA
>CAZONJ010000150.1:0-3304 GCA_964581225.1 uncultured Terriglobales bacterium | reverse complement strand
TATGACCGATCTTTATCCATTGCTTTTACTGCCGGAATTCCACGAGCGGGTCTGGGGCGCCCACGACCTCTCGGCGTATTATCCCTCGCACAAAGTCGGGAAAGAGCCGATTGGCGAAGCTTGGCTCACCGGAGAGCAATGCAAGGTCGCCAATGGCCCGTTGGTGGGCCGCACCCTGGACCAGCTCGCAAAACAATTTGGAGTGGAGATGAACGGCACTGTCGCCATCGTCCGTGACCGCTTCCCGTTGCTGATGAAGATCCTCTTCCCCCGGGAGCGGCTTTCGGTGCAGGTGCATCCTGACGACGCGACCGCCCAGCGTATCGGCCAACCCTGCGGCAAGACGGAGTGCTGGTATGTGCTGGAAGCCTCGCCGGGGGCCCAGATTGGCTTAGGGTTGCGCCCCGGGACTACGCCCGCAGCGGTCGAGGCCTCGATCCACAATAAAAATATGGAGCAGCTGCTCAACTGGATCGATGTCGCTCCGGGCGATATGTATTATGTGGACGCCGGGACGGTGCACGCCATCGGGCCGGGCAGCGTTCTGCTGGAGACACAGCAAAACTCCGATACCACCTATCGCCTGTACGATTATGGGCGTCCGCGCGAGTTGCACATCAAGCAGGGGCTGGAGGCAATGAAGGAGCGGACCCACGCCGGCAAGGTAAAGAGCGCGGGCGCGAATGGACGCATCGTGCTCGTCTCCTCCCCTAGTTTTCAGGTCGACAAGATTTTTCTCAAACAGGAGAAGGGCTTTGTCACTATGGAGAATGGCCGGTCGTCGCCGCATTGCCTGGTCGGGCTCCAGGGCTGTGGCGTGGTGGAGGCAGAAGGCGCGCAGCCAGTCAGTTTTGGTAAAGGTGAAACCGTGGTGGTCCCGGCAGGAGTAAAGAATTATCGGGTACGTCCGCAGTGGCAATTCGAGTATGTGCGGGCGATGCTGCCGGGGGCGAATGTTGCCGAGCCCAACGCTATTCCGGCGCATGAGTTGCAGGCAGTGCGGCAGTAGTCACAAAATCTTTTTGCAGCAATGAGGACAGTGAGCAACAAATACAGCTTTTTTCCTGTAATCCTGGCGGGCGGCAGCGGTACCCGCTTCTGGCCGCGCAGCCGTCGTCGCATGGCAAAGCAGGTGCTGGCCCTCGATGGCGAGCAGACCATGATCCAGCAGACGGTGCGCCGCCTGCTGCCCCTGGCCGAAGAGGAAAAGTTCTGGGTCATCACCAACGAGCATGTTTTTGAGGTGATCAGCGGCCAGCTCAAGAAGCTGCCGCGCCGGCAGATCATCTCTGAGCCGGTGGCCCGCAACACCGCTCCCGCCATCGGGCTGGCGGCCTTCATCCTGCAACGCATCGATCCGAATGCCGTCATCGGCATGTTTCCCTCCGACCACGTGATCGGGGACGAGAGGAAATTACAAAGGACGCTTGCCCAGGGCATCGAGCTGGCGGCGGCGGGAGAGAACATCGTGGTGATGGGCATACCGCCCAGCCGCCCTGAGACCGGCTATGGTTATATCGAGACCGGCGAAAAGTTGGGCGCGGACGAATTTCGCGTGAAGCGCTTTACCGAAAAGCCGAACCAGCAGAGGGCGGAGGAATTTGTCACCGCCGGCAACTACTTCTGGAACAGCGGCATGTTTCTATGGTCGGCGCGGACGCTGGTGAATGCCTTGCGCGAGCATCTCTCCGAGACCGCTCCTTACCTGGAAGAAATCGCCGCCGCCTACGGTACTTCGAGGTTTGAATCCGTATTCAAGGGCCTCTACGGAAAATGCGAGAACATCAGCATCGACTATGCCGTGCTGGAGCCGCGTTCGGCGAAGGGCGAGCACTCCTCCAATGTGTATTGCCTGCGCGCCGATTTTGGATGGAACGACCTGGGCTCCTGGACCGCGCTTTACGAGCACCACATCTCGCGCGGCAACAATGGAAGCGGAGCGAACGTAATCGAGGCCCTCGACCACTATCTGCTTAATTCCGAGGGCAATTACGTCTATGCGCCCAAGAAATTTGTGGCCGCAATCGGGGTGAGCAACGTGGTGGTGGTGGAGACCGACGATGCCATCCTGGTGACCACGCGCGAGCATTCGCAGGATGTGGGCAAAATCGTGAAGCACCTGGCGGAGAAGAAATTGACCAAGCTGCTGTGATCGTTCCCCCGTCAGCTTCCCCCCATGAAAAGTTCCGCAGCTAAATAGTCTATTTCGGCTTACAGTTTGTGCAGGTTACGCTAAGCAGGAACATTGCATCCAATCGCTTAAGATGAGGAGCTCTGCCTGACGGCCGGCGCGCCGGCTCCGGTGGTCTAAACTTTAATTGCTTTGCGGGAGATCGATGGAACAGATTAAGTTCGGTACCGACGGCTGGCGAGGCATCATCGCCGACGATTTTACCTTTGCGAACGTGCGCCGCGCCGCCGCCGCCATCGCGAATTATGTGATCAGGCATGAAGACGCCAAAAAGGGCGTCGCCGTGGGCTACGATACCCGCTTCGGATCGCGTGCCTTCGCCGCTGCGGCCGCCGAGGTGCTGGCCTCCGCGGGCATCAACGTATGGCTGGCAAATGACTACACTCCCACCCCCGCGCTTTCCTATGCGGTGAAGCAGCGGGGCGCGGCCGGCGGAGTGATGATCACCTCCAGCCACAATCCGTGGAACTGGAATGGGGTGAAGTACAAGGCCGGCTATGGAGGATCGGGACGCCCGGCGATCATCAAAGCGATCGAGCAGGAGCTGCTGTCATCGCCCGCGCCGAAGGGCAGCTCCCCCGGCAAGATCACCGAAACCGATTTTAAGAAGCCTTACATCGAGGCCATTACCAGGTTTGCCGATCTCGATCTGATCGCCAAAGCCGGATTCAAGTTTGGCATCGATTGCATGCACGGCTCCGGACGCGGCGTGCTGGCCGGCATCTTTCGCGAAAAGGGGATCCAATACGTCGAGATCCGCAGTGACGTGAATCCGCTCTTCCCCGGCATCAACCCTGAACCGATTGAGCCGCATGTAAAGGCGGCGCAGGAGATGGTGGTCCGGGAAAAGTGCCATGGAGGCTTTGTCACCGATGGCGACGCCGACCGTCTGGGCGCGGTCGCTGAAGATGGCAGTTATGTGGACTCGCACAAAATCTACTCCATCCTGCTGCGCTGGCTGCTGGAGCGCAAAAAGTGGCCGGGCGAGATCGTCCGCGCCTTCAACACCACCAAGATGCTCGACCGCATCGCCGCCCGGCATGGCCGCAAGCTGCACGAGTGCGGCATAGGCTTCAAGCACATCTGCGACCTGATGCTGGAGCGCGACATCCT
>CAZONJ010000149.1:0-3445 GCA_964581225.1 uncultured Terriglobales bacterium | reverse complement strand
CGGGGTCTTTGGCAGGGGCGATGAGCAATTACTTATCGAAGGTGGTTGGATCGCGTTTCAAGCCGGTACCCGGCCTGATACCGCCGGTGGAGCGCGTGATGCCGGCGCCGCCGGAGGAGGCCGCCGCCATCTCCTGCCCGTACTTTTCCAGCAGGACGGGAACCAGGGCGCCCTCGGCTTCCTTCACAAAAACCAGCTTGCTGGCCGCATCCATATCGATACGGACAAAGTCTCCCAGTTTGAGCTGGCCGGTGGCTACCAGGTTCGCCAGAGGAAATACCACGTTCTTTTCGATGGCGCGCTTCAGGTGACGCGCCCCGTATTTGGTGTCAGTACCCTCTTCGAGAAGGAACTTTTTCACCTTGGGCGTGCAGCTAAAGACAAACTGGGCATTGCCGGTGGCCTGCAAGATGCGTTGCTGCACCATTCCCAGCTCGATCTCCAGTATCTGCTCCAGATGCTCGGATTTAAGGGTCTTAAAGACCACCACCTTGTCGATACGGTTCATGAACTCGGGGGAGAACTTGCGCCGGGCGGCCTCAACCGCCGTACGGGTAATCTTCTCGTCGAGCTTGGTATCCACTTGGGTCTGTTTGCGGCCAAAGCCCATGCCGCCACCGATCAGATCGTTCATCTCGCCGGCCCCCAGGTTTGAGGTCATGATAATGACGCATTGCGAGAGATCGACCCGGCGGTTATCGCCCAAAGTGAGCGTGGCCTTGTCCAGGATGCCGAGCAGCAGTTGCCACAGCGAGTCGCTGGCCTTCTCGATTTCATCGAAGAGCAGCAGCGAGAGCTTGATTTTGTCGGTATGCCACTGGTTGAGGGCCTCCTGGGTGAGCAGCGGATGGGTCTCCCGATGGCCCAGGTATCCCGGGGGAGAGCCAATCAGCTTGGCAATCTCATGGCTGTGTTGAAATTCGGCGCAATCGATCTTGATGAGCGCCCGGGGATCGCCAAAGAGACACTCCGCCATGGCTTCAACGACCCGCGTTTTCCCCGATCCGGTTGGCCCCAGAAACAGCAGGTTTCCGACCGGACGTCCGGGCGGGTTCAAACCGGCAAGGAACATCTGGTAGATCTCGGCGACTTTTTCGATTGCGGGTTCCTGGCCTACAATTTTGCGGCGAATATTACGTTCAAAATCTTCAGCATCACAACTCCGCCGGGTAGGATCAAGTGCGGTATTAAGCCCAGTTTTCATTTTTTAAGGCCCCTCACATATCGGGCCGTCATCCTCTCTAATCAAAGATGACCCATCCTTGGGTCAGATACAAAAATATGTGTGCGGAGTTGTTCGGGTTTTCCACAACGGCCAGCTATTTGCATATTGAGAAACAAATAAACTCTCATCAGGACGATCCATTCCGGGTTTGATTACCGCAGTAACCGTTGGAATACCCAGCGTAACCTTACCCTCACGTGAATCATGGTATAGTCCCCCAGAATCAGCATCTCACCATTGGATGACCCTTGTGCACAGATCGATACCCCGTTTTTCCCTGATTATTTCCAGTTTTCTTTTGGTTTTATGTTTATTCTCTACGGGATGCAGTCGCCTCTCCGTACACGCTGCGGCCCAGGATACGGCGGCTGAGAGGCCCCAGGCGGCCACGGACACAACCGAAGGCGCAGCCGGCGCTGGCATCTTCCAGTACACGGCGAGCGCCGCCGAGCCGGTTTCGGCGGTCGTCCATCGCTTTCTGCCGCAATCTTCGCTTATGCTGGCCAGCGAGCTGGAGAGCGCGATCCGGCAGCAGAACAATTTGGGGAAGTCGCTATACCTCAAAAAAGGACAGCAGATCGGAATCCCCACATTGGAAAAACAGCCAATCGTGGAGCATCCGGTCGTTGTCCCCAAAGACGAAGAGGTCCGCGCTGTCTACCTCACCGGCCCCATGGCGGGGAGCGCGAAGGGCATGGTAATCGTGAAGCGCTGGCAGCAGGTCGGCGGCAATGCCGTGGTCTTCGACATCAAGGACAGCGATGGCAGCTTGAGCATCGATTTCCAGCATCCGCTGGCGCCCAAGAGCACCCATCACGCGATCCCCAATCTTCCCAAGTACGTGCGCTATCTGCATTCGCTGAAGCTCCATGCCATCGCCCGAATCGCGCTTTTCCGGGATGAGCACATCGCCCGCGACCATTCCGAGCTGGCGGTACGCTCGCGCAGCACCGGAGAGCCGTGGCGCGAGAACGGCAAGCTGGTCTGGACGGATTCTTCGAATCCGAAGGTCCAGGAGTACGATCTGGCGCTGGCGAAATGGGTGGCCGCATCCGGGGCCGACGAGATCCAGTTCGATTACGTCCGCTTCCCCGCCGAGGGCAACCAGAAGGACGCGAAGTTCGCTTTTGAGATCGCGCATCCTAACTGGAAGCGCCCCGACGTGCTGGTCGACTTTCTCGACCGCGCCTATAGCGAATTGCATTCGCAGGGCGTGCTGCTTTCACTCGACGTCTTCGGCGTGATGGCATGGCAGCGCTCCGTCGATCTGGCCCATACCGGCCAGGACATCGCCCGCATGGCGCACTATTGCGATGTGCTCTCTCCCATGATCTACCCTTCGCATTTCTTTGGCATGGATGGTTATGCCCACCCTGGCGATGCGCCCGAGCATTTCATCCAGATATCCATGGAGCGCTTTCAAAAGGCGACCGCCGGCAGCGGCGTGGTGCTGCGTCCGTGGCTGCAGGCCTTCGCCTGGCGCACCAAGACCTATTCTCCGGAATATATCCGCAAGCAGGTCAGCACCTCCCACGATAACGGCGGGATCGGCTTCCTCTTCTGGAACGCCCGCAACGACTATTCCAAGCCTTACGCCGCCATGCCCGAGATGACAGCCAACAGCAATAAGTATTTCGGCAAGATCGCTCCCAAGCTGGACGCTAAACCTCAGGAGAGCAAGACGCCGGAAAAGAAGACCGACGTCGCCGGCGAATAACTCCCACTTTAAACCTAACCAGCGCCAGAGGAGAGACGAAGCACCGCTTCTTCGCTCCCTGGCGCGGTTGGTCTGCCTGACTTTCGCAGTGTTGACTTTCGCCCTGTTTACTCAGGTTGATGCAGATCCATTCGACTTCGGAGCGCGATAGCTCGCGCGCTCCTTCGCTCAGGAGGACAATTTATATCCACCCCTGGCTTCCAATTTGAGATGACGAGGAGCATTCCCCTTCCCTTCCCGCACCCGGTATAATGGAGATTCTCCGGGTTCATAAACGTCTTTGAGCGCAAATTCTCGAAGTCAGTTGACCCCGGCCGAAGATCCGATTCAAGGAGCAGCGATGCCCATTCCTAAATCAGAGAAGATTTGGCACAACGGTAAATTGATCCATTGGGACGATGCCAAGGTCCACGTGATGTCGCACGTAGTGAATTATGGCTCTTCCGTATTTGAAGGCGTGCGGTGCTATCAGCAGCCCGCCGGGGCCGCGATATTTCGCGCCA
>CAZONJ010000148.1:0-3765 GCA_964581225.1 uncultured Terriglobales bacterium | reverse complement strand
CGTCATAGGGGAGCATCAAAAAATTACGCAGTTCGTTCGACATGAGTCTCCTTGAGATGTAAGAGTGCGGGGCACAGCAGGTGAATAGCAAGGGTATCGTGGAGTTCACCTGCGCCGCAAATTAAAAGCTCTGATGAAGTGTATGAAAGGAATTTATGGCCGCCGGTGTCTTCGAAAATTACACGCAAAAGCCAATCCGGAATCCACTAAAACACCGGAGTCCATGGGGCAAACTTTTCCCGCGAAATTCAATAGCCGAATTCCGAATCGCGGGCTCGCCGGACGCAAGAATGCAGAATCCCGATCGGGACAAAATGGCCGGGGCAGGCCAGGATGCCCCTTGGAGATCAATTGGATTTACGCGGCAATACTGTCCCGCAGGCTGCGAACGCGATCATGCGCGGCCTGGATGCTGGCTTGCTGGCGTCGAATGATGGTCAGCAGGTTTTCCGGCAGCTTCTCTTTGACGGCGTCTTCATAGACTTTCTTGGCGCGATCTTCGCCCGCCTCAACGCTCGCCAGGATGGAATGATCGCCTCCTCCCAGGTTCGCTTTGAAATCGAACCATGCGCGATGCAGGGCCGCGGCAACGCTGCCGCTCCGGTCGGGATCGTGCTCGCCCAGATGTTGCGCCTCCTGCTCCAACTCTCCGGCATACTGCGCCCGCTGCAGGCTCTGCTCATTGAAGAAATGTCTCAATCCCGGATTGGTCACATGTTCGGCGGCATCGCGATAACCATTCTGCCCATCGCGGCAACTCTCAATCAGGGTATTGAGGACGTGAAGAACGTTCGATTGGTCCATGGCCCTCTCCTCCATGTATTGTGAGGCGCAAATGGTGGTAAAGTTTGCACCAAAGATTCTTGATACCAGAGATTGTGAACGGAGAAGAGGATGGTCCGCCACCTGCGATGGAACGAAGTCGAAAATGAATTCTTAAAACCTGGCCTGGAGCGGCAATGTGTCCACACCCAGCAACTCACCGTGGCCCGCGTGCTGCTCAAGAAAGGGACCGTGGTCCCGGAGCACAGCCATGTGAATGAGCAGGTCACTTATATTTTGGAAGGCTGCCTGCGCTTTCGCCTGGACGGCAAGACCATCGACGTCCATGCCGGAGAGGTGCTGTGCATCCCGCCGAACCTGCGCCACTCCGCCGAAGCGATAGAGGACACCGTAGACCTCGATATCTTCAATCCCGTCCGCCAGGACTGGGTCGACAAGACCGACGCCTACATCCGCTGAAGGGGAGATATTCACCGTGGTGAATTAGGCTGTTGCCCTCACCCGGTGCTTCCAGCGCGACCACACAAACCAGAGGACCAGCGCAAGCAGCGCGGCGCCGATTACTTTATCGAATTGATGGAAGTATTTGCCCAGATAGCGCCAGTTCTCTCCCGCCTTCATCCCCAGATATGCCAGTCCCAGGCACCACGGCCACGATCCTAAAAATGTATAGAGATGGAAGCGCAGTTGTGGCATCCGCGCCACTCCCGCGGGCAGGGCGATGAAGGTGCGCACCACCGGCAGAAGCCGGCTGACGAAGACCGTGGCATCGCCGTAGCGCGTAAAAAAGCGGTCCGCCAGATCGAGTTCATTGCGGCTCAGCAGAATGTACGATCCGTATTTTTCCACCAGCGGACGTCCGCCGTAGTAGCCGATCGCGTATGCGATGGCCGAGCCCAGATTGCATCCCAGCGCTCCCACCGTCGCCACCAGCAGCAGATTGAATCTGCCGGTGTGCACCAGATAGCCGGAGAAGGGCATAATCACCTCCGAGGGCAGCGGAATGCACGCCGATTCGATCGCCATCAGCAGCAGAATGCCGAGGTATCCGGTGGAGGAGATGACCGCAATTACGAACAGTCCAAGCTTGGTAATGAGTTTTTCGACCATGAAATTTTGTGTAACGGATTAAGAGAAGCTGAGTGACACAACCCCAGACAGACAAGGTCCCGGTAATTCGACTCATTCCTAAATTACCAGATTCTGCGAGCGATTAGGTTTTTAGAAGTCGTGCGCGTCTTGCGTGTAGGTATAACCCGGAATGGTGGCCCCGGCGTTGTCCTTCTGTATCTTCACCCGGACGGTCTCCGCATTGGCCGCGTTCCCGTCCGCCTGGCGCAGGATCGCGTATTGCGTGAACACTTCGTTGTAGAGCTTGGTGACAAGAAAATTCACGCCATTCCCGTTGTTGCGCCAAACCTGTCCCAGTTGGATTGCCTTCACCGCCATGCGAATAGCGTACCAAAAGTTGCGCGCGCCTGGGGGAATCACGAAAGGGCCGGGCCGCGTGGGCACGAATGATTTGCTTTTAGACCCTCGATACGAGAACATAGTGAGTTTGTGACCTCATTTATGGAAGTTCAGGGAGCGTAGCAGAAGGCATGGCCAAGAAAACCGAAAAGAAGAGCACCGCAGCAGCCGCAAAGATCCCCCCCGCCAAGGGCAAATTGGGAATTATGATCCCCGGCATGGGGGCGGTTGCGACCACATTTGTCGCCGGCGTGGAGGCGGTGCGCAAGGGCCTGGCAAAACCGATCGGCTCGCTCACCCAGATGGGTACCGTGCGCCTCGGCAAGCGCACCGACGGCCGCACTCCGCTGGTCAAGGACTTCGTTCCGCTGGCCCCGCTGGAGAACCTGGTATTCACCGGCTGGGACCTCTTCGAAGACGACATGTACACCGCCGCCACCAAGGCCGGCGTGCTGGAGCGCGATCTGCTCGATAAGATCAAGCCTTTCCTGCAATCGATCAAGCCGCGCAAAGCCGTTTTCAGCCGCGACTACGTCAAGCGGCTCGATGGTCCCAACGTAAAAAAGGGCAAGAACAAGATGGACTTGGCCGAGCAGGTGCGCGCCGACATCCGCGAATTCAAGAAGAGCTCCGGGGCCGAGCGCCTGGTGATGATCTGGTGCGGCTCGACCGAAGTGTTTATGAAGCAGGGCGAAGCGCATGAATCGATTGCCGCCTTTGAAAAGGCGCTCCATGCCAACAATTGCAGCATCGCGCCATCGATGATTTACGCCTACGCGGCCCTCAAGGAAGGCGTGCCTTTTGCCAACGGAGCGCCCAACCTTACCGTCGATGTCCCTGCCTTGCAGGAGCTCTCGCGCGAGAACAACGCGCCCATCTGCGGCAAGGATTTTAAGACCGGGCAGACCTTGCTCAAGACCGTGCTCGCCCCTGCGTTCAAGGCGCGCATGCTGGGCGTGAGCGGATGGTACTCCACCAATATTTTGGGCAATCGCGACGGCGAGGTGCTCGACGATCCCGAGTCTTTCAAGACCAAGGAAGAATCTAAGCTCTCGGTGCTGGAGCACATCCTGCAGCCGGAACTCTATCCCGACCTCTACGGCAATATTTTTCACAAGGTCCGCATCAACTATTATCCGCCGCGCGGTGATAATAAAGAGGGTTGGGACAACATCGATATCTTCGGATGGCTCAACTATCCCATGCAGATCAAGGTGGATTTCCTGTGCCGCGATTCCATCCTGGCGGCGCCTATCGTCCTCGATCTCGTGCTCCTTCTCGACCTGGCGCAGCGCAGCCCGGAGCTGAAGGGCCTCGGCATCCAGGAATGGCTGAGCTTCTATTTCAAGTCGCCCATGACCGCTCCCGGACTTTATCCCGAGCACGATCTCTTCATCCAGATGATGAAGCTCAAGAACACCCTGCGCCATTTAAAAGGCGAAGATCTCATTACGCACCTGGGGCTGGAATATTACGACTGAGTTTCAAGTTTCAGGTTTCGAGTTTCAACGG
>CAZONJ010000147.1:0-3788 GCA_964581225.1 uncultured Terriglobales bacterium | reverse complement strand
ACTCGAACTTGTCCACCGCCTTCATCAGGCCGATGTTGCCCTCCTGGATCAGGTCGAGGAACTGCAATCCGCGATTGGTGTACTTCTTGGCGATGGAGACCACCAGGCGCAGGTTGGCCTCGATGAGCTCGCGCTTGGCGTGCTCGGCATCCATGTCGCCCTGTATGATCTCGCGCTGCGTGCGGCGCAGGTCCTGGAAGGTGACCCCGGCTTCATGCTCCAGCTTCTCCAGATCGGTCTTGCAGTTGCGCTGCTGCCGCCGGTATTCCTTCTTCTGCTCTTCCGATTTGACCGCTTCAATCTTCTTTTCCAGGGTCTGGAACTGGCGGTCGAGCGAGCGCATGGAATCGACCATGCTGCCGACGCGGTCGATCAACCGCTTGCGCTGCTGGGTGGTATAGCGCAGCTCGCGGATAATGCGCGATACCTTCACGGTTTCGCGTCCGAGCTGCCAGCGGCAGCGGCGGTAATCGCGCGGCTTGCTCTTTTTATTGATCTCCACCAGCTTTTCCGAAAGCGTTTGCGCCTTCTTGTAGTGCTTCTGGAGATCGTCTACCTTGGCGATAGTCGCCTTGGAGCGGTTGTTCAGGATCTCGTCGGTGATCTCCTCTTCGTCGAAGACCACGATTTCCTTGATGGAGCGGACTCCCCGCTTGAGGTCCTCGCCCAGCGCGGCGACTTCGCGAATCACGATCGGAGACCGCGAGATCGCCTTCATCACGCGGTTCTGCCCCCGCTCGATGCGCTTCGCGATTTCAACTTCGCCTTCGCGCGTCAGCAGCGGGACGGTGCCCATCTCGCGCAGGTACATGCGGACGGGATCGTTGGTTTTTTCGAGCGCGCCAGGGGTAAGGTCGAGCTCGACATCCTCCCCGGCCTCGAGTTCGGCATCGAACTTCTTATCGAGTTCGGCCCCGGGGATCTTGGGGCCATCCAGCAGGTCGATGCCCTGGGTCCCAATGGTGGTGATTAAATCATCCAGGTCGTCCGGTGAATTCACGTCGCCCGGAATCATGTCGTTTACCTCACCATAGGTGAGATAACCTTTTTCCTTGCCCACATCGATGAGCTTTTTAATATCGTCGAATTTGTCGTCTAGTGCCAAAGACACTTATCTCCAGTCGGAAGGGGTGCGGTCTGGGCGGCTTAGATCCGAAAACTCAGTGCCAGCAGACTGGCCGGTAAGCGCAACATACCAAAGGTATTAGGATAACACAGCGTTTGCATGGTCCGCCACACGCAAAGCCCCTTAATGTAATTAGATAGACGCCACAGCAGAAAAGGTGCAAAAAGAAAATCACCTACCCTGCACCTTAGCACCCCAAGGTTCTACTGGGCCTTGGTCAAGGCCTGGTCGATTTTAAGCTTCTCCTGCAGCAACGCCGCCAGCGATGCCGAATCGTTCTTGCGCTCCGCTTCCGCAATGCGGGCCTTCAATGCCCGCTGCTTGCGCTCGATCTGCCCCCGGCGCAGCGCCTCGAATGTGGATTCCAGCGCCTGGCGGGTCATCTCTTCGGATTCCTGCATGAGCACCGAAGCCAGCAGCCGGCTCGATTCAGCCCCAAGGTCATCTTCGGCAAGCAAGGCATCGAGCAGCCCCTCGGAGGCAAGGCCCTGGTGGAGCTGTTCGCTTCCCAGCACCTCTGCGGCGCGCATCCGCAGCTCAGGGCTCGCTCCCTGTGCGCCGGGCGCGAGCACCCGGAGCAGCACCTTCTCGGCTTCGGTGATCTGCGGCTCCCGGGGAGCGCGGAAGACGGCGCCCCGGCTGCGGGCGGCGGTACGCAGTTCGTTGGCCAGCAGCGCCGAATCGACGCCCAGCTTTTGCGCTACCTCGCGGGCCAGCTCGTCGCGCACGATCGCATTCGGCGCCTGCTTGATATAGGGCAGCAGATAGGCGATGGCCTTGGCCTTTCCGTCGGCGGTCTTGACCGGAAACTTGCTCCGCGTGCGCTCAATCAGGTAGTCGAAATATCTGGGCGAGCGCATCAGGGCATCGCCATAAGCCTGGCGTCCCTGCTTGCGGATGAAAAGATCAGGGTCAAAGCCGGTTTCAAGGGTCACGACTTTCACCTGGAAGTCCTCCTGCACCAGCATTGCCAGGGAGCGCTCGGTTGCGGCAGCCCCAGCCGTATCGGGATCGAAGTTCACCACGATGTTTTTGGTAAAGCGGGCAAGCAGGCGCACTTGCGCTTCGGTGAAGGCCGTTCCTGAAGTGGCCAGCACATTCTGGAATCCGGCCATGAATACCGAGATGCAATCTACATTGCCCTCCACCAGGATGGCGTAATCCAGCTTGCGGACCGCCTCCCGGGCCTTGTCCAGGTTGAAGAGCACGCGCCCCTTGGAGTAGATCGGGGTTTCGGGAGAATTCAGGTATTTTGGTCCCGCCTTGTCTCCAGCCTCAATCGAGCGTCCGGTAAAGGCGATGATCTTTCCCTGCTCATTCGCAATGGGGAAGATGATGCGGTTGCGGAACTTCGAATAGACCGCCTGCCGGGACTGCGGATCGGCCTCTTTGCCGGCGGGCGCATCCTTCCAGGAAAACAGTCCGGAGATCTTGAGCAGATCGTCGCTGAATTTCCCGCGCAAAGCGTCGCGCAAAACGAAGCCTGAATCCGGGGCGAAGCCAATGCGGAACTGGCGCGCAGCTTCGTCGGTCAGCTCGCGTCCTTTCAGGTATTCCCGCGCCCGGGCGCCTTCGGGCCGCCGCAGCTGCTCCTGAAAGAAATTGCAGGTGTGCTCGTGGATCTCAATCAGCGCGGTGCGTTCTTTGGCCTCGCGCGCCTCCAGCGGTGAGGAGAAGCCCTGCTTAGGCATCGGGATGCCGAGCCGCTGCGCCACCGAGCGGATGGCTTCCGGGAAGGTGATGCTCTCGATCTTCTGTACGAATTTAAATACGTCCCCGGATTCGCCGCAGCCAAAGCAGTGGAAGAACTGGCGTGTAGCGTGGACGGAGAACGAGGGTGTCTTCTCGTTATGGAAAGGACAAAGCCCGCTGAAATTCTGTGCCCCGGTCTTCTTCAGCTTTATATAATCGCCGATCACTCTTACGATGTCGGCCTGCTGCTTTAATTCCTGGGCAAAATCTGGCATGGGCTATGGAATCAGATTAGACCTGAGAGAGCATCTCCGCCACTGTGGAAAAGTAGGACCCAATGCGCAAAATTGCCGCATGATCGGTCATCCGCGCCGGCGTGGCGGCTTGGGCAATGACAGCCTGGGAGGCCGGGGTGTCTGCAAAGGTCCTAAACGATGCGGAGTCTCAAGCCGAGGAGGCTTTGGCTGTGGGCGCGTCTTCGGCAAGGCAAGCTTTGGAGGCTTCGGCTTTGAGGGAGGCGCAGCCGGCTTGAGCAACTTCACTTTAGGAGGCTTGGGCAAGCCCAGTTTTGGCGGCTTCGATCGCTTGGCCGGAGCTTTGGCCTGGATCGGCAACAACGGCGTTGTATCGGCAGGAGCAGCTTCCGCCGGAAATGCAGGTTGCGGCATCGCCGGCTCAACGGAAATTTGCTCCACTGGGAAGGACACGCTTACAACCGGGGCTGCCGGCGCGGAATTCTGCCCTTTAAGGGCAAGATCGGCCAGTCCAAGATAGTAGCCGGTGGTCGAATCGGTGAGCCCGCGGCGTCCGGCCTCGCCCTTGGTGATTCGGTCAAGGTTGGGAGCGATCCAGACCACGGGAACTTTGGTTGGACGTTTTGTGCCCTTCCTTTTGGCTTGCGCGGATGTCTTCTTTGCCGGGGGCATAAGGCCAGCCCGCATTATAGCTTGCTATCGGTTTTCAGCATCCG
>CAZONJ010000146.1:0-3900 GCA_964581225.1 uncultured Terriglobales bacterium | reverse complement strand
CGAACCCCGATATGCTGATCCAGAGTCAGCTGTCCTGCCGTTGAACGAGGGGGCATTGCTAAGGTTGGCGCAAAGCATGGCTGCCAGAGATTACAGCCTCTTCCGATTCTAAGCGGCACGCCTGTATTGGTCAAACGCCAATGGTCAACGCGACGGGGCCAAATACCGGGCCTTTGCGAGGGCCTGCCGGCAAGACGAAGAGCTATGCTTCTCCCTGGCCGTCCTGCTTCTTCACCCGCACCACGACGATCTTCGAGAAGCCCTCTTTAAATGATGGAGGACGCAGCTTTTCCGCCATGCGCCGGATTACCTCTTCCTGCACCACGCGCTCCCGCCTGCTGTTGCGCTCCATGCAAACCTCCAGCGGGACATCGAAAAAGACGGCATGGACTTCGTATCCAAAGCCGCGCGACATCTTGATCCACTGCCGCCGCTCATGGGGCGAGAGGTTGGTCGCGTCCACATAATTCCACGGCATCCGTGCGATGAGCCGGGCGCGCAGCAGCGAGCGCAGCGTGGAAAAAACCAGCCCCTGGTAGCGCTGCTCGGTAATGTCGTCAAACAGGATGGTGCGCAGCAAATCGCTGGAGAGCGGGGTCACGCCGCGGCGCTTGAACCAGGTCGTCTTGCCCGATCCGGGCAGGCCGATGGCCAGCACTACAACGCCTTTCGGCGTCCGCTGCTTGGGTGCATTGGGCTCCGCAGGCGAGGCGGACAATGCGGCCTCCGGCGGGGCGGGCGGCGTACTGGGCTGGTCGGGCTGCGTCTCTTCTTCCATCCTGCCCTGCGGCTCGGCCACCCTGCCCGCCGTTCTGCCATGAGACTCGGTCGTTCTGCCATGTGGCTCGGCGGGAGCTTTTTCCCTGCGCGGGGCCGGACGCTTCGACGGCTCCGCATCCGGAAGCTCGGATGCATAGTAGGCAGGCTGAATTGGGGCCGGTTGGGAGGGATCGAGCGCAGGCTTCTCCTGGCCCACTTTGCCCGTGGACTCCGCGTCCGTTTGTTTCCTGGTACGGCGTTTCATGCGTTCACGCATCCAGTTGCGCATGTCTTGGCTTTTAACACAGATGAGGCACATGGAGCAAACGCGTTTGCGCCGTCCCACAGTGGATGTTATTGTAAAAAGTTCCCTAGTACCGCCATATCCCAGCAGTGCTTACATTCATCAGGAGAGATTCATGTCAATTAAAGTAGGTATCAATGGCTTCGGACGCATCGGACGCAACATCCTGCGCACCGCGCTCAATGATACGAACTTGGATTTTGTAGCCGTCAACGACCTCACCGACCCCAAGACCCTCGCCCATCTATTGAAATATGACTCAATTCTGGGAAACCTTCATCACAATATCACTGCCGGCAGTGATTACGTCCAGATTGACAATAAAAAGATCCGCGTCTTCGCGGAAAAAGATCCGGCCAAGCTGGATTGGGAGTCGGTTGGCGCGCAGGTCGTCATTGAATCTACGGGAAAATTCACCAACGCTCCCGACGCAAAGAAGCATCTTCGCGGGCCGGTCAAGAAGGTCATCATCTCCGCCCCAGCCAAGGACGAGGACATTACAATTGTGCTCGGAGTGAACGAAAACAAATACGATCCCTCCGCGCACCACATCATCTCCAACGCATCCTGCACCACTAACTGCCTTGCTCCTATTACCAAGGTGGTACACGACACTTTTAAGATCCAGAGTGGGACCATGACCACCATCCACTCCTATACTAACGACCAGGTCATCCTCGATTTCCCACATAAAGACCTGCGACGCGCCCGCGCAGCCGCGCTTTCCATGATCCCCACCTCCACCGGCGCCGCCAAGGCATTGCATCTGGTGATCCCCGACCTTAAAGGCAAGCTGGATGGCTTTGCCATGCGCGTGCCTACGCCCAACGTTTCGGTCGTGGACCTGGTGGCCTTTGTCGAAAAGAAGACGGCCGTCGAAGAAGTCAACGCGGCGCTGAAGGCCGCCGCCGATGGGCCGATGAAGGGCATCCTTGGGTATGAGACCGCCGAGCTGGTCTCCATCGATTATCGCGGCGACGATCGCTCCTCGATCGTGGACTCGCCCATGACCCGCGTGGTCAATGGAAACTGCGTGAAAGTCATCTCCTGGTACGACAATGAGTGGGGCTACTCCTGCCGCGTGCGCGACCTGATCAACTTTATCGGGAAGAAAGGGTTGTAAGTGGCAAAGCTGTCCATCAAAGACTTGCCCATTCGCGACAAGCGCGTATTCATGCGCGTGGATTTCAACGTGCCACTCTCCGACGACGGACGTGTCACCGACGATACCCGCATCCGCGAGACCCTGCCCACGATTGAATATGCGCTCAAAAACCGCGCCCGGCTGATTCTGGCCTCGCATCTTGGACGTCCCAAGGGAAAACCCAATCCCAAGATGAGCCTCAAGCCGGTGGCCGAGCGCCTCCGCATCCTGCTGGACCATGAGCTTGGCCTCGACTGCAATGTGGGCTTCTCGCCCGATTGCGTAGGCCTGGGCGCGGAAGAGCTGGCCAACAAACTGGAGAGCGGCCAGACACTGCTGCTGGAGAACCTGCGCTTCCACGCCGAGGAAGAGGCCAATGACGAGAACTTTTCCAAATCATTGGCGAAATTGGCTGACTTCTATGTGAACGATGCCTTTGGCAGCGCGCATCGCGCCCATGCCTCGACCGCAGGCATTACTAAATTTGTGCAGAAGTCCGCAGCCGGGCTCCTGATGCAAAAAGAGCTCGATTACATGGGAAGCGCCCTGCACAATCCCAAAAAGCCCTTCGTCGCCATCATTGGCGGGGCCAAGGTCTCGGACAAGATTGGCGTGATCCGCAACCTGCTGGGCAAGGTAGATGCCCTGCTGATCGGCGGCGCCATGGCCTATACCTTCCAGAGAGCCCAGGGCAGGAATACCGGCAAGTCGCTGGTCGAAGCGGACAAGGTCGATCTTGCCAGGGAGCTGCTGGAGCAGGCCAAACAGCGCGGCGTGCGCCTGCTGTTGCCGGTGGACGATGTGATCGCGGCAGAGATCAGCAACGAGGCGCGCACCCAAACCATCGATGCCGGCACCGCCATTCCGGCGGAGCAGATGGGATTGGACATCGGTCCCAAGACCATCAAGCTCTACTCGGAGGAGATTGCTAAGGCAAAAACTATCGTCTGGAATGGGCCGATGGGTGTCTTTGAAGTTCCGGCATTTGCCCGTGGGACGGTACAGATCGCCCAGGCGGTTGCAAAAAACCGTGAAGCGACTTCCATAGTCGGCGGCGGGGATTCGGTTGCAGCTATCCATCAGGCGGGAGTGGCGGACAAAATCTCCCACATCTCCACCGGCGGCGGCGCTTCTTTAGAGTTTCTCGAAGGAAAGAGATTGCCCGGAGTAGAGGCCTTGACGGATAAATAGTCAGGGCTTCTCCAGCGGAAGCTGCTCTCCGTGGTAAGAGTTGATGGGGTACTCGGCGCCCGCCGGCAGAATCTCTTTGAGCGCCCACTGGATGCGGTCAACCGAGCTGCGCACCATCTCCAGCGTCTGCTGGTCCTGCTCTTTATAAGCGAAAAAAGAGATGACCTGCAGGGCATTGCGAATGTGGTGGTTCATGTCCGCAATAATCTGCAACCGCTGCCGCACAATGGCGCGGCGCTCGCGTTCCCGCTGGATGATCTGGACGAAGAGTCCGCCGGCAACAAGGCCGGTAAGCAGGTTGGAGATGACCATCAGGTCCAATCGCGAGACGCCTTCCCGCAGCAACAAGCGGTCAAACAAAAGACCGGCAGCGCCGACGATGAGTACGATTGAAGCAAGCAGCAGACGGGATTTAACGGGAGACATCTCCCCCAGATCAAGTTTGGCCATGTGTTCCTCGATAAAATTTTAAACCGTGAAAGCGAATTTGCACTCCGAACTC
>CAZONJ010000145.1:0-3951 GCA_964581225.1 uncultured Terriglobales bacterium | reverse complement strand
GAGCGCCGGAGTGGGCGAGCAAAGCGTGAGGGCGAAGCAGCGAAGCGTTGCGGAGCCCTTAAAATAAAGGGGCGTAAGCTCAACGGCTAAACTGCCGGTCTCCAAAACCGGACTTGGGGGTTCGAATCCCTCCGCCCCTGCCAGATATGGAAAGGCAACATTGAAATCGGGATACACGGGAGTCGAGAAGAAGATGGCCAAGGCAGCAGTGGCAACTACGAATGCGGGCGATGCGCGCGGCAAGTCCTGGCTGGAGCGCACCAAGGAATTTATCAACGACGTGCGCTCGGAGTTGAAGAAGGTCAGCTATCCCAACGCAAAAGAAGTGCAGAGCACGACTCTGGTGGTGATCATCACGGTATTCATCTTTGCCGCGTTTTTCTACATTGTGGACCAGGTCATCCAGTTCGGTCTGGACCGGCTGCTGCACGCATTTAAATAATCGAGGAAGCGAGGTCATGCCTTTGGGGCATGGTCCTTAAAAACATGGAAGAGTTAAAGCAAAATTCGACTGAGGCCCAGGAGGGCGGATCGCTCCCTCAGGTCGCGCCCGAGGCGGCCAAGAACCCGAATTTAAAGTGGTACATCATCCACGCCTATTCGGGCTTCGAGCGAAAAGTGAAGGAATCCCTGGAATCGCGGGTGAACGCCTTCGGCCTGCAAAACAAGATCGTGCAAGTAGTAATTCCGACCGAGCCGGTCACGGAAATCCGGAACGGCAAGAAGTACACCGTAGACCGCATGCTGTACGCCGGCTATGTGCTGGTGCAGATGGACATGGACGACCATGTGTGGCATGTGGTGAAGTCCACGCCGCGGGTCACCGGCTTTGTGGGCACCGGGCAGCAGCCTACCCCGCTCTCCGTGGAGGAGGTAGACCAGATCTTCAATCGCGTCATTACCAGTAAAGACAAGCCGAAGTTCAAGATCAAATTCGAGAAGAACGAGTCGGTACGCATCACCGACGGGCCGTTTGCGAACTTCAATGGGATCGTGGATGAGGTGAATGAAGACCGCGAGACGCTGAAGGTGATGGTCACTATCTTTGGCCGCGCCACCCCGGTGGAATTGGAATTCAATCAGGTTGAGAAAGTCGCCTGAAGCAAAATCAAGAACCGATGTTTCGAGGAATTTAAAAATCATGGCACCGCCGAAAAAAGTACAAACCCAGGTCAAGTTGCAGATCAACGCCGGCAAAGCTACGCCCGCCCCTCCGGTGGGTCCGGCGCTCGGTCAGGCGCAGATCAACATCATGGAGTTCTGCAAGCAGTTCAACGCCCGCACCAGCGCCAAGGAGATGGAGGGTCTGGTCATCCCGGTAGTGATCACGGTCTATACCGACCGGTCGTTCACTTTCATCACCAAGACCCCTCCGGCTTCGGTGCTGCTGAAGCGCGCGGCGAACATCGCCAAAGGCTCCGGCGCTCCGAATAAGGACAAGGTGGGCAAGGTCACGGAGAAGCAGGTGGCGGAGATCGCCAAGCAGAAGCTGCCCGACCTGAATGCGGCCTCGCTGGAATCGGCGATCAAGAGCGTGAAGGGCACCGCCCGTTCCATGGGAATTGAAGTCACCGCATAGCGGTTGCGGAGGCGCAACTGAGGGTACAATTGTAAAATAGAGCAGCTGCCGTCTTTAGCGGCAGAGGCTCTCAGTCACTAACACTACGGCCCCGCAGAGCAAGCGGAGGCGGTGGGAGACGAGGAACAATGAGCACGAAAGCTGGAAAGAATATCGCCAAGGCGCGCACCCAGGTCGAAACCCGGCCATACATCCTGAATGACGCGGTGCCGCTCCTGCAAAAAGTCAAATACGCCAAATTCGACGAGACGGTCGAGATCACGCTGCGTCTGGGCGTCGATCCCAAACATGCCGACCAGATGGTGCGAGGCACTGTGGTGCTTCCCCACGGACTGGGCAAATCGAAGAAGGTAGTCGTCATCGCCGGCGGCGAAAAGCAGCGCGAGGCCGAAGCGGCGGGCGCGGACATTGTGGGAGGCGAAGAGATTGTGGAGCGCATCCAGAAGGAAAACTGGACCGATTACGATGCCGTGATCTCCACGCCGGACATGATGAAATCAGTGGGACGCCTGGGCAAGGTGCTCGGACCGCGCGGGCTGATGCCCAACCCCAAAACCGGCACCGTCACCTTTGACGTGGCCAGCGCAGTGAAAGAGATCAAGGCAGGTAAAGTCGAGTTCCGCACCGATAAGACCGCATTGGTGCACGTTCCCGTAGGAAAGATCAGCTTTACCGCGGACAAACTGGTGGAGAATGCGGCCACCGTGATCACCAGCGTGATCAAGGCCAAGCCGGCGGCGGCCAAGGGCAAATACCTGAAGGCGGTCTATCTCTCGTCCACCATGGGACCGGGGATCCAGATCGACAGCGCCCCGCTGGAGCAGGCGGCAAAGTCATAAGCAACGCGGTGAATCTCCAAAAAGGACCTGAAAAATGGCAGTCACGAAAGCAAAAAAAGTTGAACAGGCCGCCAAGCTGAGCGGCGATTTGAAGAACGTCAGCAACATGATTGTGGGCACCTTCGGCAAGCTGACCGTGGCCCAGGATTTCGAGTTGCGCAAGACCGTCCGCGCCGCCGGCGGCAAGTATCGGGTGGTGAAGAACACGCTGGCGGAGCGCGCCGCCAAGGGCACAAAGCTGGAAGGAGCGCTTCAGGGGCTTAAGGGCGTCACCTCGATTGCCTATACCGAGGGCGATCCTGTGGCCCTGGCCAAGGCTCTGCAGAAGTACGTCAGCGATAACCCGGAATTTACCTTCAAGATGGGGGTAGTGGAAGGCAAGGTGATCTCGATCAATGAGATCAAGGCCTTGGCCACCATGCCGGCGAAGGAAGAGATTTATTCGAAGCTGCTCTTCCTCATCAACGCCCCAGCCCAGCGGCTGGTCACGGCGATGAACGCTGTCGGCCGCAACCTGGCGGTAGTGGTGAACCAGGCGGTGGAGCAGAAGAAATTCAAGGAGCAGTAAGGCCGGTATCGCCCCCGGGTCTTCAGCCGATCGGCTGGATCCCGAGCGCAATGCCGGAGAGTAGAGGAAAAGGTTTTATTGCGAGGCGGCAGGGTGCCACTGTCTGGGCACACCGGAAACCTGATTGCCAGGCAATGATGGTCCGCGACGAGTTCGCGGGAATGGCCGGCGAAGAACTCGCCGGAGGCGAAAATATCAAAGTTTAAGGTGGAGAGATAACATGTCCGATTTGCAGCAGTTGGAAGAACAAATTGTAGGGTTGTCGTTGCTCGATGCAGCGCAGCTGGTAAAGAAACTGGAAGAGCGTCTTGGGGTTTCGGCCGCCGCCGCCGCTCCGGTAATGATGGCTGGAGGAGGCGCGGGCGCCGCAGCCGGGGCAGCCCCGGCCGAGGAGAAGACCGAGTTCACCGTGGTCCTGAAGGAAGTCGGCGCCAACAAGATCAACGTGATCAAGGCTGTCCGTGAAGTCACCAGCCTGGGCCTGAAGGAGGCCAAGGACCTGGTCGATGGCGCTCCCAAGACGGTAAAAGAGGGCGTCAATAAGGACGAGGCTGAGACCATCAAGAAGAAGTTCGCCGATGCTGGCGCTACTGTCGAAGTGAAGTAAGGTCCGCCCCGCCTCGGCGGGTCTCGGGCCCTCACTCTAACGGCTAGAAAATAAAAGGTGAATCCGGGTCTGGTCTGTTTCCTTCTAAAGCTTTATAATTAGAAGCAGGACGGGGAAACAGACTAGACCTGAATCCTTTCGTGCACGGTTATTCAGTGATAAGCTTGATAACTGGTGCGTGCTTTTTCTTACACAAGACAGGCCTTCAGAAACTGGCGCGGGTAAATCACAATTTTGGTAATTTGCGTTCGTCGCGGCGCTCACGGGAACTCTTGTCCTCCGTGGGCCTTTTTGTGTCTCCCCCGAACCAGAAGAAACATAGCTTCCGCAGTCCAAGGATGGCAGCAGCTTTCGCCAG
>CAZONJ010000144.1:1744-4190 GCA_964581225.1 uncultured Terriglobales bacterium | reverse complement strand
CGCCCGAAGGCATTGAGCATGCCGACTTGTTCATCGTGAAGGGCATGACCGCGCCGGACTTTCTGGCCGCCATCGCCAGGCTGCTTGCAACCAGAAGCTGACCTTTTTGGCTTTGCCTTGCCTATGCAGTCGATCCTCCGGGCAACAGCCAAAATCCCAACTTCCCGCCACAATGTTCACCACGTTCACCTTTTGCGTCCAAAGGCTTTGCTTTCAGAGAATTGCGGCGGTGAACATTGCAAATCCCGATGTTCACCAATGTTCACCACGTTCACCTTTTTAGCCGCTTGCAGCTCTCAGTATCAGCTAATAGCGAGGGGCGGGCATATGTAAACCAAAATCCCCGCAGATTGCAAGCAGAACGACAAATTTGTCAGCACAGAACGCAGAAAAACCGGGTCATTTTGCGACCGGGTCAGCTGGTGATTTAAGGATTAACCCGATGCCGGGCAGGGCCCAAAGCCCGGTTGTCATAATTCCTTAACGCACAGCTGAAAAGGCCGTGCTCTTCCCCGCTTGGTGCGAGTCTTCCCGTTAAGGATGGTTCGGGAACGACCTCAACCTGTGGAAAATAAGTTTACCGCCCTCCAGCAGCAATGGAGATGATCACGGCATCGGTGGGCGCGTTCTTTCCATCTGCGCTCATGGTGGCAAATTTCGCATAGGCAATCTTCTCCACCGCGTCGGCCAGCGAATAGGAGAATCCGGTAAGGGTAAAGGTATTTACGTCCATCCAGATGGGCTTGTCCGCCAGCCGGCGGAAGAGCGTGAGCACCCCTTGTTTGCTGCCGTTTCTTTGCAGCAGGGTGAAGGCCATATTCCACTGGGCATCGGCCGTCTTCTTGAGCGGCCCCCAGATCATCTGCAATTCGTTCTTATGGGTCCGCCTGAAAGGGCCGGAATTGGTATGGGGCGGCAGGACCGCCTCAAGCTGAAGGCTGAAACCGTCAAAGCCAATCGCCTGAAAACACTCTTGCAGGGTCCGTCCCAACTCCGCCGGCGAAGTGCAGGCATTGAGCGCCTCCGCGGTGCGGCGTACGCGGAGGTTGTTCGCAATCACCTGCCGCTGATTGAAGGTGCGATGGGCAACGCGGCCCAGCTCGAAAAACTCGTGATAGCGCAGCTGCCGAATCCCCCATATGGTCCCTATGCCAATCACCACCAGGACCTGCGCAATCGGCCGGCCGGTAGGGTTCAGCAGGGTGAGGCTGAGGAGCGCAAAGCAGGCGCTTACCCCGTACAGCACAAGTACGGCCTTGCGATGCGGCACGCCGCGTTTCATCAGCTTGTGATGAATATGCTCCCGGTCGGCGCTGAAAAGCGCTCTTCCGCTGAGGAACCTGCGGACGACCGCAATGGAGACGTCCAGGATTGGCAGTCCCAGCGAGACGACTGGAATCGAGACCGCCACCAGTGTAGGAGACTTGAAGGAGCTTACGAGCGCAGTCGCACTCAAGAGAAAACCGATTAAAAGGCTTCCCGAATCGCCTAAAAAGATGGTGGCTGGATTGAAGTTGTAGCGCAGAAATCCCAGCACCGCTCCGGACAAGGCCAGCGTGAGAATGACGATCACATGATCGCGGTTGATCAGCGCCATGGCGCAGATCACCAGGGTGGAGAACAGCGCCGAGCCCGCCGCCAGCCCGTCCAGGCCATCGATCAGGTTAAATGCATTGGTGATCCAGAGCACCCAAAGGATGGTGAGCGGGAGCCCGATCATCCAACCGAATTCTTGTCCTCCGGCCCGGAAGGAGAGGCGCGAGATGCCAAAGCCATCGAGATACAGCAGTACAGCAGCCACGGCCTGAACGGCAAACTTAAAATGCGCCTTCAGCCCGATTAAATCGTCCACCAGACCCAGCAGGAAAATAAGCGTGGCCGGGGCCATCAAGGCATAAAGGACATGCGGCCGAAATGTGACCCAGATTCCGAAGTACCTGCGCGCGATCAAGCTCAACAGCACCGAAAAACAAAGCGTCAGGTAGATTGCGACCCCGCCCAGGCGCGGCACGGGACGAGAATGTATATGGCGGGTCGAGGAGGCTACGGATACCACGCCGTGAGTAATAGCCAGGTTCCTAATCCAACGCGTAAGCAGGGTCGATACGAGGAACGAAATTAAAAACAGGATGAATAGCATCGGACTGGGTTCGGTCTCCTGGAGTATGCCGTACGTTGACGCCCTAACAACTCAATCGGGGAGACAACCGCCGGCCTGAAACTCATCAACATTTCTAAAAACGTCTGCTACAACGGATGGGCGCGAGTCATGGGCCCGGGGAGGCAATCTTAATGCAAAGCGCCGGGATTGCGCAACACCGGTTGCCAGTATTCATGGGGCTGCGGGGCCAGCCATTGTCGTGGAGCATTCATTCGATTCAGGGCGGAGAGCGCAGCCCTGGCAAAGGCGCCGGTTCAACCACTGCCGTGCAAAGCGCGGCCTGGA
>CAZONJ010000144.1:0-1644 GCA_964581225.1 uncultured Terriglobales bacterium | reverse complement strand
GGCCTGGAAGGCCTACGCTTCCACCCATGGCGTGAGTACCGCATGGCACACCCGCTTTATTGCGGCGCCTCCGTTTTTAACTTATTGATTTGCCGCGGGCCGGGCCGGCATTTTCAACCAAACTCGCGTAAAGCTGTTGAATGTCCGAGATCAATCGAGATTTGCAGAATTTTGACCGTACGAACAGACGCGCGGCCTCTCCCATCCGGGCGCGCAGCCTGGCATCATTCAAAAGAAACTCCAATCCGATAGCAAAGTCTTCGGCGTGACCGCTGGGGATGGTAATGCCATGGCTCCAAACCGAGAAATGGCGGTTTGTTTCCAGGCGGTCTCCCATAATATCGACGACTCCACCGACTTCTGTGCTGATGACTGCCCGGCCACATGCCATTGCCTCAATCAACGTCAAGGGAGTGCCTTCATTTAGAGAAGTGAGCGCTACCAGGTCGATATCCGCATAGAAACGATTCATCTCCCAGCACACGCCGCTGAACAGCACCTCCTGGCTAACCCCGAGCGATTGGGCCACTTTTTCCAACTCAGACCTTAAGTGACCCTCCCCCGCAATTACGAATCGGCGCTTTTCCGCCTTGGGTCTTCTTTCGGCCAGCCGCGCCGCAGCGGCAAGCAGAAGAGAATAATTCTTCACCTCGCAGATGCGGCCCGCAGTCCCAATTACGACTTCCTCGCCCGCAATATTGTGTTGGGCGCGGAAAAGGCCGGGAGAAGAATCCATCTCATCGAAATCAATGCCCAGAGGTATGACCCTGAATTGCCGGGGAGAGCCCACCTTAAAATGCTCCGAGATCTCCCGCCGCTGCTGCTCGCTGATCACCACAATCCGGTCTGTAGCTATTTTTGCCAGCAGCCGCTCGATGGTCAAAAAAAAACAGGTCTTCAGACGACTGTAATAACTGTGGAATATATGGCCGTGATAAGTGTGGACGGTATAGCATTTGCGTGGCTTTAACCGGAATGCCGAAGGCGTCAGCCATTTGTAAAGCAAAGCCGCGGTGCGTCCTAATGCCCCCGCCTTGGACTTATGGGTATGGACGATCTCGGGCTGAAATCGCCACATCAGCTTCAATAATTTGAAAAGGGCAATCGCATCTTTTGGGCCGAGCTCACGGCCCAATTCGGGAACAATCGTCGAAGTCAGGCCAGCGGAGGTAAGGCGTGGAGTGACGTCCACCTCGCCCCGGGCGGCGCTCCCGGTGACCAGCTCTGTCGTGAACTTTGAAGCGTCCAATCCCTGGGTGAGCCATATCACATGCCTGGTAGGGCCGCCAACGATCATTCGATCGATAATCCGCATTACGCGCAGGGGAGAATGCTGCATTTCCATCGCTTTGGCCTGAAGTGGCTGCGTAGCATCGTTCGCGAGGGTACTCATGCAGCAGATCCGGTCATTTCTTCGATGAGTGTGCTTGCATCTTTTTGAGATACTCCGCGCTCAGCGCGTGGCAGGGACGATTCGTGCCAGCGGGTCCATCTCCTACTGTACCGCTTGGCTACGGTTTATTTCCAATGACTCGGGCTTCTGGGAGTGGGCTTCTTTGATTTTTTACGCTGCTCTTTCTTCCCTCCGCTCATAAGATTTCCACAGGTCCACCAAATCGTTAACATCCCATAGCCGATCTGTGA
>CAZONJ010000143.1:0-4206 GCA_964581225.1 uncultured Terriglobales bacterium | reverse complement strand
TCAGCTGAATAGTAGACCTTGCTCCGGGACAGCAACGCGCGCGCTCCGGCGTGCGCTTCGCAGCTCCTCGGGCCGCTGACCGAAGACCAGGACTGATTGGGAGTTGAGCGCCGCGTCAATGAGGCCGTCGGAGGGCGCCTGGATCTCTGCGTCAATAACGGACGGGATTTTAAGCTTGGCCGCAGGACCGTTGCTCTCCCTTCGTGCCGGAAACAGCCGCTGGTGCTCAGTATTAAGTCGTTTCCACACCGCATCTGCCGATTCACCGATGCCATTTTTTTCGACCAGCTCCTTTGCCATCGAAGTAAGCATGTCATCGTCTTCATCGAGGCTCTGTAGTCCCTCTCCAGCAAACTTTCCTTCCATCGCCAGTGCCACAAGTAACTTCTTACCCATAAGGCGAAGACACTTGGCTTGCATGGTGCCCTCGTAGCACAGGAACTTCACCCGGACCGGCTGTCTCTGCCCGATGCGCCACGATCGCCGGCTCGCCTGCCTGAGAGTGTGGAGCGAATAGCCGGATTCATAGAAGATAATGGTCGGCGCGAACAGGAGGTCGAGTCCGGTTTCAACCAGTTTGGGATGCGCGATAAAGACCTGGACCCCCTCTTTGAGTCGCCGCTCGTACCAGGACTCGCGTTTCGAAGTGTCGATATTCGCGCGCATGACCGCGCAGGAAATCCCTTCATCCCGCAGAATGCGCTCCAGGCGCGAAGTCACGTCCCGCTTCTGGGTGTACACAGCGAAGACCTGGCATCTTCGTCCTTCCGCCAGCTCTTTCTTGATCTCCTCCACCAGCTTGCGCTCTTTTGCATAGGCGAATTGCTCAGACAAATTCTGGGGCTCGGCGATCAGGAAGCGCTGGCGCGCCCCGGATTCATCTCTTTCAAAACCGTACAGTTTGCCTAATGCATATGGATGGTCGGGATAGAGCAATAGGGCATTCAGCATGATGCTCAATACGGAGCGGTTCCCGCGATGTGCCTGCAGCGCATCCCGCATATCCGCTTCGAGCTCTTCATAGGCGGCTGCCAGGGGAGCATCCATCGGCACCTGGATCACCGATTCCTCGTAAGATGGCAGCGCATCGGAGACGTCCTCTAGGAACACGAAAGCGCATGTGTCCATGAGGAACTCGCCGAAAAGCAGTGGCGACGCGCCCGGCTTGCGCCTCACCGTGACCGTGGTTTTGCCATCGGAGCAGGCGTTCTCAGCAGGTTCGATCTTGGTAATGGTTTCCAGGACGCCATAGTCTTGAGCAAACGCCGAACGGCCAGGCGTGCCCCATTCATAGCCTTTGCCAATCATCCGTTGCGGCTGGAGGCGGAAGAGGATGTTGTAGAGATCGTCAGCATACCCGCCGAGCAGAGTACCGGTGAGTCCCACGACCCGGTCTGCGCACGAGGCCAAAGCGCCGAGGGCATTGCCTTGAGCGGTGTCGCCGGCCAACTGATGCAATTCATCGCAAATGGCGTAGTCGAAGAAATGCGCCATATAGCGGGCAATAAAGTCCACTGGTGCAACCCGCGGGATCTTTTGGTTGTCGACCTGCCAAAGCGGGGCATAGCGCGATCGGCAAGCCTTCCCGCTCAATTCCGTGACGACTTCCGCGATTCTGACCTTCTCGAAATCCTGGACAGTCAAGCGGCCCTCATCGGTCATGATGGGCGCTCCACTTGTCGGATTCACTACACACCCGCGATGGCGTCCCGAGCGCGGCATCTGGTATGCATGTCGCCAGAAATAGCCGAGCTTGGCCCGGTCGCGGCCGACAATGAACAGCGCCGGTCTGCTACAAATCGCTTCCCATCGTTTGCGCGCGGAGGAAAAGTTTTTGCGCAGACGTAAATCGCTCAAGGAGGTCCGCAATCCGTCGCGCACGATCGATCCACGTTTGAGCCGGACCTCGTTGACTCCTTGAGGCAGGTTCTCCGCGCCACCATTGCGCAGGCTATCGATTAGAAACACGCGAATGCCGGGAATGGTCTGAAAGGCTTCCCTTGCCCACTTGTCGACGATGTGCGGCGGGACCATGGCTAGAGCGGCGAAGGGCCTGCCCGCGCTGTGAACATGCATGGCTCCGAGAGAAATCAGTGTCTTTCCCGTCCCACACTCGGCAATGACTTTTGCGCTTCGCGCCAGCTCCCACCTCTTCACCAGCCCCATGATGGCCAAAATCTGGGCCGGAAACGGCTGGCGCAGTAAGGCGCTCAGGCGAGGTGAAGGAGGATGGTCAACCTGGTGGAGTGCCGGATAGGTGCTTAGAATCCGTTCGCCCAGTTCGGCGGCATGGGCGCGCATATAGTCATAGATATTGGAGAGTTGCTGCATAGGAATCCATGGGCTTAAGAGGCATTTTGGTATCCAAGCGTATGAATAGGTTTTTCTGCTGCTGGAACGGATTAGAGGAGCCTTGGAAGTCTCTGCTGGTTTACGCCAGGATACCGCTCCTGTTCTGTCGAGGAGGTTACAGGGCGCCGGGAGTGCGTTCCCTTGGAGTGGTTACGGAAGACTCCAGGGTACTTGCTTGGCTGAGGAGAAGGAATCATTATGAATGCAGCAGAATTGATGGCGTAACACGCTCCTCACTTTGTCATTTTTTCTTCCTTTTTGCCCAAGTTTTTGCCATAGCTGCTGCTATCTTGGCTTTGGTTTCAGCGCTCATGGGTTTTCTTCGGCGGCGGCCGCTCGCCCTTTTTTGGAAATGACCGTCTCCTCCGATCAGCAGGTCTCTGGCTTCCGTCAACCGGTCTATCTCGAGATTGATGCTTTGGACAATGGAGTCTTTCATAGAGCGAAATTCTATCAGGCGAGCATTGAAGGGACAAACATCAACGGTGTGACCAGCCAAAGTCCTGCCGTTCTTACCTGCGTGACGACTGGTATCCCAAAACGTTTCGCAGTCGATCGGTGACCATCGTTTACCGAAAGATATCGAGAGATTTGTATTGGGGTTTTGAAGAAAAAAGCACCCGTTACAACCAATACCGCGAAGCTGAACCCGAGAAAGCTTTGCTCGACTGGATCTATCTGAACCGACAAGAAGGCCTTCCGACGCCGTTGGACGAAATCAACCTGCGTTCTCTAGATCCTCACAAACTGAACGCATACGCAAAACGGTTTCCGCATACTGTAGAATAGATCATTAAAGATCTCCTGCTTGATGCATTCATTCTCGCCTAGCGCTTTCGCCACGACGGCGGCAAGAACCAAGCGAGGTCCAACTGCCCAAGGTTTGTATCTCGAAGTTGAAAATGGAAGCTTGTGATCTTCTCGCGGTCATTCTTCTAGGAGTGCTGCTAATCCTCTAAGGCTGGACTGGGATTCGTGAACCAGCAGGACTGGAAAGAGTGATCGTTTCAGCATATTCACGGCTCGGATTCTCCAAGGCCGTGCGTTCCTGATGATGCCGATCTGCAGATCCGACCTCTACCACCTATTCCGCACAGTGTCTCGATGGAGGAGTATTGGTTGGAAAACTGCCAGGGCCAAGCAATTGAGATAAGGAGGGCCGGCTCCATTGGATTGGGCCGTTGTTGTCTGGAAACTGGAGTTTGCCTTCACGTAAACCCCGGCTAATGCAGTTCATAAACAAGCCCTTCGCCCCCTTCACAAGAACAGGACTGCAGCCGATGCCGGCCAGCGTCTGGATTGCTTTGAGCCGCTTCAGCTCATCTACGATCCAGTCGGCCCACTCGCCTATTCCAGGCACACCGTGGACATGAGCAAGACAAGCCCAAATAAACTGTGCCGAGTCATCGACGATAATTGTGCGCTCCGGATTATTCCCGCTTGTAGCTTGAGCGAGCTCCTCCGAGACCGCTACCAGATGCCTGAGGGGGCGCTTGTGTCCTTCAAGTTGCAGGGACCCCCGATACCAGTCCGGGTTGGCTCCCAATGAGACACGGTACGATGTGCCATCGGGGCCCTCAATAGTAAACCAATCTCTATTCGCAACTGCGGCGCTCAATGCGGCAATCTGGGTGTCCCCTCCGATCGCTGAGATCAGATGCGCCTTCATCTGAGAGCTTGGCTCAGCCTCTCCGATGAAACGGTCGAGCGGCACCTTGAAATGTGTCGTGCTCTTCTTGAACACTTTGGTGTAGGTCAAGTGGCCGAAACGCAGATGAGCGTTTTTCACTGGTCATCCTCTTCCTTTCCATGGGTCAGGATCTGGGTGCGACCGTCAATGAACGCGAGGCTCAG
>CAZONJ010000142.1:0-4636 GCA_964581225.1 uncultured Terriglobales bacterium | reverse complement strand
TACGGAGTTTGACGATTGAAAAAGAGCACCCTTGCATCTGTTGTGCTCTGCTGCCTGGTGGCCATGTTTCAACTTGCCTGTGGAGGCCACAGCGGCCCTCCCAGCCATCTCTCGAAGCGCGTATTTGCAGCCACTTATGAGCCTTCCACGCCAGGCGCCTCTATCCTGATCGTAGACGCCGCCCAAGACCAGCTCACGGCCTCGTCCATCGCTCTTCCCATTGGCAACCCGACTATCACCCAGCTGGGGCCAAACAACACCACGGTAGTCCTTACCTCCGGGGTTGGGATCTCGGTGATTGACAACACGAAGGAGAAGGTTGCCGCTGGTATCTCCCTGGTTTCACCGACCACGGGCGCGGGCTTGGGAGATTCCAGCAGCATGGTCGAGGCGAGCGACGGAAATACTATCTATACCGCCCACCGCAGCCTCGGCATGGTCGCTGTGGTCGATGTCACAGGCAAAACCGTCAATACGACGATTGCAGTGCCGTCGGTCCGCCGCCTGGCGCTCTCGCCGGACAACCTGAAGCTGCTCGCCTTCAGCGATGATGTAGATTCCTTTAGCCTCATCGACACCAGCGCCAAAACCGCGACGATTTTGTGCGGCGCAACCGCGCCATGCGCTGGGTTGAGCCGTCCTACGTATGCCGCCTTCAGCAGTGACAGCAAAAGCGCGTACGTGATCGGCTGTGGGGCCGAATGTGGCGGGACCACTGCCAGCCTCGCCGTCTTTGACATGACGCAAACTCCTCCCGTACAGGGAAAGACGATCTCGCTGGGCAATGCGGCGGACATGATCCTCAGCTACAACGGCAAGCTGTACATCACCGGCAGCGATCCCAACCAGGGTGGGCAGCTTAAGACTGTGGATCCTGCGGCGGTGGCGATCGCCAGCAGCCAGCCGGTTTCCATCGGCAATGGCTTTCATACCATGATGACGGTGGCCAGCAACAACAAATTGTTCATCGGCGCGCAGACCTGCAGCACCGGATGCCTCTCGATGGTGGACCTTTCCGCTAACACTTCGGTCGCCGGCGCCTCGCACCGGGCGGTAAGCGGGATCGCTCCCATTCCGGGGAGAAGCGTGGTTTACGTCAGTGAAGACGGCGCACTGCACATCTATGACACGACTACCAGCCAGCAGACCGCAAAGAGCGCACAGGTCGCAATCACCGGGATCGTCAATGGAGTGGTCGCGCCCTAAGCCGGCTGCGGCGATCTCATGCACAGTGTTATTTGGCGTTATTTGGCCGGCGTGAGGGTCAATTCGTGGCGCTTGGCCTGCTGCACGCTGCTGGGGCCAAACGCCAGGAGAAAAGTTTTGCCGCTGTACCAGGCGGCGAACTGGTCTTTGTAATACGGGCTTAGAAAGTTGCCGGATTCTCCTGCCACGATGTTCAACGTGGAGCCATCGAGGTTCGAGAAGTCTACGGTCAGCCGCTCCGATGGACCGAGTTTCTGTCCCACCTGTTTTACCGTGTAGCCGCCGCCGGACTGCGGATGTTTTCCCGTCCCCGAAAACCATTTCAGGACAGGGACGCTTCCCAGCACCGGATGCTGGATTTCGACCGTGGAAACGTCCCCCCATCTCCAGTTTTTCAGCTCTCTTGGAGCGTCTTCAATCGTCTTCTCGACTGCGGCCGCGAGCAGCTCATCGTAGTTATTGAATTCCTTGGGCAGCCAGCGGGCCAGCCGATGCTCCACGATCTCTTCCAGCGCCACGGTGGACATTCCCCAGGAATAATATTTGACATTCTCCCCAAGCTTCGGCTGAAGCAGCATGTGCAGCAATCGCTGCCGGGCAAAAAATTCGATGGAAGGCGCGGCCGAGTCAGTGGTCATGCGCCCGTCCCATCGCCGCATGATCTCGGCGGCCTGGCGCAGGCGGCGGGAAGCCTTCCGCGAACGATCGATGGCATAGACAAAATGGTCGGCAAAGGAATGGTCGATCTCCGAATAGATATCGCTTTGCAGGGCCAGCATGTCGGCGGGGGTAAATTTCTGCCCATTTTCGAGCACATGATAGATGCGCTCGGTGCGGTACGGAGCAAGCCAGTTGTTGGACAGCAGATAAGGATAGCCCTCCGGGGTAATGCGGCTATTGGCCGTGGCCAGCACCCCTGAAGGCGGATCGTAAACGCTGGGCAGCTTTTCGAATGGAACGTATCCGGTCCAGTCATGCGCCGCATCCGCACCGGAGACCGGCAGCAGTCCATCGCCAGAGGCGCGAATTGGGATGTGTCCGGTTGCCTGGTAGCCGATATGGCCGTCCACATCTCCATAGACCACGTTCTGTGAAGGTCCCCCAAACTTACTGAAGGCGGCGCGAAATTCCTGCCAGTTGCCGGCGGAGTTTACGTCGAAGAATGGAATGGCGAGGTAGGCGGGATCGTAGAGCGTCCATTGCAACGCCAGTTGCCGCCTCTCGCCGGGAAGCAGCGGAGTGATGATCGGCCCATGCCGCGTGACCAGCACATCGAGCTTGACCTCCGGACGGCCTTTCACCAGGACCACTTCATGGCGATGCTCAGGGTCTGCAAAGCCTCGCGGCGTCTGGACTTGGTTCTGCGCGTTAAAGTTTTCGATGAACAAATCCTGCACGTCCGGTCCGAGATTGGTAAAGCCCCAGGCAATGCGCTGGTTATGGCCCACGATCACAAACGGCAGTCCCGGAAGCGTGACCCCGGCAACGTTGTAGCCTCCACTCTGCAGATGGGCCTCGTACCAGATGTTGGGAATGCTGTGGTCTAAATGCATGTCATTGCTGAGCAGCGGCTTTCCGCTTACCGTGTGCGCGCCGGAGACGACCCAGTTGTTCGATCCCGGACGGCAGGCTTCGCAGTCCGCCTGCAGGCGCTCACGCCGAAATAATACGGCAACCGCATCCTGCGGCCCCTCTTCTCCATCGTCTTCCTCCTCCGCGTTCGAAGAGGATGGCTCCCAATCGATGCTGTTGGCGTAGGTCTGCGGAGGATGATCTCGCCAGGAACGCTGCGGATATAAATCGGCCACCAGTTGCGGGTCCAACAGCCGCACGATCTTTTCACGCGACAGCTCAACCTCGAATTGCGTGTTGAGCATCTGGCTCATATTGGCCCCAACCATCAGCGAATCGGCCAACTGCCAGGCTTTGGGTTGGTAATGCAGCAGGACGAATTCCAGGGGCAGCCGGTCGCGGTGCGATTCCATGTAGGCATTGACCCCGCGCGCATAATCCTCAAGAAACTTGCGATCGCGTGCATCGAGCGCAGCCACTCGGCGCTGCGCGATGCTGCGGATTTGCAGATAGCGCTGCGCCACATCGTGCTTCAGGAGGGCCGGGCCGAGGACCTCCGCCAGTTCGCCTGCGGCATAGCGCCGTCCGGCGTCCATCTGCCATAAGCGGTCCTGCGCGGTCACGTATCCCTGGGCAAAAAACAGATCGTCCAAGGTGGCCGCAGTAATGTGCGGTACCCCTTGCGCATCGCGGACCACCCGCACCGGGGCCGAGAGTCCTGGAACGGCGATGCTGCCGTCGAGCAGGGGCAATGCGCGGCGGGCTTTCCAGTAAATCCCGGCTCCAATCGCAAAGAAGAGCAGCAGGAGCGAGCCGAGCACCACGAGAATAACCGTACGCCGGCGGAGAAGCAGGTGGGTGGGTTTCAAAGAGGTCGGAGCGGTTGCCATCAGACTGGATTCTACAAGAGCCCCTTTTTGAGAAGATGAAAACCGCCCCAAATTGTCGAAACCGTGAACATCGCCCTCTGGCGCGAATCGGGCAGGGAAGCGCGCCCGCTTTGCATTATCCTGCCCGCTTTGCTTTATCCTGATAGAGAGGCGCAGCTTTTTATTTCATCTTGAGTGATATGCTGTGCCATCCTAGATAGAGACTAGCCGTAGAAGACGGAAATCTCCGGTCCAGACAATCGAATGCTGCAGAAACGAATTGACGATCATCCGACTATCTCCCGTGAATCGCTGCGTGAGGCGCAGGAGATTTTTAACCGGCATCTGAAAAAGGTGGGTCTCAAGCATACCGGCCAGCGGGACACCATCCTGCTGACCTTCCTTGAGACCCGCGAACATCTTTCCACCGAAGAGCTCTTTCAACTGGTGAGGAAGCGGGACCAGCGGATCGGGTACACCACGGTCTATCGCACGCTGAAGCTGCTGGCCGAGTGCGGGCTGGCCAGCGAAGTCGCCTTTCACGACGGCATTGCCCGCTTCGAGCACCAGCACAACCGGCGCAGCCATCATCACATGGTATGTACCGACTGCGGGAGCTCGGTCGAGTTCTTTTCCCCCGAGGTCGACCGGCTGGAGCAGGAGATTGGGCGCAAGCACCATTACGAGACCACCCGCCACACCTTCCAGATTTATGGCCTGTGCGAAGATTGCCGCAAGAAGACTTCCCGCCGCCTGGTGTAGAGCGCACCTCATTTTTCTTTGCCTGATACAAACAGCTAGCAGCCTGACTGCAGATCTTGCGACTCGCGCCTCCTCGCCCTGTTCGGCCTTCAAAATGGATTTCTGATGAAGCATTAATTTCGCTTCGCTCAACACGACTTTCCTGATTCAGCGAACAGGCAGCGGCCTTTGTATCAGGGCATGACTTCAGTCATGCCGGCTCGCATTCGCAAGATGCTCCGGCTTCA
>CAZONJ010000141.1:0-4687 GCA_964581225.1 uncultured Terriglobales bacterium | reverse complement strand
CAGGACTAATACCGGGCGGCTCACAGATTGATCCTCCTGCTCAAGCAGGGCCGCTATTTTGATTCTCCCGGAAAAGAGTACCCGTTCGACGTCGCTCAGGGCAGGCACTTCTCCGGCGCTTCCATTCGCTTTTGAAACTCGAAACTGTCTTTCAAGGCTTCCCCTGCTTACGCCAATGCTTCTAAGGTTGTGAGGAGGCGTCTATGAAAAGATCGGCTGCGCTAAAGAATGAGGAGACGCACTGGTCGGTCACCACCCCGGAGGACCGCGCCAAAATCCAGGAAAAAATCTCACAAGCCATCCGCGAGAGCAAGAGCCAGCCCGCGACATCCCAAAGAAAGGCTGCACCGGAAAAGGAACCTGGCTTCGCCGGGAAATGGGACCAGCGTGTTCATGCCCTGCGCGAGGAATGGTCGGAGCGCGCCGGCGACCTGGGCCAGCGTGCCCAGAGTATGGGCAGGGCAGTGAAGGAGCAGGTAGCCCCCAATCCGAACGCGGAGCTTTGGAAAGGACTTGCCGCCGGATTGGCCGCCGGCCTTATCGGGACCGTCGTCATGACCGGCTTTATGGGGCTATGGAACAAGACCGGCGAGTTGGTCGAGGAAAAATTTGAAGATCGTCCCGGCAAACAGCAGCAGGAGCAGCGCGGCGAAGAGGAGCCTTCCACCGAGAAGGTCGCCTCGGCGATTTCAGAGAACGTCTTTGAAGAAGAGCTGGAGGGCGATACCAAAAAGCTCGCCGGAAATGCAGTCCACTATGCCTTTGGGACCGTGATCGGAGGCTTATACGGCGCGCTCACTGAGCTCTATCCGGCGCTGAACACCGGACAGGGTACGCTGTACAGCACCGCAGTCTGGCTGGGCGCCGATGAGCTTGCGCTTCCGCTGCTTGGATTCACGCCAGCTCCGCAAGAGCGTCCGGTCAGCGAACACGTATATGGTGTCGCGGCCCATGCCGTCTATGGCATGGTGACGGAGACGGTCCGCGACGCATTGAGAGGCTGGATGGATTGAATCCTTTCATTCCTCGCATAGCAAAAGGCAGGCTGCGACGCCTGCCTTCTTTACTTCCATCAGAAAATGGCTGTTCAGCACTCCACCCGGTTGCGCCCCGCTCCCTTGGCCTTATATAGCGCCTTGTCCGCAGCCTGGATTACCTGGTCGAACGATTGAGCGTTCTCATCGCGGTCCGCAGCCCCGATACTTATTGTGAGGCTGGTTTTCTGTGGGCCTTTGAGCCTGGGACGCCCTTTCGCTCGTGTCTTGCGGCGGTCCTCTCCGCGCACCGTGAATTCCGTATCCGCAATCGCCTGTCGCAATTGTTCCAGGTGGATCAGGATGTAGCGCGCGGACTTGTTAGGAAACACGATGGCAAATTCCTCTCCGCCATAACGAAATGCCTTTCCTTCTCCCGAAACCTGCGCCAGTTTGGCCGCGACCATGCGCAACACCTGGTCGCCGCATTTATGGCCGTAGGTGTCGTTGAACCTTTTGAAGTGGTCGATATCGACCATGGCGACCGCATACTTCTCGCCCAGCTTCAGCGCGGCTTCATTCAATGCCCGGCGGCCCGGCAGTCCGGTCAGCTCGTCGCGATAGGCCATCTGGTAGGACATTTCGATCAATGAGACCACCAGGATCAGGCCCGCGGCTGCAAAATATAAAGAAGGGAAAGCCGCATTCAATGCGATAAATGTCGTGATAATTGCCCAGAAGAAGCCCCGCTCCAGAGGCTTTTGATTTACCAGGAAACGTATCGCCACCACTGTAAAAGACAGGGCGAAGGCCACCAGGCTGGCTTGGGGGAAGCGTGTGTGCCGCTGCAATATACGCCAGGGAATAAACGAGTAGCGCAGGAAGAACCCGGCTTTGCCCACAAGTTCAGGGCGGCAAATTACCACCACCGCCAGCAATTGCAATGCAATCAGCGAAAAGCGAATGATGCCGACGCGGGTCACCGTGCCTCTCTCCTGCATAAAGGAGAAGGCAAGCAAATTGAGCGGAAGCAGAAGCGTAAGCGCATCGAATACAACATGGGCGGCAGGGGAAGAGGAAAGCCGTGCGGGAAGATATTGGATCAGGAGCCAATCGGCCAGCGCCAGGATCACCATGGCAAACAGGACGCGACTGCGGTTATAGCTCACGCTGAGCATCGCGCCGATGGCGAAAACAGCATAGGGGGTCCAAAGAAGAAATGGAGATGCGGTGGCGGGCAGAATCGGCAAATGGATCAATGCCGCGGCGCTCAGCAGCAATCCTCCAGGCACGGCGCAGGCATAGAGCAGTCTCAGCGCTTTAGAATGCATCTCAAAACTCCCACTTTCTTTGGCTTAGGAACCTGGGCACACGGGTACGCCAACACAGACGTATCTCTCATTCTCGGCTGGGGTGGAAATTTATTGAAGGTCACATGAGTCCATGCCCTGAAGGTTTTTGTCCACCGAATGGTGATCGGTGGAAGCAAAACTGGGGCCAAAAGGAAAAGGCCTCAGGATTCCTCCAGAGGCCTTTATTAGCAATCAGTCCTGCAACTTCATTGATTTGGCTGTTTGGGGTGAGCGGTCATGCGATCATAAATAAATCCGCCCACGCCTCCCGCCAGTGCGCCGATCCCTGCACCCTTTCCTCCGCCTGCCAGGGCGCCAATAGCGGCCCCGGTACCGGCGGAGCCGGCAACAATCAGGGCCGATTTCGCGGTGGAACGGTCGCGCTTCACAATCGGCTCCCCATTGGCATCGCGTCCATACGGCGCCGCATAGGGATTGGCAGAGCTGATCCGCTGCCGAGTATGGAGCGGCGCGTTATAGGAAGTATTGGAAGCGGAGGCCGTGGAACGATGGCCCGTGCCGCGAGTTCCAACGGAAGTCCCTGATACGGTCGCCGCAGGGTCGGTAGTGACCGTGGCCGCGGGATCCGGCTGCTGGGTCTTTTCGAGTAGCCGGGGCATAACAAAATATGCCAGCCCGGAGATCCCCAATGCGGTCAGCAAAGAGGTAATAAGAGCTGTGCGAATGATAGTGCTTTTCATCGATTTTGCCTCCTGGGATACGAATTGATTACTGTTAAAGCAGTAACTCTGCCACAGCGGGATATTGAAAAATAAGGAGTTACAGGCGAGCCACATTCGCGGAATACGTAATTTCTACTCTGGATATGTAAGCTGGAAATGAAAATCCGCCGGTCCGAAATCCATTTGCGAAAGCAGGAAGGCCTTCCAGCATTTCGTAAGTTTTATTTTTTCGACGCGTGCTTCAGCTTTTCGATTGCCCATCGGGCGTGTTCTGCGAGGTTGGCATCTTCATCCTGGGCCATTTCTTCGAGCGCCGGCAGCAGGGAAGGGTCCTGGCTGTTGCCCATCGCGATCGCGACATTGCGGCGGAAGCCCGAATATTTGGTGCGCTCCACCGGGGAGCCGCGAAAGGTGCTGCGGAACTCTTCGCGAGTCATTCGCGCCAATTTTTGCAGCTCAGGATTTACCAGCTCAGGGCGGGGCTGAAACTCGGGCAGAGAGGTGGCGGGGGCCTTCCGGTTCCAGGGGCAGACGTCCTGGCAGATATCGCAGCCAAAGACGTTGCGCCCGATGCCCTCGCGCAGCTCTTCCGGAATGCTGCCGCGCTTCTCGATGGTGAGGTAAGCGATGCAGCGCGATGCATCCATCCGGTATGGTGCGACGAAAGCCTGGGTGGGGCACGCCTCAATGCAGCGCGTGCAGCTTCCGCAGCGGTCCGGTGGAGGCAAGGGCGCGGTTTCCCCCAGAAACGCCTCCGCGGGAAGCGAGGTAACGATGACGCATAAAAAAATCCACGAGCCCAGCCTCTGGTTGATAAGGCAGGTATTTTTCGCGATCCATCCCAGTCTCGCGTACTTTGCGTGAACCCGCTCCACGATAGGACCGGTATCTACATAACAGCGGCTCTGGATGGGTTCAGTGAATCCATGCGCGGGCGCATTTTCCACCAACCAGGCTTCCAGCTTCCGCAACCGCGCCAGCACGGTCTGGTGATAATCCGTGGCCCGCATCGCTGCGCTATTGCCCTCGGCGCCTGCGCTGTCCGTCCCCGCCATCGCGCTCCATGCATAGCGGGAGATCCATCCGCGAGCGCTTCCATCTTCGCTTTTGGGCTGCTCCATGGAGTATGGCGGCGCGGTATTGTAATTGATGGCGCACACGATGGCCGACCGCGCCCATGGCAGGGCATCACGTAAGCTCTCTCGCTTGTATGCCCCGGCTTCGTTCTTTGCCCGGAGATACTGCATCTCGCCGCCAAAGCCGGATTCGATCCATGGGCCAAACTGGGAAAGCTCCGTCCCCAGTTCCGGCGCAGAGGGAACAACGCCGGTAAGGTCGAAATCCAGGGCCGAGGCCGCTGCCTGCAAGTCCCGAAGCAGTGTTGCTGACATAGTTCTCAGCCTATCAGAGCCGGAGGCGCTCCTATCCTCAAGGTCAAAGCGCCGTCGCTATACGGCTCACGCGAATGCTAGTCCGCTTTGTCTATTGCCGATTATGTCTATTTACGAGATGATTAATAACCTTAATTTTATTAACCAGGCAGTAATATCGATCGAGCACTCCTAAACAAAGATGCACGAAACTGCGAGACGCATTATTAAACAGAGATGATGGAAATTGCGAGACGTGTCAGGGCACGAGTTTTACTCGTGCCGAAACAGTATTCATCAGTTCGGCT
>CAZONJ010000140.1:0-4713 GCA_964581225.1 uncultured Terriglobales bacterium | reverse complement strand
GACGATCCTATGGAATGGTTGAATGTCGTCGCGGCCCCCAAGACCGAAGTGGGTATTTCCAGACTCAAGTCCGGATGGTTGCACCGAGCTCCTCGAATCTGCCGAGCGCGCGTGGCCCCGTGTCCTCTCATATGCACATTGGCGGTTAAGCAGGGAAACGTCGAGCGATGAGAGAGAGCGGCTCGCAGTGGAGATATGGGAAAGGGTCCTGCAGTCAGTTTCAAGAATGATGGCCCGAAATGTGGGGAGAAGGGAGCCGATTCGCGATCTGGAGGCCTATTTGGTTCGCGCCTTTCAGCATCGGCTCACCAGGGCATGGCAAAAGGAGACACGAAGACAACAGACTATTGCGTTCTTAGCTCCGGAAGCGCTTGAGAGTTTACCGGAAAGCACCCAGATGAAGTGGGCGGTGGACTTCGATCTGCGCATTCAAATAGAAGAAATTGTGGCTCGAATGGATGACTGGACAAGAGGAGTGTGGACGAGTCGGCTATATGGTTACTCATGGCGGGAGATTGCGGTACAGCACGGGCTGAATGAACAACAGGCCAAGATGCGCTATCGTTATGCCATCGAAAAAGTACGGCAGCAGATAATTGGAAGGCCGAACAAAGGGTCGAGTTCAAAAACTGATCCGCGAGGTTAGATCCTTGGATCTTCGAAGCTTTATCAGACGGAAAGTATCTGTTCTGAATGCGAATTCGGCTTGGAAAAGGCAGGAGCAGAAGTTCCTGGATGCCTCGGTCCATGTGTTGCGTTCTAATTTTCCCAATCCAGATCGTGCAGGCTGCCCAGACCCAAGGGTTCTTCGAAACATCGGGCGCAGAAGGCTGCCTCTTAAGGATGCCGCGCGGTGGACGGAACACCTTGGCGGCTGTAGCGATTGTTTCCGCGACTTCGAAAAGAGCAGGGAGAGTACCCGAAGACTGAAAAGAATACGGCTTGTTTATGCAGCTGCGGTAATGTTGGCACTGTTTATATTTGCGTTCATTTGGTTCGGCAGCCCTACCCTACTATCTAAAGCACAGCAAGAGGCTGTCCTCGACTTACGGCAGGTCTCCACCAATCGAGGAGTCGAAGGCGGAGTTCGCCGGGAAATGCCAACACTTCCGGCAGCAAGTGGGAAGGTGCTGATATATGTGCCGTTGGGGGCGGAGGGTTCCTACAGGCTGGAACTGTTGAATGCGTTTGGCAAGATCGTGGCCGTAGCGACCGGCGAGACAACGATTAAGAACTCTTCGACAGTTTTGCCGGTAAGACTCGATCTCTCAGGCCAGCGCCCCGGAATTTACTCCTTGCGGCTGCTCCGTGATAGGGGCCCCGTTCAGGTCTACAAGGTTCGGATCAGGTGAGGCCCAAGAGACGCTTTGGATGATTGTCAGGTTATTTCCTGGGCAAGCGGACGTTACGACGGGGCATTCTAAATTGCCTTCGGTCAGAGAAGAGATGGTCTTTCCCTTTAAGTCCGGTCTTAAAGATACACGGCGAACACGGCTGGCGTTTATGTGTGGCGCCGGAGTTCTTGGTCTGTTCCTCTGGGCCACCTCGGCGGTTCTAGTGCTTTCTCACGATGCCAACCAGATGAAGGTACTAGTGCCCGTTGCGGTCAAGGCAAACGATCCCTACAGCCTGCTGGCTGAAGCTACCCGCCTCTCGTGGCTGCTGAATTCTTCTGCTGCAGCAGAGCTGTTTGCGCAGGCGGAGGTCAGATTTCGTGCGCTGGGGGACAGAAGAAATGAAGCCTGGGCCCGCATCGGCAGAATTCGCGGGCAAGCAACAAACCAGTCTTTCACTGAAGTTTCGCGCGAACTGGGAAAGGAACTTGAAAATCCAATCGTCCAGAATGATGCGCGACTCAAATTGTGGTGCCTTGCGGCAAAAGGATACACAGATCTCGACCTCGATCCTGGCCTGGCGAAGCGGTCCTGGACGGAAGCCCTTGAAATTGCTAATCGCTTAGGGGAGAGGCAATGGGCTGCGCGCGCCGAAGGCGAACTGGGAATTCTTGGATTTTTGGAAGGGAACACTTCGAGAGCAGCCATCCTGCTTGGCCGGGCATTGCTTTCAACCATCAGAACCGGCGATATCGGCGGGCAGATCAGGTTTTTGGAAATGTTGGGCAACGGCTACAACGAAGTCCGCAGGTACTCGGAGGCGCTTCGGTTCTTTGATCGCGCCATCAAACTAGCGAGGGCTAGCAGCGACATCGGTTTCCCATTTATGGCTTACGAAGGCAGGTCGGAAGCCTTGCTGGCGCTGGGAAGACCGGGCGAAGCCAAGGAAACCTTGGAACAAGCACTCATCACCGCCAAGCTGCGGCAAAATATGGGACATCAGGCCCAGGTGCTGGTCCTGCTTGGGAAGCTGGAGGCGAATGCCGAAGACTGGACAACTTCAGTTCAGTGCTTGCAAGAGGCAAATAAGTTGGCGGCGAAATTCGGTTTTTATCGCACGCTGGCTGACAGCAACTTCCAATTGGCCAAAGTTTATGGAGCGACCAAAGATCCGGTAGCGGCTGAAGCGTCGCTGAAGATCGCGGTTGAGGCCAGCCGGAAGATCGGAGATCGGTACTTCCTGCCTCGTGACCTGGCCGGACTGGCAGCGTTAAAAGCGCAGCTTGGGGATGCTTCTGAGGCCGATGACTTGTACGCCCAAGCCGAAGATGTGATCGACGGGCTTCTGATCGATGCAAAAGAGTCTTACTGGAGATCGGGCCTTGGTGCCTCACTCGGCAGTATTTATGTCCAGCATTTCAAACTTATGCTGCGTAACGGGAACGTTGCGAGGGCCTTGCAAATTATTGAGCGCGTCCGTGGAAGGGCCATTGCAGCCAGTCTTCAGGTGCGCCCGACGCCCAACAAGGCATCTCCTGCCGAAGTGCAGATCGAGGACGCCATCTCGGACGTGCAGATAGAGCTAATGCGCGCCCAGAGCAAGACAGGCCGTTCGGGACTACTGGACAGACTCCTTGTTCTCGAACGAGAGCTTGGGCTCATCCGGAATGAGCGTGCACTCTTCGAAGACAAACTGCTGAACCGGCCCGCTACCCTCAAGGCGATTCAAGCAAGCCTTCACGAGGATGAGGCGCTCCTGGAATATGTCCTCGCCGAACCACAAGCATTCTGCATCTCTGTCTCCCATGAGCAGGCGAGCATCACAGTCTTGCCAGAGGGAAAGCGCGCAATTGAGCAGCTCACAAATGCCTACCTGTCGAAGGTACGCGATAAAGAATCCGCTCCCGAGTTGGCAAAGCGGCTGTACTCCACTCTCATTTCACCGCTCTCTCTGACCTTAGAGACGAGCCGGCTTATAGTAGTTCCCGACGGCAGATTGCATTTACTTTCCTTCGACGCTCTAATGGACCCTTCCGGCCAATATCTGATTGAATCGAAAACCGTCACTTACACCACTTCTGCATCTGTCTTTCGACTCCTGCGAAGGCGGCGCCCGGTACATACACCCACACGGGACCTGCTGGCGGTCGGAGATGTTCTATATCGGAATGAACCCAATGCTGTTCTCGCATCCGCAGGCATCTCCCGGCGATTGATGCGTGGCCTTTACGATCTCTTCGACGCCCATCTCTCTGACCTGCCCGCAACTCGAGAAGAGGTGCTCACGATCAGCAAGGAAACGGGCAGAGACTCCACGATTTTGCTAGGGGCAAAGGCCACGGAGGCGACGTTCAAGGCCGAGCCACTGGAGGATTTCAAGGTGCTGCATCTTGCTGTTCATGGCGTGGCCGACGTCGAGTTTCCCGATCGCGCCGCCCTCGTGCTGGGCAGGGACCCCGGATCGAAGGAGGACGGCCTGCTACAAAGCCGTGAGATCGCGGAGTTGCGTCTCAATGCCGACCTGGTCACCTTGTCGGCGTGCGACTCCGCTATCGGAAAACTCGAGGGCGAAGCCGGAATGGACAATTTGGAAGAGGCGTTCTTCATTGCCGGCGCGCAGGCGGTGGTGGCGAGTTTGTGGTCCGCTGACGATACTGTCACCGGTCGCCTTATGGGACAATTCTACAAACATCTCGCTGATGGGCGCGATAAGGCCGCCGCCTTGAGAGAAGCCAAGCTCGACTTGCTCCACAAATACGGCAATGGCACGCCCCCGTTCTACTGGGCAGGATTTGTTTTGGCGGGTGAAGGGGCGTCGCCGATCGCATTCTGAATATGACACTGCAATTATCAGATCGCCAGAAACTCTTGGACAAAGTCGCTTTACTGGTCGAGACCAAGCATTTCGATCCTGGATTCCATGGTGTGAATTGGCGAAGCTTGGTTGAGAGCAGACGGGACAGGGTTCTGACTGCCCCAACCGCCGACGATTTCGAGCGGGAAATGAACGATCTCGTCCGCCAGCTTAAAACCAGTCATACCGGTTTTGTGCATCGTAGAAGCCGTCGAATAGCTGCCCGGAATGCGATCAATGCCACCTTTCAGTGCTGGGCGTTCAATGGCTCCGAATGCTGGATGTTTCAGGACGTGCATCCCGGTGGGCCGGCCTTTGCCGCGGGGCTGCAACCCGGAGATGTCCTGCTCAAAGTGGGAGATCGAGCGATAACGCCGCCCGCGCAACCGGAGTTTGGAGTTGGAGAGAGCACGTCTTTGACAGTACGCAAGCGGGACGGCAAGACCGTCCGAATCCCCCTACAGCTACCCGGGGCCAAGTCCAAGCAGGTACCGATCTCCACTCCACAGCCTGTTCTGTTTACAA
>CAZONJ010000139.1:0-4713 GCA_964581225.1 uncultured Terriglobales bacterium | reverse complement strand
AGGAAGGAAGCGAAACAATGAAGTTCAGAAAGTTGGGCCGTACCGGTTTTGAGGTGAGTGAAATCGCCCAGGGGCTGTGGGGCATGGGAGGTTGGAGCGACTCCGACGACCGGCAATCGCGCGAAGCGCTGCAACTGGCCGTAGACCTGGGCTGCAACTTCTTCGATTCGGCATGGGCCTATGGGGACGGCAAGAGCGACTCGTTACTGGGCGAGCTGATGCGCAGCAATCCGGATAAGCGCATCTATGCGGCCTCGAAGGTCCCGCCTAAAAACCAGAAGTGGCCGGCGTCGCCCAAAGACCGCTACACCGATGTCTTTCCCGCAGAGCATGTCTTTCGATATGCGGAGATGATCCGCCGCACCCTTCAGGTAGATTCGATTGACCTGCTCCAGTTGCACGTCTGGGACGATAGTTGGAGCGATGAAAAGGAATTTCAGGAGACGGTCGCAAAGCTCAAGCGCGATAGGACCATCCGCGCCTTTGGACTCAGCCTGAACCGCTGGCAGCCCGAGAACGGGATTCGCGCCCTGCATACCGGACTGGTAGACAGCGTGCAGGTCATCTACAACATCTTCGATCAGTCGCCCGAGGACAAGCTCTTCCCGCTTTGCCATAAGCTCAATATCGGCGTGATCGCGCGCGTTCCGCTCGATGAAGGCAGCCTGGGGGGAAAGCTCACGGCAGAAACGAAATTCCCGCCCAACGACTGGCGCTCCCGATACTTCAGCCCGGAGAATCTGCGCGCTACGGTGGAGCGCGTTGACTCGCTCAAGAAGGTGTTGCCGGACTCCATGGCGCTGCCGGAGATGGCCATACGATTTATCCTTTCCAATCCGGTCGTGAGTACGCTGATCGTCGGCATGAGGAAGCCTGAGCACGTGCGTCAGAACCTCAAGCTGAGCGATGAAGGCAGATTAAACCATGCGCTGCTCAAGGGCTTGAAGTCCCACCGCTGGGACCGCAAGCCCGCCCCCTGGTCGGATTAAAAAGCCCGGCCAGTTTGCTCATTGCTGAATAAATTTCCTGGCCGCTGACATGCGAGCGCTGGGACCATTCTCCGCGATTGTTTGTGACACTCTCTTTCCATACGTTGTATTCTCGGGGAGTGTCCCGCCAATCCCCGACAACAGGTCTGCTCATAGGACTGATCGTAACGGTGGCTGCGGTGGTGGCCTACTCGTGGTACATCACCCTGCAGATCTCCGGACTGCGGCAGTTGCAGCGGGATTCGGCGGACCGCAACCGCAAAGACTCGCTGCAACTGATCCGAATACAGAACGACCTGAACTCCCTGGCGCTGGCCATGCGCGACATGCTGGACAACGATGAGCCATATCCGCTGAATGCCTGGGCGGCACAGTTCCAGCGGGTCCACGCAGACCTTGACGATGCGCTGCGGCGGGAAGAGAGCGTCGCTGTTATCCGTCGCACTGCCGAACAGCGCGTTTTTTTAAGCAATTCCCTGTCGCAATTCTGGGACGCGGTAGACCGCACCTTCGCCCTCGCCCGCAGCGGCAAGGAGAATGAAGCCCGGGCGCAGATACGCCTCTCTCTGCAGGCGCGGCAGGCCGCGTTGAATACCGCCGTGGCCAGGCTGCTGATCGAGAACAACGAGAACGAAGAGCAGGCCGCGCAGCGCATCTCTCAAATCTATGACCGCGTCCAGCGCCAGGTCTACCTCTTCCTCACCGCTATCCTGATGGCCATCCTGCTGACCAGTCTTTACATCATCCGCTCGAATCGCATGTTGTTCGCGCGTCTCTCGTCTCTCTCCGAGCAGCGCAGCGAGCTGGCGCAAAAGCTGATCTCCACCCAGGAATCGACGCTCCGCTACATCTCGCGAGAATTGCATGATGAGTTCGGGCAGATCCTCACCGCGATCGGCTCTATGCTGGCGCGCTCGCGCAAGCATCTTCCCGAGGGCTCTCCGCTGTGGGCCGATCTGCGCGAAGTTTCCCACATCGCGCAGAACACGCTCGACAACGTTCGCAGCCTCTCCCAGGCGTTGCATCCAGTCACGCTGGAAGAAGCCGGACTGGAGAGCGCGCTCGACTGGTATCTGCCTACGATAGAAAAGCAGACCGGGATTGTCATATCCTATGAAAAATCGGGGAAGCCATTTCCCATTGAAAGCGGCGCCGCGATCCATATTTACCGGGTGCTGCAAGAGGCGCTGAACAATGTGGTGCGTCACGCTAAAAGCGCGAAGGCCTGGGTGCGGCTGCATTTTCTCGGCGATGCGCTGCTCCTGGAAGTGGAAGACCATGGAGCGGGCTTTGTGGCCGACCGCGCGCAACGCGGCATTGGCATGGTAGCCATGCGGGAGCGGGCGGAGTTGCTGGGCGGCAAGATCGAATTTCTGCAGCCTGCGGCGGGGGGCACCCTGGTGCGATTATGGCTCCCAAAAGAGAAAGCGGCCTCTCATGCAGACTAAAATTTCCGTGCTGCTGGTGGACGACCACGCCCTGGTGCGTCGCGGCTTCCGGCGAATGCTGGAGGACGAGGCCGACATCCTGGTGGTCGGAGAGGCGAGCGACGGGAGCGAGGCGGTGCGTCTGGCCCGGGAGTTGCGGCCGCGCGTCACCGTAATGGATTGCGCCCTGCCCCAGATGAATGGACTGGACGCTACCCGCCAGATCCGCGAGACCTCTCCCGAGCTTCTAGTGCTGATGTTGAGCATGCACTCCGAAGATACCTGGATACGTCAGGCCTTCGAGGCCGGAGCGCGCGGCTATATTCTCAAAAATGCCGTGGACCTTGACCTGGTGACCGCGATCCGGCGAGTGGCGGCGGGCGAGACTGTCCTCGACTCTCAACTTTCCCGCTCAGCGCATCTGAAGGGCGAGCGCGAGAGCGGGCTTACCGCCCGGGAGCTCGAGGTCCTGCAATGGATCGTCAGTGGAAAATCCAACAAAGAGATTGCCGCGCATCTTAACCTCAGCGTCAATACCGTCTCCGTCCATCGCGCCAATATTATGGAGGCGCTCGGCATTCACAACACCGCCGAGCTTGTGGTTTACGCCATCCGCAATGGGCTGGTGAACCTTCCGTGAAGCGCAGGGAATTCTTAGCTGGACTGCTCACCACACTCGCCGCCGCCCCCGTGCTGGGGTTCGCCGAATCGTCTGCGGCTCCGGGATTTCGTCTGGTGGATGTCACCGGAGGGGCGGGCATCCAGTTCCATCACAACAGCGGCGCCTTTGGCGGCAAATTCCTGCCCGAGACGCTGGGCGCCGGATGCGCCTTCCTCGATTACGACGGCGATGGCTGGCAAGACGTGCTGCTGGTGAATGGCATGGACTGGCCGGGACACAAGCGCCAGCGCACCACCTTGCGGCTATACCGCAACAACCGCAATGGAACGTTCTCCGATGTCACGCGCAGCGCCGGCCTCGACGTCGAGATGTATGGCATGGGAGTGGCCGTGGGGGACTACAACAATGACGGCTATCCCGACATTCTGGTGACCTGCGTGGGGCAGAACCACCTATTTCGCAATACCGGCAAAGGCAGGTTTGTGGACGTTACCCATTCCAGCGGACTTGGAGGCAGAAGCGGCTTCAGCACTTCCGCCTTGTGGTTCGATTATGACCGCGATGGCCTGCTGGACCTGTTTGTCTGCAATTACGTGAAGTGGTCTCCGGAGCACGATGTCTTTTGCAGCCTCGACGGAAAGCGCAAATCCTACTGCACTCCGGAGGCCTACCGGGGAGAGACCTGCTGGCTCTTTCACAACCGCGGGGATGGGACATTCGAAGATGTGACCGCAACCAGCGGGATCTTCGATACCAGCTCCAAATCCCTGGGCGTGGCCTTGCTCGATTATGACCAGGACGGATGGCCGGACCTGCTGGTCGCCAATGACACTCAACCCAACAAGCTCTATCAAAATCTCCGCAATGGGACCTTCAAGGACATTGCCATCGAAGCCGGAGTCGCCTTCAGCACGGAAGGGAAGGCCCGCGCTGGGATGGGGGTGGACGTTGCCGACTTCGAAAATTCCGGAGCTCCCGGCCTGGCCATCACCAACTTTTCCAACGAGATGATCGGCTTGTACCGCTCCGCTGGACATGGGATCTATGAAGACGTTGCCATTTCCTCGGGAGTGGGAGCTGCGTCAAGGAAGACCCTGGGATTCGGTTGCCTCTTTCTCGACGCCAACCTGGATGGCGCGCTGGACCTGATCGCGGTCAACGGACACATCGACGAGACGGTGCGCAACATTCTGTACGGCGTAGGTTACGCGCAGCCTCCGCACCTCTTTCTCAATGATGGTAAGGGTAAATTCAAGGATGTGGCCTTGGAGGCCGGCAAGGAATTTGGACAGCCCAAAGTGGGCCGCGGTCTCGCCTACGGGGACTTCGATCGCGATGGCGATCTGGACATATTGCTTACCACCAACAACGGCCCGGCATATCTCTTTCGCAACGACCAGCTTGCCGGAAACCGCAGCATACGCTTTCATCTGATCGGCACCAAATCCAATCGCGACGCCATCGGGGCGACAGTGCGCATCCACTATGCCGGCATTAGCCAATTGCGCCTGGTGAAGAGCGGATCGAGTTATCTTTCCCAGTCGGAGCTGCCGGTCACCTTTGGACTCGGTCGCCGCGACCGGATCGATCTGGCGGTGATCCAGTGGCCCAGCGGCAGGAGCGAAGAATTTAAGGACCTGGCGGCAGGCCATGCCTATGAATGCATCGAAGGCAA
>CAZONJ010000138.1:0-4735 GCA_964581225.1 uncultured Terriglobales bacterium | reverse complement strand
TGAAGCCGGGCTGATGAATGCTTGTTTTGGCACGAGTGAACTCGTGCCCTGACACGACTCGTAATCCTCTACATCTCTCTTTAGAAGGGCACTGCCGTGCCGGGCTACAGATTGTAACTATTTCAGGTCCAGCGACTGCCTTTCAGCCAGCTCCTGCAACTGCTTGCGCCAGTCGAGGTCGTCCAGAAAGGCGCGGGACTCCCGCCAGTTCTCCCGGACCTTTACGAACAATTCGAGAAAGACCTTTGTGCCTACCATTTTTTCGATTTCGAAGCGGGCCGCCATGCCAATTTTCTTGAGCATCGATCCCCCTTTGCCGATCAGGATCGCCTTCTGTCCGGTGCGCTCGCAATAGATGGTCGCGGCAATGCGCGTTAGCTTCTCCCCCTCCTCAAAGCGATCCACGATCACTGCTGTGGCGTAAGGGACCTCCTGTCCAGCGGAGGTCAAGACCTTCTCCCGAATGATCTCCGAAACCAGGAAGCGCTCCGGCAGGTCGGTGATCTGTTCCTCGGGAAAATACGGACGGGCCACCGGCAACACGCTCATCACCGCCTCCAGCAGGAGGTCCAATCCATTTTTTTTAGCGGCCGAGATGGGGACGATTTCCTTGAAATTATGAAGATGGCGATATTCCTCGATTATCTTCAGCAGTTTTTGCTTTTCGATAAGATCGATTTTGTTAAGCAGTAGAAAGACCGGCGAGTCTACTTTTTTCAGGATATCCAGGGCAAACTGGTCGCCGCTCCCAAATCTTTGCGTGACGTCCACTATCAGCAGCACCAGGTCGCGGCTTTCAAGCGCGTCGTAGACCTCCTGCATCATGCGCTTGCTCAATGAGGAATCCGGCTTGTGGATTCCAGGCGTATCGATGAATACGGCCTGGCCGACGGTCTTTCCCTTGCGGTCCTTTATATTGACGATCCCCTGGATGCGGTTACGCGTGGTCTGCGGCTTATGGGTAACGATGGCCACTTTTTCGCCCACCAGGGCGTTCAGCAGCGTGGATTTGCCGGCATTCGGCCGGCCAATGATAGAAACGAAACCGGAACGGAATGCCACGCTTATGCTCCTCGATGCTGCCACGAATTGCCTTTGGCCGGGACTTGAGAATGCGTGGGCGAAACCCGGCTTACCCGCAACCGCTCTACCCGCCGGTCAGTGGAATCGAGGATCTCGAAGCGAAGATCATGGTCCAAAATGACCTCGCCGCCCTGCGGAATGTGCCCTGCGATCTCACTCACGAAGCCTGCAACCGTGGTCGCATCGACGCCCTCCGGACGGAAGCCGAAAAGCTCATGCAAGCGGTCCAGGTCGGCGCTGCCGGCAATGACATAGGAATTCTCGCTCTCCTGTACTACGTCCGGCTGCGCCTCATGTTCGTCCCCGATCTCTCCCACAATCTCTTCCAGCAGGTCTTCGATCGTGACCACTCCGGCGGTGCCGCCGTATTCATCGATCACGATTGCCATATTCACTTTCTCCTTCTGCATCTCCCGCAGCAGATGATTCACCTTCTTGGTTTCCGGCACGAAGTGGGCCGGGCGCATCAGCTTTTCCACCGTGTCGATGCGCGCGTCAATGTCCGTCACCTGCAATACGTCGTGGGTAAGAAGAGTGCCGCGGATATGGTCGATGTCCTTGTCATATACGGGTACGCGGGAATACGGCTTTTCCCGCAGTAGCTCGGTAAACTGCTCGATGGTAGTCTCCAGGGGAACGGCGAAGACGTCAGGACGCGCGGTCATCACCTCGCGCACAATTTTGTCGCCGAATTCGACCACCGACTGGATCAGCTCGCGGTCGCTCTCTTCCAGAATGCCCTCTTCTTCTCCAGCCTCGATCAGGGCATCCACGGCCTCCGATGTGACCTCCCGCTGCTCCGGCTGCGGCTCTTCGGTCAGCGCGACGATCGACATGCAGAAGCCCAATATGATAGTGACCGGAAGGGCCAGATAGATGAGCAGCCGCAATGGCAGCGCCCAATGCTCCAGCCAATTCCCTTTGGTAAGGGCGAAAAACAAATGGGGCAGCAGCCGGTTAAAGATGAGGACCAGAAAGATGACCAGAACGGAGGCCTCTAGCCATTCCGTCAAGCTCCAGCGGCCATCGCCGAAGATCATGAAGCCGAGAAGAAGCGCAATGGCGGCGGTAAAGAGCTGGCTGAGAAGCGACATGGAAAGCGAGGCGCGGTTCCGGCTGCATCCCAGTCGCGGCTCCACGCGCTGCTCGAACGCCTCAATATTCTCCTCAAATTCGCGGGAGAGGAATTTACCCATCTCGGCATAGACGCGCTCCACGTAAGAGACCAGCGCCAGAAGAGCTGCCAGCGCCAACACCAAAACTGATAACGCGTAGTTCATTGCCGGCCTCCACGCGCAGCGCCGGCCTTAACCGGCGTTCTCACAGGCCGCGCTCGCCTTGCGCCCGGTCTCTTTTCCTTCTGGCTCGACGCTTTTTCTTTTTGACTGCTGCGGGCGATCAGTGCGGCAGGAAGATGCAGTTTCGTCCGCAACCGTTCTTCCAGCGCAGCCATTTCGCCCTTGTCGGATTCATGATCGTGTCCCGCCAGATGCAGTACTCCATGCAACAGAAGCACCTTGATTTCATCCTCAACCGAATGTCCCAATTGTTTTGCATTGGCGCGGGCGATTTCCAGGGAGATGGCCAGGTCTCCCGCATGGCTTTCCGGCGATTGTACTTCCGCAGAAGCTGGAAAGGAGAGCACGTCGGTCGGCTTGTTCTTGCCGCGAAAGCGGCGATTCAGCTTTCGCATCTGCTCGTTGGCGGTGATCAGCACATGGACCCTGCCGGAGAGTCCCACGCTTCGTTGCGCGCGGCGCAGAAAGGCGGAGAGCGTCGCGGCGGAAACTTCTTTGGATTGGTCTTCCATTCGGATCACGGCAATCAATAAAAAGGGGAGGGCCATGACCCTCCCCCTTTATTGTACGTTTAATCCTGCCCCGAGCGCATCGCCATTCCCATGGTCCTTACTGCTCAAGGACGGGCGCCTGGCGTTGCGCCGCCTTCTCCGCAATCAATTGCGGATCGGGGTTGCGCGACTCCAGCGAGAGCGAGAGCTGCTCGCTCTGGCGCTTTCCGTGCTGGTCGTAAGCCTGGATAATGCGCTGCACCAGGTGGTGACGCACTACATCGCTCTCATCGAAGTAGTTGAACGAGATTCCCTCCACGTTTTTCAGGATCTCCGAGGCCTCAATCAGCCCGCTGCGCTTCGCGTTGGGCAGATCGATCTGTGTGATGTCGCCTGTAATCACCGCCTTGGAGTTGTAGCCCAGACGGGTCACAAACATCTTCATCTGCTCGGTCGTGGTGTTCTGCGCCTCGTCCATGATGACAAAGCTGTCATTCAGGGTGCGTCCCCGCATGAAGGCGATGGGCGCGATCTCGATGATGTTCTTCTCCAGGAAGCGGTCTACCTTTTCCTGCTCCAGCAGGTCATAGAGGGCGTCGTATAGCGGGCGAAGATAAGGATCGACCTTCTCCTGCAATGTCCCGGGAAGGAACCCCAGGCGCTCTCCAGCTTCCACCGCCGGACGGGCGAGGACGATGCGATTGACCTGCTTATTCATCAGCGCGGCGATGGCCATCGCGACGGCAAGATAGGTCTTCCCGGTGCCCGCCGGCCCGATTCCAAATACCATGTCGCTTTTTTCGATGGCATTGATGTAGCGGCGCTGATTTACGCTCTTCGGCTGGACCACGCGCTTTCCGAAGGAGCGCTGTTTGCCGGCCTCGGCCAATCCTCGCAGGGTAGCATTGGGATCGGAGGCGACCACCCGCAGCATGGAGCCAAGGTCGCCGTTATGGAAGGTGAATCCCTGTTTGCGCAGGTATTCATAATCGCCAAAGACCTGCTCTACGCGGGAGACATCGCTCGCGGCCCCCTCCACTGCCACGTGGTCCGACCTCATATCGATGGATACTTTCAGACCGCCTTCCAGCAAGCGAAGGTTTTCATCTCGGGTGCCGAACAGTGCTTCCAGATTAGGAGTGATTTCCAGATTTTTCTTCATTGAGTGTTTGGCTTATTCCTCCAAAAAGCGAAAGTTGCATAGGGATGCAGCGGGGCGGCTCCGCCTCGGTTGCAAACGACCATAATGCTGTGTTGATTTGTAAACCCAGAATGTTGCGCGATGGTAAAAACCAGCGGGAAGAACATCTATTTGGCGTAGAGTACCCTCGCTTTGCGTACAAGTCAATAAAGATGATTGTCGAATCGTAGCCCCGCCTCACAGGAGTGTTACTGCTTGCACATAATTAGATGCCGCAGGCGAACCCTCGGATTGTCCAAAATCCTTCTTCATCAGCAGCTTAGAGCTAGAGGACATCCTTCCAGGGCGATGGTGTAAATCTCGCAAAAAACCCGGGCGGCCATTTGACGGGAGCAAGTATTCTCCTTATAATCAATGCTTTACCAGATATTTAAGAAACTCAGAGGAACCAGCAATACTATGGCAAACCATGTTTCAGCGCTCAAGCGCGCCCGCCAGACCGAAAAGCGCACCGCCATCAATCGCGCCAACAGCTCGCGTCTGCGCAGCGCCCTGCGCGCATTCCGCGAGGCCCTCGCGCAAGGCGATAAGAAGGCCGCCGATACCAAGTTCCGCGACACCGCATCGCTGATCGATAAGGCGATCCAGAAAGGCGTAATTCACGCCAACACCGCGGCGCGCTATAAATCCCGTTTGAATGTACGGTTGAATGCGCTGGCGAA
>CAZONJ010000137.1:0-4763 GCA_964581225.1 uncultured Terriglobales bacterium | reverse complement strand
AATGGAAATTATTGATCGTCGCGCTTATGCAGGGTTGGACGGTCGTCGTCATTGCCGTTCTTATCGTTTCCGGTCTTATCTTTGTCATTGTTGGCGCGACGAAGGCTCGGTTTTCCGCTGTCCTTCTCGTCGGTCAACTTACGGCGGTTCTCGATTGCGTTCAAGCGCGCCTTCACCTGATCGAACTCCGAGGTGGTCACCACATACTCATCTCGGGGAGGAAGCACTTTAGCGATCTCCTCCTGGGTTTTTTCGATGCGGTCCGGCGTCTGCGGATGGGTGGAGAAGGCCTTGGCCAGCGTACCGGGCTTCTTCTTCTGCAAAGCATCGATCTTCTCGAAGAAAGTCACCAGAGAATTTGGATCATAGCCGGTCTTGTAGAGGTATTCCGTTCCCAGGTAATCCGCCTCCGCCTCAAAGCTGCGCGAGAAGTGCATGAAGGCCAGAGGGACGCCGATGCCAGCAGCCTCATAAGCTCCATAGCCGAGTCCGCCGCCAACGAATATCAAAGGGATGGTGGCCAGGTTTGCCAGATTGGCGCGGGTCATCTCGCGCATCGCGTGGTGGGCGCAGACATGTGCGATCTCGTGGGCCATCACGCCTGCCAGCTCCGATTCATTGTCCGCGGCCAGAACCAGGCCGGAATTCACATAAAAGAATCCACCGGGCAAGGCGAAGGCATTGATCTCGTCCGAATCGATCACCTTGATGGTGAATGGGACCTTGGCATCAGAGTTCCGCACCAGGTTCTGTCCAATGCGGTTCACATACTCGGTGACCACAGGATCGTTGATCAGCTTTGCTCCCTGCTCCACCTGCTGCGCATACTGCTTGCCAATGCGCACTTCTTTTTCGATCGAGTACCAGTTGCCGAGCCCCCGACCGCCGATGTCACGATTGCCAACGGCATCGATGTCATCTTTGCCGCCATGGTGCTCTTTCTTTTCTTTTTTCTCTTTCTTTTCCTTTTCCTTGTCGTCTTTGCCCTGATTTTTGCTTTGCTCCTCTACCGCCGGTTGGCTCTGGCTGCTTTGGTCCTGAACCGCCGTATCGGGAGCGCTCTGCGCCGGCGTTGGGCTGGCCTGACCTGCGGCTCTGGAGGGCTGCGTTTGGCTGGGCTGGGTTTGTTCGTCTTTACCGGTAGCAGGGGCGCTTTGCGCTGGCACTGGACTGGCCTGGCTTGCGGTTTTGGACGACTGTGTTTGGCTCGTCTGCTTTTGGTCGTCTTTGCCGGGAGTGCTTTGCGCCTGGGCAGCGGGAAAAGCCAACAGCATTACCAGCAGGAAAGCTGTTAGCCAATTTCCTCGGATTTTCATGATGAACTCCAATTACTATGAGACGGATTACCGGGCACCGATGCTTCTGTAATCATACGTCAACCGACCGGCGCCTACTATCTAGACGTTTAATTAGACGTTTTCTTGCAGGCTTTTGACGCTATTTTCTTCTCGTCCACCGCGCCTTAGTCCCGCCTGGATCTGAGCGCCGGGTAAGCGCAGAATCATGATTTCGCGGGCATTCCATTCTCCGCTTTTATTTTGTTCGGCGGTGATTCGTACCTCCGAAGGCCCGCGCAGGCATTCCGCCGCGGACCGGGTGCGCTGAATTGCCGGAATTGAATCGGCATAATAGATCCGGGCCCCTTTGATCCGCACCCGTCGCATGTTTCCATTCTTGCTTTGTACGTAGATATAGGTCCCAGTCTCGCGCGAATTTCCCTGCACCACCAGCCCTTCAAAGGTGCCGATAGCGCCTTCCGCCCATCCCACATTTGCAGCCAGGAGCAGCAGCACTACGACAATTCGAACTCGATGCCACTTGCGCATTGCTGGATTAAGATGCAGGAAACATTCAGGACGAAGTCTGGTTTCGTTTGCTCCCTTGCCGCGATTGAGGGCAGAGACTTTGCACCTGCTCCGGTTCGGCTGCACTCGCCATCATCATGCAAATTCGGCTCTGCCCGAGTTTTGCGGTTGCCAGAACTTTACCGAAATTACCGGGTTTTAACTGGCTGAGTTAGTAAATACAGGGGTGCATCACAGGTATGGGAGCCGGTGTGTTACCCAAAATCCAGGTGCAATACAGGAGAAACTTATGAAATACATCCGTACATTTGCGTTGGGTACTGCACTGGTCGTAGGGAGCTCCATGGCTGGGATGGCCCAAGGCTGGCCGGGACACTCTTATCAGGACCAGGACAGGGACCACGATAATGATCAATATCGCAACCGCGACAATGGGCAGTACCGTGACCAGGACCGTGATAATGACCGCGACAACGACCGCGGCCAGGGTCGCTATCGTAATCGCGGCTATGGACAAAACAGCGGAGCATATCAGCAGGGGTTCAATCAGGGTCAGTGGGACGCCCAGCATAATCGCCGGTCGGGGCAGCGCAATAATCAGTATGCGAACGAGGAAGATCGTCGCGCCTTTGAGGCGGGATACAGACAGGGCTACGAGCAGGGCCGCGGCGGCTATTCGAACGTTTATAGCGGAAACGGTGGTTATGGCAACGGCGGCTATGGCAACGGTAATGGTCGCTGGGGCCGAAATGGCGGATACGGGAACGGCGGATATGGCGGATACGGCTCCGGCATGAACCAGGCGCAGAACATCGGATACCATGACGGATTGAATGATGGCTCCAATGACATGCGCACCGGTCATAGCTTCCGGCCTACCCACGATGACAACTACAAGAATGCGGACCGTGGTTACAGCTCATCCTTTGGCGATAAAAACCAGTATAAGCAGCTCTATCGTCAGGGCTATGAGTCTGGTTATCAGCGAGGCTATAACGGACGGTAAATCACTTCAGGTGGAGCATGGCAAACATGCTCCACTTCCTTTTTCTTCTTCACTTCCGCTGCGGCAATCGAATTTAGCTGACCGCGACTTTTCGCTTTCGGCGCGAGGCCGTACGCTGCGACTGGACAGCGATGATGCGAAAGTTGACTCCCTCCGGATCGATCAGATACTCGCTGCGAAACCTCTCCGCCAATGCCTTGGTCTTAAAGGCCTGCGAACGATAGTGGGACCCAAGCTGCTCTGGAATAGCTTCGATCTTATACATCCGGGATCTCCTTGCTTCGCGTTGTGTGCATCTTGGCTGAAGATTGAACCAAAAACAAGGAAAATATGGGCAGTATTCCGCTGGTAAACAGCGGCTGCCGCCGCCGCAGCGGGAAAACCAGGCTACTTTTTCTTGCCTTGGGAACTCGAAACCTGGCGAAGCTCTCGCATTTTCAGCCGCAATTCGGCCTTTCTTTTCTGCTGCCGGCTATGCCGGGCCTTGTCGCCATTGATCTTTGACATTTTTGTACGCTCTCCTTTTGTGGTCCTTTGCCAGCATAGCAGTTGCAGTGAAGATGTCATATTCAAGGACGCTTCCTACCCATATTGCTGCCCGAAAACGGGAAAGAACAAACAACCGCTTTTTTATGTAAAATACATGTGACCCGCCAATGACCACGGGGTCAGAGCCTCCTGCGGATTTACTCGCGCGAACCAGCCAGCGGCCGGTTCATCGACCATCGCCCAGCTTAGCTTGAAAGCTTCGTCCGGACACGAACAAACCTATTACGAGTAAGAGAAAGAGAGATTATGAAAAGCATTTACGTCGGCAATCTGGATTACAACACCAGTGAGCAGGAGCTGCGCCAGATTTTTGAAGCTTATGGGCAGGTTGAAAATGTGAACATGATTCGCGACCAGTATAGCGGCCAGCCGCGCGGCTTTGCCTTTGTGGAAATGGCAAACGATGAGGACGCTGAGAAGGCGATTGCCGGGACCAATGGCATGCAGGTAGGGGCCCGCAATCTTACCGTGAATGAAGCGCGTCCTAAGGGCAACCGCGCAGGTGGCGGCGGCGGTGGTGGACGCGGCGGCTTCGGCGGCGGTGGTGGTGGCGGACGCTCGGGCGGTGGCGGCTTTGGCGGTGGTGGTGGACGCGGCGGGCGCTCCGGCAGTGGCGGCGGTGGTGGTGGACGCGGCGGGCGCTCCGGCGGTGGTGGCGGGCGCGGCAGCTATCGCTAACCGGCAGTCGCAAATTGCTTGAAGCTCTTAACTTGAAATGGGCCCTGATTCTGCTGCATCATCAGGGCCTTTTACTCTTCACTTAACGAAAGCCGGCACTGGCTGCAACTTCCACGCTGATGCATGAGCGAGAATTAGACCCGCATATGTTCCGGGACAATGTCCTGGTCTCTTATCGCTGTAGCAAATGCGGGGCAATTTTCGATTCCCAGGATCAATCCAGGTCCTACACTGATGCGGCCCCGCCTGAGGTCGTAAAACAATTCGAGGAGCACGTCTGTAAGGATTGAAAACGGGTGCTCTTTTCCCCGGGCGATCAAAATAACAGTCGTGCTTGAGCAGAAGGATCAATCTGTGAGTCGCCCGGGCATTAGTCCTGCTTCAGAGGACGGAATAATCTGTAGCCCGTACAGAGTGCATCGGGAGATTTCATCAACCCAAATCACACATTCGCCAGTCCTGCTTGGGCAGGACGGAATAATCTGTAGCCCGGCACGGCAGTGCCGGGACCGGGAACGCACCAATGCGAGTCCCGGCAGGGGCGCCACAATTATTTGCCATCGAATCCGTGCTTTCTTTTAAGAGAATCGCGAATTCTGAGGCAAGCGCGATGGATTTGCTGAGGTGTGAATTCGGTATCTGTGCCGTCCCCTGCGGGGACTCTTGATGTTATTGGGCCCTACCCCGGCACTGCCGTGCCGGGCTACAGATTGTAACGTGCCTGC
>CAZONJ010000136.1:0-5109 GCA_964581225.1 uncultured Terriglobales bacterium | reverse complement strand
AATGCTCTCGCTGGTGTGGCGGCGCTTCAGGTTTTCGACGATGTGGTGCAGCTCGTCCACCTTGGAGTGCATCACGCGCAGGTCGCTCACCAAACGGGTCTCTTCCAGGTTGAGAGAGCGGTCCGGATCTCGATTGGGATGGAAGAATTTTCGCACTGCCATGCGTGACAGTATACCCAATGAGCCGGACGAGGGCCATTGCCTCACGAACGTCCCCTTAATGCATCGCGATCTCGCCCTTGGCCACCTTTTGGGGTTTTCTCATGAGGAAGATCAGCGGGAACATGCTGGCAAAGACCATGACCAGGAACCAGAAGACATCGTTGAATGACATCATGGCGGCCTGGCGCTCCACCAGTCCAAAGAGCGCGCCGTAGGATTGTTTCGCTGCCGTGACCGGATCCGATCCATGCGCCATCATCGCCCCTCTCATGCCCTGGATCATGGCCCGCGCCCGCGGGTCGTAGGGATTCACATGCACCCCAAGGTCATGGATGTGGACCTGGCTGCGGCGCGTCAGCATGGTGGTGACCGAGGCGATGCCCACGCTGGCCCCGATGTTGCGCATCAGGTTGAACAGGCTGGTGGCGTTGCCCATCTGCTCTTTGGGGATGGGATCGTTGGTTATCGTGGTGAGCGGGATGAAGATCAGCCCCATGGCCGAGCCTTGCAGGATCAGCGGCCAGAAGAAGTTCCAATATCCGACATTCAGGTTGAGGTGCGCGAACATATAAAACGCGTAGGTGGAGGCGATAATGCCCGCCCCCAGCAGCTTGCGCGATTCGATCTTGCTCATAAGCACGCCCACCAGCGGCATGGCGACAAACGATCCCAGGCCGCGCGGCAGCATGGCGATTCCGGCCTGCAATGCGGGATAGCCGAGCAGCGTCTGCAACAGCAGCGGCAGCATCACGGTGCTGCCGTAGAGGGCGAAGCCCAGCAGCGTCATCAGGAAGACGCCGGTGGCATAGGTGCGGATGCGGAATACCCTCAGGTCCACGATGGGATGCTCGGCCACCAGCTCGCGGACCACAAAGGCGATCAGTCCGCCGATGGCGCACATGGCAAGAATGAGGATGAAGCGGGAAGAGAACCAGTCCTCCTCCTGCCCTTTATCCAGCATGATCTGCAGCGCGCCGATGCCCAGCACCAGCATGCCGATGCCCCAGAAGTCGACCGATTGGGAGCGCCGCTTGATGTAGTGCGGATCGAAGACGAAGATGGTGGTGAGGAAGACCGCCAGCACCCCGATCGGCACATTGATGTAGAAGACCCATCGCCAGCTGTAACTGTCGGTAAGCCAGCCGCCAAGCACCGGGCCCAGCATGGGGGCGACCACGATGCCGAGTCCCCAGAAGGCCATCGCCTTGCCGCGATCTTCGGGGGGAAACACCTCCATCAGGATCGCCTGCGAGAGCGGCTGGAGCCCGCCTCCACATGCCCCCTGAATCACGCGAAAGATGATCAGGAAGGGCAGGTTGGGCGCAAAGCCGCAGAAGAAAGAAGCGACGGTAAAGCCGACCACCGAGAAGATCAGCAGGCGCTTGCGCCCAAAGTAGTTGGCCAGCCACCCCGTCATGGGCAGGATGATGGCGTTGGCCACCAGGTAAGCGGTCAGCGTCCAGGTCGCCTCGTCGGTGGTCGCAGACATGCTGCCTGCGATGTGCGGCAGCGAGACGTTTACCACCGTGGTGTCCAGCACCTCCATAAAAGTGCTGCTCATCACTGCAACCGCTACGAACCAGGGATTGATCGCCGGGACTGAAGGGGATTCGGAATTAGTCGCCATTCTTCATTGTCACAAATTCTTTGGATGGCCCGCAGCTCGGGAGGATTCTTTTCCGCAAAAAAATAGAGATGGCGGAACACGGCGCCGTCCAGCCACAAAATCCCAGGTCAGGCATCGTAGAATAGCCTTCTTGCCCGTGCCGGTTGAATTCGATTCTCTGCGCGTCGTGCTGGTGGCTACGCGCAACCCGCTCAACATCGGCGCCGCCGCTCGCGCCATGAGCAACTTCGGCTTTCTCCATCTGCGGGTGGTGAACCCGTATGAGCTGGCGTTTCGCGAAGCGCGTTCTGCCGTAGGCGCTCCGGCGCTGCTGGCCCGGGCGGAGGAGTACAAGAGCGTCTCACAGGCAGTAGCGGATTGCGCGCTGGTGGTCGGGACCACCGCCGCAGGTCATCGCGAGTTGCAGCACCCGCTGCGGCGTCTGGAAGAGGGCGCGCCTCTCATTCGCAGGCAGCTCGCATCGGGACGCGTCGCCCTGCTGTTTGGTTCGGAGAAGCGCGGCCTCTCCAACCAGGACCTCAGCCACTGCCACTGGCTGCTGCGCATTCCCACCCGCGAAGAACATATCTCGATGAACCTGGGACAAGCCGTTGCGGTCTGCCTCTACGAACTGGCGCGCGATGCCAGGCCCGCATCTTCATTCGAAGAAGCGCCGCCCGCGCAGCCCAGCGCGCAGACACTGCTAAAGCAAGGTGAGTTCGCGCCGGAGAAGCTGTCTCCCGCCACTGCGGCCGAGGTGGAGCGGATCACCGCGCTGCTGCTCGATGCGCTGCGCTGCAGCGGCTACATGAAGCCAGGCTCCACGCCTGTGACCGACGAGAAGATGCGGAGATTGGTGCGCCGTCTCAACCTAAGCGCCGGCGACGCCGAGCTGTGGCTTGGCATCTTCCGGCAGATGGTCTGGAAGATGCGCTCCGGGCAATCGCCCGAAGACTGAGAATCCCTCTTCCTCGTTTTACGCAGACCTGCTATCCGATTCTAGAAACGGATAATCGGTGTATCCGCGCTCCCCGCCGCCGTACAACGTGAGCGGATCAAGCTGGTTGAGCGGCGCTCCACGTCGGAAGCGCTCCACCAGGTCGGGGTTCGAGATGAACGGCCGCCCCATGCAGATCAGGTCTGCGCGTCCGGATTCCAGTTCCTGCAACGACATTTGCAGGTTGTACTCGTTGTTGGCGATGTACGTCCCCTGGAAGCGGCGACGCAGCTCGCCATAATCGAAGGGCAGAGATTTTTCTCGAGCGGCGGTTTCTCCCTCTATCACATGGATATAAACCGGGCTGAAACGGTTGAGCTCGCTGACCACATAATTGAAGAGCGCCTGCGGATCGGAGTCGGCGATGTCGCCGAAGGTAGTCACCGGCGAGAGACGCACCCCGGTGCGCTCCGCCCCAGCCTCTTGCGTGACCGCTTCCACAACTTCAAACAGAAGCCGTGCGCGGTTCGCAATCGGGCCTCCATACTGGTCGGTACGATGATTGGTCTTGTCCCTCAGGAACTGGTCGAGCAGGTAGCCATTGGCGGAGTGGATTTCCACCCCATCAAATCCGGCTTGCATGGCCCGGCGCGCAGCCGAGCGGTACTGCTCTACGATGCCGGGAATCTCGCTCAATTCGAGCGCCCGCGGCTCGGAGACGTCAATGAATTGGCCGGCAACGAAGGTTTTCGCCTTGGCCCGGATCGCAGAGGGGGCCAGAGGCGCGCGGTTGCCGGGCTGAAAAGCGGTGTGTGAGATGCGTCCAACGTGCCAGAGTTGAAGAAAAATGTGCCCCCCGGCTGCATGCACGGCTTGCGTGACATTTTTCCATCCGTACGCCTGAGCGTCGGAATGAATGCCCGGCGTGCGCTCGTATCCCTGCCCTTCGAGCGAGACCTGCGTGGCCTCCGCGATGATGAGCCCGGCGGATGCGCGCTGCGCATAATATTTTGCCATCAGCAGTGTAGGCACATTTCCTTCGGCGGCGCGGTTGCGCGTGAGCGGCGCCATCACCAGACGATTGTTCAGGCCCACCGGTCCAAGCTGGTACTTGGAAAACAGGGTGCTTTTAGTTTGCATGGAAATATAGATGAACCTTGGCCTGTGATCGGTGCCGATTTTTGCCGTAAAAAAATTATTCGGCGCAGAAGATAGGAGAGATGACGAAGGACCTTGCAGCGGCTCACCGGAACAAATAACCCTGAAAATTTGTAGACGCTGTGTGGTCCGCAATGCCTTGAGCAAGCTGAACGAATCGCTGCGCGAGGTTTTCCTCGTTCCCGGCCGCCATCCAGGACACCGCTACCGTGAACCTGGCGGACGGCATCGCCGATGGACAGGAGAAAACCGCGTGGATGCTACGCGCCTTCGCGTCCTGGCTGTTTAGCCTGACGACTCCGCAGTCTCAGGGCCGGAGGACATCATGGATGATGTCCACGATGCGCTCGGTCCGGCGGTCCAGGATCACCACATCGACCCCGATCGTTGCCCGGCGATAGATGCTGGGCAGCCGCGGCAAGCGCGCATCCAACTCCTCCGGAAATGGCGTGAGCCGCTTCTGCAAGCCGGGAGGCAAGCTGCCGCCGCGCTCCAGATGTTTTTGCAGTCCGGGCGGAAGGTCCCCATTGCGCTTCGCCAGCCCGGGAGGCAGGTTGGAAAAACGGTCGGAATAGTAATCGCGGATAATGTCGCGGTCGTGCGTGCTGAAGATAATGGCCACGCCATGATGAGAGCGATGGTCGCGATCGCCGTCGTGGTCCCGGTCACGATCTCGATCATGGTCCCGGTCGCGGTCATTATCCCGATCGTTGTCGCGATCATCATCGCGCATGTCCTGGTCCTGATGTTTATTTCTCCCGTGACCATTGCCCTGGGCAAAGCTGGCGGGAGGCAGCAGGGCCAGGCAAGCGGCGGCCCCAAGCAGTATTCGGAGAAGCGATTTCGGCATATTTTTCGTCCTGCAAATTATTCTGCTGCCAGACCCATCGCTTGCAAAGCAATTTGCAGATGCAAGTGATTACCTTCGATACATTCAGGGACAATAGCAAAATCTTCTCTGCGGATTTGGGCCGGATCTTTACCGCCGGCTGCGCGATCGGGGGGCGAGAAGAAAGCTGAGCGCGGTCCCGCCGAGCAGAAGCCAGCTCAGATTGGCGCGCGCGGAAGCATCGCTGACGTGAAGACTGTGCTGCGGAGAGAAGATGAAGTAAGCGAGCAGGAGCGCCGAAAGCGCGGAGCCAAGAACGCCGGTCAGCGCGCCAAAGCGAATGGCAGCAGCGAGCACCACTGCCAGGCAGAAAAACGGGAGCAGCGCGCTGATCCTGCTGGAGGCAAAAAGAGCGCC
>CAZONJ010000135.1:0-5343 GCA_964581225.1 uncultured Terriglobales bacterium | reverse complement strand
TAAGCAGCGGCTGACAACTAACTATCCATAGGTTTTGTGGAGGTCCCCCATGCCAGAGTTTAAGCTGAAGCTGATGTGCCAAACCCCTCTTACAGATGGAACCGTCCAGCAAGCTCGATATTGTTCCTCTCCGTTCAGGCTCCCGCGCCGCCCAGCTCCGGAGCATCGTGTTGCCGACTTTCTCGAATTTATCGTTGACCGCGTGCACGAGCTGGTCGACGTCCTGCCCGCCAGGACGACCGCTCATTTCCAGGATCTAAGGCGCATTTCTTAAAGCCGGCTTGCTGCCGGCCTTTTCATAAGAACGCACCATCGGTCCTCCCGGCCCAAGCTTCTACTCGCGACTCGTTGCGCTACGCCTCGGCTTCCATTTTTTCGGTCCCCCCGAAAAGAACCCATTCCCATGCTAAGTACCCGGAATTGTGGTTACAATGGATTGCGCATCTTCTCGTATGGCCTCTCCTCGGGCAAACCCGCATGCTGACCAGTCCGTTGCCGGCGACGACCTGGTTTCACTGAAGGCTCTTCTGGACAATGCATCCGATGCCGTAGCGCTCTTTGATCGCGATTTGCGCCATGTTTATGTGAATGCCGCTACTGGCCGCGCCAACAACCGTCCGGTAAAGGATTTTATCGGCAAAACCATGCGCGATCTGGGCCATACGGAAGTGGTATCGGAACAGATTGAAAGCCATCTCCGCAAAGTCTTCTTCACCGCGGCGGAAACCACTTTCAATCTCGAATTTTCCGGGCCCTGGGGACGCAAGGATTACCAGTGCCGCATGACCCCGGAGATTGGCAGGGACGGCGGGGTTGAAAATGTGATCGTTATCAGCCGCGACATTACCGCTGAGCGGCAGGCGGAAGAGAAGCTCGCGGAGGCCAGGCGGCTCTCCACCCTCAGCCGCCTCGCCCAGGAGCTTGCCCATCAAATCAACAATCCTTTGCAGGCGCTGAGAAATACTTTGTATTTGGTCCAGCGCGGGCCTGCCCCGGAGCAATTGCAGGCTTATCTTTCGCTGGCGCAGGAGTTGCTGGGCCGCATGGAATCGCTGGTTCAAACCATGCTGGTCCTGCGCGAATCCGATCTGGAGGCGCCCACCGGCGAAGACCTGAGCGCCACTATTACCCGGGTGCGGCAACTCCATCAGGTGGCCCAGCACGTGATGGGCATCGCCGAATCCTCCCAGTTTGCTATCACCGCTATCGACCTTCGCGGCATCATCACCATCTGGAACCGCGCCGCAGTCGAGTTTTACGGATACACCGCCGCTGAGGCCATTGGCCAGCCGCTGGTTGCAATCACCGGCAAGGGACGCGAGGCGGAGGTGGCTGGGCTCCTCGATAAAATCCGCAACGGAATTCCAATCGCCCCTTTTGAGACGGTCCGCGCTGCCAAGACAGGAAAAACCGTTCACCTGCGCATGCACGTCTCTCCCATCTATGATCTGAACGGGAATCCCGTCGGCGCCTCCGGTATCGGCGCGCTGCTGGATGGTGCGCCACCGCAGGACTGATTTTCTCTCCCAAGCGGGTAACTTGACTCGAACGCCGAGGCATCTTACGATGTTGTTTGGTTCGAACGTTCGTTCGAATCAGGCCCGAATGCCTCCAACCCATCTCATCCCGGACAGCACGAGAGGCAGAGCGAAGGCGCGGGCTCCCCGGCGTCGTGCTCAGCCACTTTCTCTCCATGACGGCCGCTTTGAACGGCAACTCAATAAAATCCTTGGTCATGCGGCCGATGTCTTCTGTGAGCGCGGATATGAAGGCGCTTCGATGCGCGACCTCTCGCGCGCCAGCGGCATGTCGCTGGCGGGACTCTACTATTATTTCGAGTCCAAAGAGAAGCTGCTTTACCTGGTCCAGAAGCACACTTTCACGACCATCCTTGCCAGGCTGCGCGAGCGCCTCGCCCAGGAGCGTGGTCCGGAGCGTCGGGTGCGCGCCTTTATCCTGAACCATCTGGAATATTTCCTGGCCAACCAGAAGGCCATGAAGGTGCTCTCGCATGAGGACGATGTGCTCAAGAACGGTCTGGGCAGCGAAATTGCCGCGATCAAGCGGGAGTACTACCGCATCTGCCGCGAATTACTCGACGAACTCAAGGCGCAATCGGGGGTACAATTCGATACGCGCATCGCCGTTCTGAGTCTCTTCGGGATGATGAACTGGATCTACACCTGGCACCATCCTAAGACCGATCCCAATGCCCAGGCGCTGGCTGCGCAAATGGGGGACATCTTCCTGCACGGCATTCATTGCGGGCAAAAGGGTCTGGACCGGGAGCAGGGAACAGAAATCTGTGTAGTGAAGTTAAAGAAAGACCGCAGCGCAGCTTCCGTGTAGCTCGCTGCAATAAAGATCAAGCTGGTGTTAAAAGCTCTGGATATCGAAGGAGAAGGAAATGGGAACCACCACTGCAGAAGCTCAGAAGACGCTGATTAACTATCGCAACGACGCCGGTGTGGCCGTTCTTGAGATGAACGATCCGCCCGCCAATACCTATACCTACGAGATGAACCGCGAATTGGATGAGGCCATCCTGAAGGCGCGCATGGACAACAATGTGCATGTGATTCTTATCACTGGCGCGGGCGACAAATTCTTCTCCGCCGGGGCCAACATCAAGATGCTGAACAGCGTCGATCCCACATTCAAATATTATTTCTGCCTGCACGCCAACGAGATGCTGCTGCGCCTGGAGCATACGCCCAAGCTGGTGATTGCGGCCATCAACGGCCACTGCGTCGGCGGCGGCCTGGAGATTGCCATGGCCTGCGATCTGCGTATCGCCCGCAAGGATGCGGGCAAGATTGGGCTGCCTGAGGTCAACCTCGGCGTGCTGCCCGGCACCGGAGGCACCCAGCGGCTCTCGCGTCTCGTTGGCAAGTCGAAGGCGATTGAGCTGATGGTCACGGGCAACACCTTCACCTTTGAAGAGGCGAAGGAGTTTGGCATCGTCAATGACATCTTCGAGCGCGAGAGTTTTATGGAGAACGTGCTCGAATATGCCCGCCAGTTCTGTCCGCCGAATAAGGCCGCGAAGGCCGTAGGGCGCATCAAGCGCGCGGTGCAGACCGGATGGGAGATCCCAATCGAGGCCGCGCTCGCCGTCGAACGCGAAAACCAGCAGATCCTCTTCCAGAGCGACGACGCAAAAGAAGGCCTGAACGCTTATGTGAGCAAGCGTCCGGCGACCTTCACCGCGAAGTAGTCACCGGCTCACAATCGATAGCTGAGAACTTCTTACAAAATGCTGACTGCGACCAAAACAAAAATCTCCCCTGGCAAGCTGCTCATAGGCGGCGAGTGGGCGAACGCCTCCGACGGCAAGAGCTTCGATACCATCAATCCCGCGACCGGCGAGGTCTTGACCCAGATCGCCGCCGGGACCAAAGAAGATGTTGACCGCGCCGTCCGCGCGGCGCGCCAGGCATTCGACGATCCCGCCGGAGCGTGGCAGAAGATGACCGCCAGCGACCGCGGCAAGCTGCTTTGGAAACTTGCGGACGCCATCGAGGCCAACATCGAAGAGCTGGCCGAGTTGGAAACTCTCGACAATGGCAAGCCCATCTTCGAATCCCGCTACGTCGATCTTCCTTTTGTCGCCGAGATCTATCGCTACTACGCGGGATGGGCGACCAAGATTCACGGCGAAACCATCAACTCGCGCTCCAACGCATTTACCTATACACTGCGCGAGCCGGTAGGAGTGGTCGCGGCGATTGTTCCGTGGAATTTTCCTCTGATGCTGGCTGCCTGGAAGATCGCTCCCGCATTGGCCACCGGCAACACCGTAATCTGGAAGCCGGCGGAGCAAACCTCGTTGTCGGCGCTGCGTGTGGGAAAGATCATGCAGGAGATTGGCATTCCCGCCGGCGTCGTCAACATCGTGACGGGACTTGGTCCGGTGGTGGGCGCGGCGCTGGTGGAGCACGCTGGCGTGGACAAAGTCGCGTTTACCGGCTCGACTGCTGTGGGCAAGCAGGTAATGCGCAGCGCGGCGGACACGGTGAAGCGTCTTACCCTGGAGCTCGGCGGCAAGTCACCCAACATCGTCTTCGCCGACGCCAATCTGGATGAAGCGGTCAAAGGCGCGACCACCGGCATTTTCTATGGCAAGGGAGAGGTCTGCGCCGCAGGCTCACGCTTATTTGTCGAGAAAAAAATCCACGGAGAGTTTATCGAACGGCTGGTCGATCGCGCCAGAAAGCTCAAGCCCGGCGACCCGCTCGATCCCAAGACGCGCCTCGGGGCAATCGTCAGCGAGAGGCAGATGAACACCGTCCTCGGGTATATCGAAAAGGGGAAAGCGCAGGGAGCGAAGCTGGTCGCGGGCGGCAACCGCGTCTCCGTCGATGGAGGCCAGGGATACTTCATCGAGCCCACGGTCTTCGATTCCGTCGATAACAATATGACCATCGCGCAGGAAGAAATCTTTGGCCCTGTCCTGGCCACCATCCCATTTGACGATGTGGAGCAGGTTGCGGCGTTGGCTAACCAGAACATCTACGGACTGGCCGCCGCGGTATGGACCAACGATGTGCGTAAGGCGCATAACTTCGCGCGTCGCGTGAAGGCCGGGACGGTGTGGGTGAATGCCTACAATCTTTATGACGCGGCCTTGCCCTTCGGCGGCTACAAGCAGTCCGGCTTCGGGCGCGAGCTGGGAATGCACGCCATCGAGCATTACACCGAGCTGAAGAGCGTATGGGTGAATCTGGGATAAGTGGTCCCAGCGCAAGCAGTTTTACAGGAGCGTTTTATGCCGGGCAAAGTAGCAAAGATCGGGACATTCAGCGACTGGGTCGGCCTCTTCAATGACTGGCGCAAGGAGATCGGCGTGGACAACGACGAGATCCGCGGCTTCAATTTCGAGACCCTCTACGGCGCCATCGACACCAACGAGATCGAGTTCGGATATTACAAAGGACGTCCCAAGTGGGAGAACCTGCGGCACATGCCCACGCAGCAGATGCGCGATGCGCTGCTCAACATGATCGTCTATCAAGGCGACACCGAGTTTGCCAGCTGCGAGCAGCAGCGCTTTCTCTTCGAGAGCGCGCCCAGCGATTACGACCGGCAGGCGCTGACCCGCGTGATGATCGAAGAGATGCGTCACGGCTGGCAGATGTGCGCGCTGCTCATTGAGTACTTCGGTTCCACCGGAAAGGTCGAGGCCCAGAAGCTGCTGGAGCGCCGCGCCTTTGAAAACAAGCGCCTGCTCGGCTCCTTCAACGAAGACGTGGACAACTGGCTCGACTTCTTCGCCTACACCGATTTCGTCGATCGCGATGGCAAGTTCCAGTTGCAGATGCTTAAGTATTCCGCCTTCGCTCC
>CAZONJ010000134.1:0-5461 GCA_964581225.1 uncultured Terriglobales bacterium | reverse complement strand
AGCCGCTGGGGTTTAAGCTGCCCCGCTTGCGCTGCGGGTGCATGGATATAGTGCCGCAGGCACGCTACAATCTGTAGCCCGGCACGGGGAGTGCCGGGATCGTCCCAATAACATCCAGAGTCCCCGCAGGGGACGGCAGAGATACCGAATTCGCAGGTCAGCAAAATTCATCGCGACGGATCAACGAAAATCGCTACAGCCAGGCAAGCCGAGCACCATCGTGAACGTGATTTTGCCTCAGAATTCGCGCTTCTCTTGAAGAAGATCAGACCGCAAATAATTGTGGCGTCCCTGCCGGGACTCGCATTGGTGCGTTCCCGGTCCCGGCACTGCCGTGCCGGGCTACAGATTATTCCGTCCTGCTCAAGCAGGACTGGTGAATGTGTAATTTCGGGCTAGTCCCTCGGGGTTAATGAAATCTCCCGATGCGCTCTGTACAGATTATTGCGTCCTCTCAGGACTAATACCGGGCGGCTCACAGATTGCTCCTCCTGCTCAAGCAGGACTGCTATTTTGATGGCCCGGAGAAAAGAGCACCCGTTCGACTCCGCTCAGACTAGAACAGTCCCGTGATATCAAAACTGGAAGCTCGCACCCAGCAACTTCTTCAACGCCAAAACGTTTACAACAGCATAGCAGCGGTAAACATCAGATTTAATAGGTCCTATCAGAGTGGGGTGTCTGCTCGCCTCGCTTGGACGGTGGAGAAAGAAAAGATGAAAGAACGTTCCTGGGCGGTACAAGCCATTGCGCTTCTGCTTGCATTCGTGCTGGCCAATCCCGAGTTGCTGGAAGCGCGGTATAAACCTACAACTGGCTCGGTGGGCGGAGTCACCTACGACCAGGAGATCCAGATGGGCGAACAGGCGGCCCAGCAGGTCTATAAGCAACTTCCGGTTCTGCCGGATTCAAGTCCCATTACGCAGTATGTGCAAAGGTTGGGAAGAGACTTGGCATCCCATGCCCCCGGTTATAAATGGCCCTTTAACTTCCACGTCGTAAATCAAAAGGAGATCAACGCTTTCGCGCTTCCCGGCGGACCGATTTTTATAAACCTGGGCACCATCCAGGCGGCGGATAATGAGGCGGAGCTCGCCGGAGTGATGGCCCACGAGACCTCCCACGTGGTGCAGCGCCATGCCATGCGGGCCGCGGTGAAGGAAGCCAAAGCGCAGTTTGGGCTCGGTATTCTGGGTGCCCTGCTCGGGGGCGGCACGATCGGTTCATTGGCCCGGGCGGGAATTGGTTTCGGCGCCAATTCCTACTTCCTGCACAACTCGCGTGGAAATGAGAGTGAAGCCGACTTGATCGGCACCGACATCATGTATGACACCGGCTTCGATCCTCATGCCATGGCCGATTTCTTCAAGAAGCTGGAACAGCAAGGCGGCGCGAATGGCTCCCAATTCTTCAGCGACCATCCCAATCCAGGAAATCGCTACGAAGCTGTGACTAAGGAGCTGGAGACGCTGCCGCCGAGGGCAAGTTATCGTAGAGACAGCCCTGAATTCCAGAGCATCAAGCGCATGGCGATGGGGATGAAGCCCCTTTCCGCCCAGGAGATCGCGAACCAGCAGAAACACGGAGTCAGCGGAAATGGTGGGACGAGCGGCGGGGCGATTTCCAACACCATCGGCCAACCCAGTGGCAGCTTCAAGCAGCTCCAACATTCGGCCTATACCATCCAATATCCCTCTAACTGGCAGGCTTACGGGGATGCAAACTCCACCGTGACCATTGCCCCTGAAGGCGGGGTTGGGCAGGACCAAAGCGGGCAGAATTCGGTGGCTTATGGCGCGATCATTGACGGATATGAGGCAGAGGACCCGAATGCCAGCCTCGACCAGGAGACCCATAGCCTCATACAGTCGCTCAAGCAGGCCAATCCGCAGCTTCGTGAGGTGGGCAACGATGAGAGTATCCGTGTAAATGGCACTCCCGCCCGATCGGCTGAATTGATTGGGGTCTCGCCGGTGGCGGACAGCTCCGGAAAGCAGCAACGCGAACGCGATTGGCTGGTCACCGCCAAGGCGTCGAATGGAAACCTGATTTACATCGTCTTCATCGCGCCGGAAAAGGAATTTGGACGTCTGCGGGGCACATTCGAACAAATGTTAAGAACGTTTCAGGTGAATCAGCAATAAATAAGCCGCGGGCGCGGGAATGCGTCTGCGGAATATATTTGTAAGTTGCTCTTACAGGAGGGTTTAGCCCTTTTTCAACTCTACCAGGACCTGCCGCGCTACTTCCTTCAAAGTCTCGAAGACGCCCTGTCCCTGGAAGGCGACCGCCTCGAATACCGGCTCTCCCTTGCGCATCAGGTCTTTCTTTAGCTGCTCCGCGGGCAGGACTCCCGGCAGGTCGCGCTTATTAAGCTGCAAGACATACGGGATCTTGGTGAAATCGTAGCCGTGCTCTTTCAGGTTATCGCTCAGATTGGCGAGGGCTTCAGTATTGGCGTCCATGCGTTCCGCCTGGGAATCGGCCACAAAGACGACCCCATCCACCCCGCGCAGGATCAACTTCCGGCTGGCATCGTAAAAGACCTGCCCGGGGACGGTATAGAGGTGGAAACGGGTTTTAAAGCCGCGCACGGTCCCCAAATCCAGGGGCAGGAAGTCGAAGAAGAGCGTACGGTCGCTCTCCGTGGCCAGCGAGATCATCTTGCCTTTCTGGCTCTCGCTGGTTTTCTCGAAAATGTACTGCAAGTTGGTGGTTTTGCCACCAAGTCCGGCGCCGTAATAGACGATCTTGCAGTTGATTTCGCGCGCTGCGAAATTAATAAAGCTCAAAATAGTCCTCGATTTTGGTTACGCCGGCAGGGTCAAGTCCGTGCGGGGATATACGGCAACTGAATCGAGTTCGTACCGATACCCGGTTCTAAAAGTTTCACGAACAGCTGGTGACTTGATTTTATCGGATGGCCCCCGGCTACAAGCCACTTTGCCTGTGGGCCGACCTTACAAAAGTAACCAGGGTCATGGCCTTTCGGGTAGTGGATAATACCCGGCTTTGGCATGGACCTTCAGCCCCGGACGGTGCACCCGGACATCAATGTCCCGGTAATCGCCTGCCAGGGTGGGCTGGACCCTGTATTCCAGCGTGTATTGGTTTCTGGCTTCTTCGGTAATGGAGGCATAGGCGGATTGGATGGCGTCCCGGGTAAACTCCGGAAAAAACTCCCCCCCGGTGGCGGAGGTGTATTTAGGCAAAAGGTTCCCCGATCCCGTCCCGGGCACGTTTAAGGTCTCCAGTTTGCGATAGACCGGCAATGCTGCCGCATCGACTCCCACTGCATAGACCGTGATCTGGTGCGAGAGCAGCACCTTCATCACGTCAGAATAACTGGAGGTGCTGTTCGAATCCTTGCCGTCGCTGATGATCAAGATCACGCGGCGTCTTGTCTTGTCGGTCTGGGCCAGGTCGAGGGCGGCGGCCAGGAGGGCGTCGTTCATGGCGCGGGTGTCTTTAGGAATGATATGGGAGGGGGCTTGGCCAAGGTCGAAGGGATGCCCGTTTACGCTGGGGCCGGCGTTCATGGGCCCGCCAGCAACCGCAACTCCACCTTCGTTCCCCCTTCGCTCCTCCACCTTGCGCAATGCAGCCGAGATTTGGCCGCCGGCATCGCTGAAATCGAGCAATTTTTTGGGGGTCGCCGAATAGGTATAGACTGCCACCTGATCGGAGGGGGCAAAGGCCCCGTTCAGCGCATCCAGTCCGGCCTTTACCTTCCGCAAGCTTCTCTCTGACATTCCGGTATCCACCAGCACGGCAACCGAGAGGGGAAAAGGATCGCTGGTGAACCAGGTGATTTTCTGCGGCACGTTGTTCTCATACACCGCAAAGTCATTTTTGAGCAGCCCATCCACCAGATGTCCCGCACTGTCTTTTACGGTGACGGGAACAATCACCGCGCTTACATTCACGCGAATGTCAGCCATGATCTGGTCGCGGGCATTTCCCTGGCCGGCCGGTCCGCGCCGAGTCGTAGTTACTTTTGGCATCGGAGGAGGAGCGGGTTGCGCGGTCTCGGCAGGATGCTCCTGCGGGGATGAATTGGGAGAGGGTCCCGTATCCGGGGAGGTTTGCGGAGATTGTGGAGCTGGATGCGACGCAGATCCGCCTTCCGGAGGATTGACCGGCTGGTTTCGCGGCGATGGAGCATCGGGAAGGTTTGGCGCGGATTGCGCCCAGCCCAAAGCGGTGTACGAAGCGAAAAAAAACAATAGCCACAGTGCAAGATATCGAGTTTGCGGCGATCTCTTCATAGGCTCCTCGGTAAGCACTCCTGATCTCTTAGACGCGTTTCGACGGCTGGGGGCGCTAAATTAACCGGCATTGTATTCACTCTTGCGGATACGAGTAGAATGAGTTTAAACGATAGGGAAGATTTATTTATATTTATGAAGCTGCGGCCAATATTCATTCTTCATACCTTTGTCCTTCTGCTGCTCCTGGGCATAGGGGCGGCGGCCCAATATCTCCCTCCACCCAAGAACCCCGATACCGGCCCGCAAACCAACTCCGACGAGCCAATTTCCGCATCGCCCAAGCCGCAAAGCGCCGATGAGCAGGACCAGTCGGTAAAGACCTTCAAGGTCGATGTGAATGTCGTCGACCTGCTCTTCAACGTCAAGGACAAGCACAACGGGTTGGTCCCGAATCTTACGAAGGACGATTTCCAGCTCGCCGAGGATGGCAAGCCGCAGACCATCAAGTACTTCAAGGCGGAGTCGAACCTGCCGCTTACGCTGGGCCTCCTGATCGACACCAGCGGCAGCATGAGCAACGTCCTTCCCATGGAGAAGGTGGTGGGCGCGGACTTCCTGGAACGCGTGCTGCGCGAGCAGGACATGGGTTTCGTGATCAGCTTTGACGTGAATGTGGACCTGCAACAGGACTTCACCAACTCCAAGCGGGAGCTTCGCGCTGCTATGGATCATACCCGGATCAATTCCGGGGTAGGGAGTTCTGGATTGCCCGGCCTGGGCGGCGGGCCCGTCCCCATCAGCAACCCGCGCGGCACGCTGCTTTACGATGCGGTCTATCTGGCCGCGAACGATAAGCTTTCCAGAGAAGTTGGACGCAAGGCGCTGATCCTGATGACCGACGGCGAAGACCAGGGAAGCCAGACCCCCTTGCGCACCGCCCAGGAGGCGGCGCAACGGGCCGATACTATTATTTATGTTCTGTTGATCGCCGACCGGCAATTGAGCATGGGCACCGGCGAAGGCGATATGAGGAAGCTCTCCGAGGACACCGGCGGACGGGTGATTCGCGTGAATAATCCGAACAAACTGCGCGACGCCTTCGACCAGATCGGCGCGGAGCTGCGCAGCCAGTACAGCATCGGCTACACCCCAACCAATCTGAAGCGCGATGGCGCCTTCAGGAAAATAGAAATCAAATCGAAAGCAGGATATAAGATCCAGGCGCGAAAGGGCTATTATGCGCCGCTTGA
>CAZONJ010000133.1:0-5761 GCA_964581225.1 uncultured Terriglobales bacterium | reverse complement strand
CGAAAGAGCCGCTGTAATTCAGCGATAGAAACACCCGATTGCGTCGACGGTCCGGATTCGGGTTGCGCGTTCAGAAAAAGCGTGCCCAATGTGATACAAAACCACAGGCATACGAAACCACGCGCGCGTGCACGCAATTTGTTTGCTAACGAAAATGATGTGGTCTTTTGCATGAAATATCTTCTTGCTCTCGCTACGGCGGCGTCGGAATCATTCCGGGCCGTGCGGCTCCCATTTCAATTTCCTGTCCCCGGAGAAGATTACATGAGCCCGACAATGAAAAATAATCTTCTCGTCCGGTTCCGCATTGCGAAACAATGGGCCGCCCATATCTGATCCTAAATACCTGGGATGTGCGGATTGACATAGGGCTGCCAAGCTGGCCACAATGCCGGGACAGCCAGCCCTAATTTCGCATCGTGCAATGTTTAGCCGTTGCTTTTCGTGCTACAGTGTTATGGCTTATGGCGACCGGCATCCATTCTCGCGATCCTTATCTGGTCAAATCCGTTGTGCATTCCTCGAAACTGCTTAGCGCGTTTCAAACTACAGGCGAAGCCCTCCCACTGAAGGAGGTGGTCACGCGGTGCGGATTGCCGAAGACCATGGTGTTCCGGCTTCTCTATACGCTGGAAAAATGCGGGCTGGTGGAGAAAATTGGAGAAAATCTCTATCAAAGCTGCATACGGCCTATTAAACAGAGGCTGTATCGCCTGGGATACGCCGCGCAAGGCACTGATTACCAGTTCTCAAAGGAAGTATCCGCCAGCCTGCAACGGGCTGCTGCATCGGAAGGAATTGAGCTCATCTGTTTTGACAATCGCTACAGCGCGAAAGTCGCGCAGCGAAATGCCAGTCTGCTGGTGCGTGAAAAGGTCGACCTGGCCATCGAGTTTCAGACAGATGAAGATGTTGCGCCGATCGTCGCGGCCACATATCGTGAGGCGCGCATTCCCATGATTGCGATCGACATTCCCCATCCCGGAGCAACCTACTATGGGGCCAACAACTACGAGGCCGGCCTCATCGGCGGTCGATATCTCGGCCGCTGGGCAAAAGAGAATTGGGATGGGGCGGTGGAAGAGATCATTCTATTGGAACTGGCCCGCGCCGGAAATCTCCCCCGCATGCGCCTGACGGGAACGCTCGTGGGCATCAATCTTGTACTCCCAAGCGCCAGAAACTGTCGCATCGTCTATCTCGAAGGCGACGGGAACTTCGGTGCCAGCCTGGAAGCAGTGCGTCGTCATCTACATTCCTCTGCCGCCCGTCACGTCCTTGTGGGTGCGGTCAATGATCCGAGCGCGCTGGGCGCGTTGCGCGCATTTCAGGAGGCGGGCCGAACTGAATGCTGTGCCATTATGGGGCAGAATGCTTCGCCGGAAGGAAGGGCGGAGCTTCGACAACCCCGAACTCGCCTCATCGGATCGGTGGCTTACTTCCCCGAAAGATACGGGGAGGACCTAATCCGCTTAAGCCTTGACATTTTGAATCAGCGCGCAGTTGCTCCTGCTTTGTTCGTCGAGCACAAACTGGTAACTCCAAAAACAATCGATCATTATTATCCCAATGATGGCCTTGAGAAATTAGCCGCAACACATGATTTTGGGTGCGCTTCAAGGAGCGCCTGACTTCCGTTCCGGGCCAACTCCTTTGGCCTTTTCCGAGAAGTATGCCGCGAGAGGATTGTTCTTTAGAGTTTTCAGTCCCACGACCACGCACTCCGCATTGAGCTCCGCGCCTGCACGGCTGGTGTGAGTATGCTCGTCGGCAAACAACGGCTCTACTTTCTGCGGCCCAAGAGCATCGTAGCGTTGGGCAATGATTTCGTTCAGGTCCACAAAGGGCGCCCCTTCCGCTGCCGCTATCTCGGCGGCCCACTTGCCATAGTCTTCCGAGTTGCGGGCGATCTTCCCGTCTCTCCAAATCTTTCGGGGAATGGGGGAGCAAACGATCGGTGTAGCCCCCGCAGCCCGCGCCTCGACAATAAACCTTCTTAAATACCACCCGTAAGTGTGCACAACCTCGTGCTGTTTGGTGATGGGATTGTCGATTTCCTTCGTTTCATCGCCAGTCCCCTTGATCGTGCCTCGCGCGCGCGCTGCATCGTCCAGCGGTCCATCATCATTGTGGCCGAACTGCAGGATGACGAAGTCACCAGGTTTGAGCATGGCTTTCACCCGTTCCCAGTGCCCCTGGGTGAAATATGTTCGGCTGCTCAGGCCGCCTACCGCCCGGTTGACTACGTTGATTTTCCGGGCGTCAAAGTAGGCGGTAATGGGCTCGCCCCAACCCCACTGTCCATTGCCGCCATCTCCCCGGCCGTTGCGGACAGTGGAATCGCCGATCAGGAACAGCGTCGGCAACTTGGGGTCCGCGGGAGTGGGCAATACCAGCGCTCGGCTTTGGACAGCAGGCATCGGATAGGGATTAACGGCTTTGCCCTTGGCCGAAAGATAGCTTGCCAGCGGACAATTCGTCAGGCCCTTAAGGCCAGCGACTACCAACGATGCATTGAGGTCGGCGCCCGTCGGGCTGGTATGAGTATGATCTTGAGGGAAGAGCGCCTTCACCTTCTCCTCTCCCATTTTTTCATACTGGTGGGCGATTGCTGCCGTAACGTCTACAAATGCGGCGCCAGTCGCCTGTGCCACGCTCGCGGACCATTCTCCAAAATGGCCGGGGCCCCGCTCCACCTTGCCGTCCGTCCAGATGTTGCGAACCGTCGGCGAGAGGACGATTGGCGTGGCGCCCTGGGCTTTGGCGCCGGTGATGAACTTGCGCATGTACCAGCCGAAGCTGTGGACCGTTTCTTTCTTGCCGTCAGGCATGATGAATTCCTGCGACTCATCGTCCACTCCGGGCAGCGATCCCCGCGCCTTATCTTTGTCCGGAGGACCGCCATCGTTGTGCCCAAACTGGATGAGCACGAAATCACCGGGCTTCAATTCGTTCCGCACGCTCTCCCACAGACCCTCGGTAAAAAATGTGCGGCTGCTGCGTCCGCCCCGCGCGCGATTCACCACTTTGATCCTGGCCGGATCAAAGTAATCTGCGAACGGATCGGCCCAGCCACGATGATCGGCATTGCTGGCGGTGGAATCGCCGATGACAAACAGCGTCGGCAGTGGTGGACCAACGTGCTTCTGCTCTTGAGCGATTGCGGGTTGCAAGCCCAACAAGGTCCACGCAAATAGAGTTACGATGTATCGATTCATAGCAGGAAAATGCCGTCCCTTCGTGAAACCGCGGCATGGAATTCTGCGCTTCTTTCTACCAGTCGTCGGTCCGGAAAGGAGACGCGGGTAACTGTGGATCCGCTTTGCTATACAAGTTGACCGGAGGATTGTCCGCCCAGCCATACCTCGCCGCGATGGGAGAGGGCGCCTCGGGGCTGGAGAGGAGCACCGAATCGCCATCAATCCTGGCGGAGGCCCATACGAAGTGTCTGTCGCTGCCCGCAATCGCGAACCCGGCTGGCGCTCCGCCCTTCGCCTGAAGGCCAGCTTCCGCATACTTGAAGTGGACCCTTATTGCGCTCCCCTCCACTTTGAAGCTGTCGAAGATAGGTCCGGATGCAACGATGTTCTCCTGGTAGGCAATATGACGGGCGAGCAGAGATAGACGGCGGCCAAGCTCCTGTTTATTCTTGGGGTGTACGTTTCCGGGATCTCCAATGTCAATTGTGACTGCCATGCCGGTGTTGGGCACGCTCAAGTTCTTGAGTTGCGCCTCGCGGACCAATGCGATCGGCGCTTTCGCTGCGGGTTCCAGCGCAAACGTGCCCAGGTTGGCGAGCTGGACATACAGGAACGGAAAGTCCCCCTCGCCCCAACGTTTTCGCCAATCGGAGATCAGCGTCTCCATCAGATTACGGTATATTTTCACGCTGGCAGCGTCTTCATTCGACTCTCCCTGATACCAGATCGCGCCACGAATAGGAAAACGGATCAGGGGTGCAATCATGCCGTTATAAAGGACGCTTGGGTTGTGTTGGTTCTGCCCCGGATCTCCAAGGCTTGGCCGTTTTGGCAGAAACTTTCCCTGCGATGCATCCTTCGCCGCCTGATGCGCCCACTTCGTCAGCGCATCTTGATAGGCTGCTTGCTTGGCCGCGGCTGCCGGCGCCCAGTCCGCCTTCGCTCTCGAATATGCCTCGATCAGGTAGGCATATTCTTTCCTTTCCCGCATCGCCTCCGGACTGATCCATGCCTGCACGGTGCTTGCGCCAAACGAGCTATCGATAAATCCGATAGGGACATGGAGTGCGTTATAAAGTTCACGCGCAAAAAAGTATCCTGTGGCCGAGTACTTCTTCACCGTCTCCGGTGTCGTGACCATCCACTCTCCCTGTGCATCCGCCTGTGCGCTGTCGGCCATTTTAAGTTGCACTTTAAACATACGGATGAGTGGGTAGTTCGCTGATGTCACCTCTTCCCGCTCATTCATCACCCCGCACCAGTAACGGTCTTCAGCGGCAACGGTCATGTCCATGTTTGATTGTCCAGAGCCCAGCCATACCTCGCCAACGTAGATGTCTTTAACAAGCAGGAAATTGGTACCGCTTACCGCCATGTCCAAAGGACCGCCAGCCTCTAAGGCATCAAAATCGACCTCCCATCTGCCATCGGCTCCCGTCTTGATCTGCCTGGTTTTCACGCCCAGAGTCACCGATACCATCTCGCCAGGAGTCGCGGAGCCCCAAACCGGGATTTTGACTCCACGCTGCAATACCATGTGATCGCCAAAAATGGATGCCAGTTTCACCTCGGCATTGGCCATTGAGGCGATAGAGCACAATATTAAGGTCAATAGCACGTTAAGAAATTTCACAGTAGAACCTCGCTCTATGGGCGATTCGGCTGGGCCTCTCTCGCTTGCTGCTTTTAATCTTGAAAAAACATATAAAATCAGGCAAAGATCAACCCAAATCCCGAGTATCGGGCCGGCCTGCACCTTCCCCTTTGGAGAACGCCAGCGATTGCGGCAAAAAAACCAGAGAGACAAGATGCGGAAGATGGGACCTCATTCGTACCTGAGTTCTCAAAAATTCAATCAAAAGCAAAACCGTCCGATGCGCATCAAAGGTCTTTCCTTCCGACAGATCCTTTTATGTAAGTATCAGGAAGAAACCGGCTTTGCAGGATGCGGACATTGGATATGTCATGGAAGGAATAGGCCTTCTGCGGCGCGTCATGCGGTACTTCGATATTGATGAAATCAGCAAGTTCGACATCATGAAGAACAATCGCGGGCCGGGAATCTGCCTTCATCGGCTTCACTTCCACGTGGCTCAGTTCTAGATTCCTGACGTGACGGCAATAGAAGCCATGGGCGGGCATCGGCCCAAACATGCCCGGCTCAGGATATTTATTTTCGAACTCGGGCGGCTGGATCTCTCTAGCTTCCGCTATGGCGCCACCCTGATGTCGCACATAGACGTGACTTATCTTGATGTCCTCTATCTTGTATCCGGGAATACCGCTAATGATTGAACTGATCCTTGAGGCCGAGTTGTAACAGACCAGGTTATTGATCAAGACCCTGCGGAGGGCACCGGCCTTGCTTCCCTCAGGGCCCCGCAAACGCGCGCCAAGACGCATAAAGATCGGTGCGGAGACAATGTCCCGCATCGTGATGTTGCTGATCGCAATATCTTCGAGGATCCCTCCATCAACTGTCTCCAGGGCCAGGCCCTGGCAGCCCTCAAAGACACAGTTGGAGATCGTAATGTTGCGGAAGCCTCCGTTGGATTCCGTCC
>CAZONJ010000132.1:0-5856 GCA_964581225.1 uncultured Terriglobales bacterium | reverse complement strand
TGGCACTCCCAACTTCCAGCTTTACGTTCATCGTAAGGTTCTGGTCGGCCAGCAAAGTGATTTGCTTGGCGGTATATTTCCGAAAATTCGGGGCGTTAACGTCCAAAGTATATTGCGACGGACGCAAGGACGAGATCACGTAGTACCCCTGAGCATCGCTGCTTACCTCGCGCGAAAGCCCGGTACCCGCGTCGGTGACTTTTACCTGTGCCGAAGAGACCGCCGCACCTGTCGGATCCGTAATCGTGCCAACAATACTGCCCAGTCCCTGGGCATGCGCAATCGTTGTGACTGCCAGGGTAGCGTAAAGAATAAAAATTCTTCTCATCATGGCTTGTCCTCCAAGCTTTACATCCAATACTGAATTTGTGGATGCCCAGTTTCGCGTGTTCGTCTTTTTGAACCGGGTCATGTACCGCTTATAAAAAATCCTGCGTTGGCGCGCAGGATTTCATGCGCCGAAAATTTTGCTTGTGAAATCCGAAATGCACTTGCCGTCGCCTTGGAACTTCTTTCGCAGGGAAAACCCACGGGCAGTCGTTTTCTGGTATGCGTGCACTGCTCATTCGAGGAAGAATCGCTGTTAGTTCCCGGTTTTCACAGATTTCAGGGCAGTTGAAAATTTAGGCCCAATGCGCTTTCGATGTCAAACTCGTACATTTAAAGAGTATCTTTAGTTTAATTAAACGATGGACGTTTTAAATCGCAATATTGTAAAAATTGCTTTTTAACGTGAGGGAGGGACAGCATGAATATCCGTCAGCTCGAACTGCTGCTTCTGGTACTGGATTCCCCGACCATGACGCGGGCGGCCGAAAAGCTGCGCCTCTCTCCCGCCGCGGTGAGTTTGCAGCTCCGTGCCCTGGCGTCAGAGCTGAAAGTCGAATTATTCGTGCGGACGGGGAAAAAGCTGGCGCCCACTCCCGCGGCCTTGCAGCTGGCTGAGCGCGCCAGAGAGATCACGCGGCAAATGCAGCAGTTAAGGGAGGAATTCGATAATAATCCCGACGCGGACACGCGTCCCTTTCATTTTGCCACGGGCGCAACTACCTTGATTTATCGCTTAGGGGGGCCGCTGCGCGCCCTGCGAAAAAGTTATCCGCGGCTCGAGCTGCATGTCACCGTCTCCGCCACGGAAGAGATGGTGGCGGGGCTGCTGGACCGGAAGTTCGATCTGGCGTTGATCTCGCTTCCCGTGGCGCAGAAGGAGCTGAAGATCATCCCGCTGTTCGATGAAGAACTCCTGGTGGTGCAGCCATCGAGCACTCAAGTCCGCAACCGCGGCATTGGCTCCATCCGCGCCGAGAAGCTCGAAGGACTCCCTTTTCTGCTTTACCCCAGGGAAAGCAACATGCGTACTATTATCGACCGGTTTTTCCATCAGCTCGGGCTGGCCCCGAATGTCACCATGGAAGCGGCCGATACCGAGGTGATTAAGCGATTAGTGGAATCCGGATTCGGCTCTTCGATCTTGCCGGAATATGCCCTCGATCGCCCCAGCAGGTTCTTTCGCACTCTACGGATTGCCGGCCATCGCCTGGTCAGGAGGCAGGCCTTCGCCATGATGGAAAGCGGTTATTCCCGCGCTCTGACCGAGTCCGTTGCTACTTTTTTGAAGGATGCGCTGGAGGCGCGAGAACACAGATCGTAGCTGTCGGGCGAAGCTGCTGGTACTGGTCCTCCCGCCGGAATCCCAGACCTGCCGGCAGAACCGGTTGCGCCTTTTTGCTACAATTGCGACGCAATGGCTAACCCTCGGCTCTTCTTTAGAAATCCATTTCAAGGCTTATTCGTGGTCCTGCTTGCTGCGAGTGTCTCTTATGCGGCTGATAGTCCCCAGCCGCTCATGCTGGTTGTGAACAAGACCTCCCATTCCGTCACACTGCTGAATCGACTGACCGGAAAAGAGATCTGCCATGCCTCAGTCGGCGTCAATCCTCATGAGGCAGCATTCTCGAATGACGGATCGCATTTTTATGTGCCGGTCTATGGCACCGGCGGCGTAGGCCAGCCCGGCACGGACGAGCACGCATTGCATATTTTTACTACCTCGGATTGCAAGCAGACCGGCGTAATGGATACCGGCAATTTTCGCCGCCTGCATGGAATTAAAGTAGGGAAGAGCGGCCTGCTCTATGTGACCGCCGAGAACGCCAAGTCGGTAATCGTGATCGATCCTGAAAAGCGGAAGATCATTGCCAGTATCCCGACCGGCTCGCAGTATTCCCACATGCTGGTCATCATGCCGGATGAGCGCAAGGCATACACCAGCAATGTGATGTCGCGGACTATCTCGGTTCTCGACCTGCGCAACCACAAGTTGCTGAAGCAGATTCCGACCGAGGTCCCCAACCAACGCATGGCGCTGAGCCCGGATGCGCGCTGGTTTGTGACCACCCTGGGAGAAAAGAAAAGCGTGGCCTTTTATCGCACCTCCGACGACGCCCTCGACTTTGAGGTCCCGCTGGAAGGTTCTCCTTATGTGACCTGCTTCAGCCCGGACGGCAAATACTTGTATGTCTCGGGATACGACGCGCCTATGAAGGCCGCAGCATGGAAGATCGATATTGCGGATAAGAAGGTTGTTGCCGCGCTGGGCGGGCTGGGACAGCACGCTGGCACGATCGCCGTCGATCCCGAGGGCAAGTACGTCTATGCAAGCGACGAAAAGAGCCACTGGATCAGCAAGATCAGGGCCGCGGATTGGACCTCCAGCGGACGCATTGCGATCGCCAGCCCTGACCAGATCGTTTTCGCGCACTGATTTCTTTCAAGCCATTCCCCATGCCTTATCGCCGCGGGTGGAAACAATTTATTTGGACCGTGTCACTGGCTGCAAGCATCGGCCTTAGATTGCTTGGAGCTTCCCTCGGATGGGTGGAAGTGCGAGACTCCATTTTGCTGGAAGCGTAGACCTTCAGCGCTTGGAAGCTTGGTCTTGAATGGGTGGAAGCGCAGGCCTTCAGGCCTACGAACAGCGCTCTTAGAAAAACGCGCTTTAGCGCTGGTGTATGGTCCCGATTGCCCGTGCGTAACCATGTGAAACCCGACGAATACTATACTGTTTCAAGCTGACGTGTTAGAAAATCCATTGATCTCCACACCGTCATTCCAACAGGACCTGACTCACAGAATGGACAATCGGTCCCGCACCTTTCCCACAGGATTTCTCTGGGGAGTCTCCACCTCTGCCCACCAGGTGGAAGGCAACAATACCAACAATCAATGGGCCGCATGGGAAGCTGCCGGGCGAATCAAGTCGGGCGAGCGCAGCGGACAGGCTTGTAACTGGTGGGAGGCCGCCGAGCGCGACTTCGATTTAGCGCAGCAAATGGGCTTAAATGCGTTGCGGCTCTCGGTGGAATGGAGCCGTATCGAGCCGCGTGAGGGCGAATGGGACCATAAGTCGCTTGACCGTTATCGCGCCATGCTGCAGGGACTGCGGACGCGGGGCATACGGCCGATCGTCTCCCTGCATCATTTTACCAATCCATTGTGGCTGGAAAAACAGGGAGCGTTCCTCAATCCTAAGTCCATTCAACTTTTCGAGCGGTTCGTGCGGCAAGTCGTGACATCGCTGCATGATTTGTGCGATCTATGGGTCACTTTTAACGAGCCTAATGTATACGTCACGCTGGGCTACCTTTTGGCGGAATTTCCACCGGGGAAACGCAATCTTGTCAGCACCATTCGCGTGTTGACCAACATCGCCCGCGCGCACGCGAGATCCTATCGGGCAATTCACGAACTTCAATCTCATGCGCAGGTTGGCTGGACGGACAATTACCTTGTCTTCGAACCTGCTGACCGCAACTCCGCGCTGGATCGTCTGGCGGCGTCGGTCCAGCATCATCTCTTTAACTCAAGTTTTGCGCGCATGATCGAGAAGGGTTCTCTCGTATTCCCGTTTAATTTGATTGCCGGCGATTTGATTGAGGTGAAGGGGAGCTGTGACTTTGTTGGGCTGAACGTCTATAACCGCGCCCACGTATCTTTTGATTTGCGATGTCCGGCGCTGCTGTTTGGGCGTCTGTTCATTCCCGAAGGAGTTCCGCAAGGGGACCATGGCGCAAATGCCCCGTACGGCGAGGCCTTTCCTCAGGGGATCGCGCTTGCAGCAGAGAATGCCGCGCGGCTGGGAAAGCCGATCTACATTCTGGAAAACGGCGTCCCGGATGCCGAGGACCGCATACGGCCGTGGGTGATCGGAAGGGCAGCGCTCGAATTGCACGAGTTAATTGAACGCGGACTGGATATTCGCGGGTACTTCCACTGGAGCCTGGTGGACAACTTCGAATGGTCGGAGGGCTGGCGGCTGCGCTTTGGATTATTTGCCCTGGATCTCGAAACTCAGCAGCGCACCCCGCGCAAGAGCGCCGAGTTGTACGGCTCGATCGCCAGGGCCAACGGCCTGCGGCCCGACTTCAGTTACGATTCCGGCAGCCAGTATTTATGATCGCGAAGAAAATACTTTTCGTTCCAGGTATTTAAAGCCGTAGCGAGAAACATACGGACGATTCGCGCGTGTCCCATCTTTTTGAAGCGGCGGTTGGTGGTCAATACGCCGCCCCGGACCAGCCCAAATCTTCGGGGAGAGACCCTCCGGCTGAGGAGATAATCCTCAGCATAGAGCGCCTGCTCGTGAAATCCGCCAAGCTCGTCAAATTTCCGCTTCTCGAAAAGCATGAACATGCCGGTCGAGAACGGCTGGCCGAATTGAGAGAGGAACTGCACGATGTTATTGCCCAGATAAAGCGAGTGATCTCTAAAACCTCCACCCTTGCACCAGATGTTGGCGGTAAGGCAATGGAGCTTCCTCCGGTTCATCTTTTCAATGGCGCGGCGTATCAGGGTGGGATCTGAAATCTCGATATCCGCATCCATAAACAGCACGTAACGCGTTTCAGCCAGTTTCGCCCCGGCATTTCGCCCAAAGGCGGGCAGCCCTCCGGGAATCACGCTGATGCGGAGTCGGTCTCCGTAGCTCAGCGCCAACTCCGCCGTTCCGTCCGTAGAGCCGGCATCAGCAATAAATACTTTCGTAAGTGGCATGAAGCGGTAATCCTGCTTGCAAAGCGAGTTCAGCAGAGCGGGCAACAGCCTGCTCTCGTTCTTCGCTGGAATTACAATCGTAAGCTCGCTCTTCGTAATCATGGATTTGGACTCCTTTCTCGCCGACAGTAATGTAAGTGCATCTTGAATCCACCCAGGAACCGGAATTGTAGTAACGCACGCCATCTTTTTCTGCCTCCATGGCAATGTGTGTGTGTCCGCAGAAGACGCGTTGGGCCTTGCAGTGTTTGGCGTATTCCAGCGCGCCTGACGAAACTTTATTGGAAAGCCGCAGCCATCGGGTGTTCAGGCGATCGAGATAGCGGACGAAGGCCTTGTTGGTGAAGTCGGCCTTCTGCAGGTTGAGATAAATGAGCTCCCCTACACGGCTAAGCAACAGGTTATTGACTACAAAACGGTCGAACTGATGACCGTGAATGGCAAGATGACGGATACCGCGATACTCCCAGACATATTGCCGGTAGACCGGAATCCCAACCAGGTGAGACATCAGGTTGGAAAGGCCGTGATCGTGGTTCCCTTCCACCCAGACTACTTCGATCTTTCTCTTTGGATTGGAGAGTGTCCGGATGCAGGAGAGGAATTCCCAATGCTCCTTCTTCAGGCGGCGAAAGTTCAGGTCGCTGAAGATATCGCCCAGAAGAATCAGGCGACGGAAATGGGTGGTCCTTAGAAGGTTAAGGGCGCTTTGCGCGTGGCTTACCTCAGAACCAAGATGTACATCGGAGAGAATCAGGGTGTCAAAATAGTCTCCGGCCATGCTCTCTATTTAAGCTCTAATAC
>CAZONJ010000131.1:0-5865 GCA_964581225.1 uncultured Terriglobales bacterium | reverse complement strand
GATGATGTGATTACGTTACCCAAGGACCTGGACGCGGCGTTTGAAGGCATTCTCCTCGCGGTTCGCAGCGGCGAAATTCCCGAATCGCGGATCGACGAATCGGTCCGCAAGATCCTGAATATGAAAGCTTCGGTTGGCCTGAACAAATCGCGATTTGTGGACCTTGATCGAGTGTCGGACCTCGTGAACAAGCCTGAGGATGCGGAATTCGCGCAACATGTGGCCGACCAAGCCATGACGCTGGTGCGCAACAACGGGCAGGTGCTTCCGCTGGAGAAGCTCCAGGCCGCTTCCGCAAGTGGCGAAGCCGAAGCTGGACCAAATCATCGGATACTTGTGATCCTGATTCCAGAGGCGCATAACAGTAGTTCGGGACACCAGTTCGAGAAAGCATTCAAGGCGCGGCGGCCCGATGCAGACATTCTCTATGTAGACAATCGAGCTGCAAGCGTCATGAGGCCTGAGATCATGAAGGCGGTGAACGATGCCGGGAAAGTGGTAATTGCGGCTTACGTGGTCCACTCAGCAGCACGGCAACTGGTTGTAGGCGGAATGGTGGTGAATTCTTTCGGACTGCTGGGTCCAACTGGTCAGTTGCTGGAGGAGGTTCTTGCAGTGGCACCGGAGAAAACTGCCGTCATCGCGATGGAAAGCCCGTACCTGATTGAAAACTTTCCTCAGATCCAAACCTATATGTGTACCTATGCGATGGCGCCAACGTCTGAAATAAGCTCAGTGAAGGCCCTGTTTGGTGAACTCCAGAGCCCCGCCAAGCTCCCGGTCACTTTACCTGGAGTCGCTATAAAGGGTTTCTCGATGCCCTGGCCAAGTCCGCAGAAGAAACGATAGGTCACCTCCAAACTCCTTCCAAGCACAACAACAAGTCACTGGCACAATTTTTGGGTTCTCATCCAGTTACTCAGGATGATTTCCGCAGCAAGGGTCTCCCGGACGACTACCGCATCGCGCTTGAGAAACGCCGTCGGTCGTCCATTAGAGTCGCCAAAAAGGGAAAGCAGGTTCCAGATCAACTAGGACCCGCCTCTGTTTCGCCCATTGGCCAAAGGGAACGGTTATTCCGGTGATGGCTTGGCTGCAGTCTCGTTTAGTTCGCTCGGCAACTGAATCAATTGCCGCAATTCTTCGATACTAGGCTGGCTTATGGTCTGCGTCGGCTGCAGCTTACGCGGAATGATCTCCTTGGCCGACTTCTGCAATACAAGATACATCTCGGTGCCGGCAGGCACTGAGACCACAATATGCTCAGTGATGGCGAGGCTTGCGACCGTTTGGTCGGATGCCTGCCCGATGTTGTTGCTCACTCTTTCACGCAATAAGCCATCTTCGCTTAACGGCTGGTGCAGGCTCCCTCTTCCGACCAGCATCGCAGCGATCTCGCCTAACCCGGCAAACGAGCGTACAAGAATATTCTTCCCAGTTTGCTTGCTTTCTACCTTGCCACGCAAAGGCCGGAGTTGAAGATCGGTCGCAGCGGCCTCAAGACTCATCGAAGATCCCTCCGGCATCATCAGTGAGTCGAAGCGGATTCCAACGTAGCCGGAGCGATCTGCCGCTTCCAGATGTCCGAACGCCTTTGTTCCTGCCGGTATGACGATCTCGCTGCCCCGCTCGTAGTTGTATTGGATGACCGCAATCACCGGCGTTAGGACCGCGGTGCTTACAGCCGATTCAAGTCTGGCCCGCAATTTCGTGCCCGGCGCGAGACCAATCTCCCAATCAATTGCTGGACTTGGGTCTTGCGATTTCGAACTGGCAGAAGACAGACTATTTCTAACGAAGACCAGCGACGCCTTGTCCATCGAATCGCGCTCACTCCTGGTGTCGCTCGATGGGGCCGCGGCGCTTCCGTCAACCGCAGATGGTTGTGATCCGGATTGATAAGCCGGGGGCTGCCATGTCTGCGAGTTATCGAATGGACGTACCCCGCCAAGGTTATTGGGGGGCGCACCCTGCGTGCTCTGCTGCTTCGCTGTGCGGCCGATTTGATCTGGATGCACCAGGTTCGTATCTGTGTCCTGCTGCCAAGAGCGACCTGCATCTATGATAGGCGTCATGCTCGCTTCTTCCCGCATGCCATTCTGGGCTTGCGTTTGTTGTTGCCTTTTGGACGTGGCTCTCTTCGGCGGTACCAGACGCCGATTCGAAATGCCACTGAATACAAGTAAAAAAAGCACCAGCACAATACCTCCTCCAACCACCAGCAGCCGCGCATCGTTTTTCAACGACGGCTTACCTTTCTCTTTTTCTGGAACGTACGGCCGGTTGTTGTGTGCGATTGGCGGTTGCCCAGCGCCAGCCTGTTTGGATGGATCCTCAGCAACTACACTTCCGTGAAACCCATTCTGCTCGATTATCTTCATCGCTCACCTCCCTGGCTGCTCGCGGTAAAAGGAATCGGCAGGAGAATAGGATGATCCACCTGGTCCGCCTGCGCCAGTTGCAATTGCAATTGTTCGGCTGATTCTTTGAAATGCGGCCGTTCAAAAACAACTACACCATCGGCCCGTTCGCCCGGCGCCAAACGTCGCGTGGTGATGTGGTACTCAGAGATGGCCACTGGCTCGGCCTTGATTCGTTTGCTTCCGTCTCCGCCTGCCGTTCCACTCAGTTCGATTTGTGGCGGAAGTAGTTCGATAGTTCGTTTCGAGCTGTTGAGGACCGAAAAAGCAAGAATGGTCTGGTGGTCGCGCTCGATTGGATCTCCGAGCGCGACGAGCAACTCCTTGCCCTCCCACGTAGGAGAAGAAAGGTCCTTCTGCTTCTCGAGTTCCTTCGCGACCAAGTCCTCTTTCTCGTAGTGGACGGGAACAGGATCGCTTGGGGCGGCGATCGAGACGGGGCGCACCTCTGCGATGAGAAAGCTTCGCCCGTCAGAACTGATGAGCAGACTTTGTGGTCGCCGGTATTCAACAAGAAAATCGACGTGGGTATTCGCGCCTATTTTGCCGGCGCTGACCAAATGCAGGCTGATCTCCTGGCCCGACTTGGTGGTGATCAAGGCATTGCTTTCACTCGGTTGCGTAGTGATCGGCTTCAAGAAGACCAGCCGTGGTTCGGCCTGCGAGTGTTCCGCTTTGAAAGTCGCGGGATTCCCAATGACTATAGAGCTGATCTCTTCCGGAAGCCTCACCGAAGTTGTGTAACCCGCGCCAAGATGCAGCACAGTCACAGCGCCTTGCTCGATAGGTACGGTTGTGACGTTAGCGGAAACTTTTTTGTCCGTTTGGGCCAGGCTGATGCAGGCCATCAAGCAAATCGTCAAAATCAAATACACTCTCATCGTTTTCTCCCTGGAGTGCGCTGGACGCTTACACTCCGAAATTTTTTCTCAAGGTCAAACCGCTCGCGGATGCTCGTTACGTAAGCGACTACGTTGGGATTCGAGTATTTGAGACCTCGTGGCTCAATGGCGCGCTCGCCTGCGTAATACGCAGCTGCGACCAACCTCAGATCTCCGTGGAATCTGTTCATCAACCAAGCCAGATAACGAACGCCGCCGGAGACATTCTGGTTCAGGTCGCAACGGTCCTGAACATTCAAGGTTCTGGCGGTGCCCGGCATGAGCTGCATCAGTCCAACCGCTCCCTTTGGCGAGACGGGGCATCGCTGCCATCCGGACTCCTGTTCCACAATGGCGCGCACAAACTCAAGCGGAACGTGATAATGGAGGGCGTAGGCGGCCACGTAATATTCGGCCTGCTTCCGGTATTCATCGTCAGCCTTCGCCCAGCACGGACGCACCGCCACGAGAAATAGGAGGAATATGGGCCACTTCATCGTTGGATGGCCTCCGCGCTGTACTGCTGGGCGTCGTAGACCAAGCTGGCCCACCCATCCCGCAGCAAAAGCTTTCTCCGATCTGCTTCCGTCTTGGCCAGCAGCGGCAGCAGGATGTCTCGCATCTCCCGTGTAATCCGCTCTTCTCCCAACACTTCGAGAGCTTGCGCCAGGTCAAGCATTTCCGAAATCGAGGGGGGCTTCTCGAGGTTCCAGCCGCGCAGTGCCTTTGCCAGTCCGGCCATCCCACAATGGAACTCTGCGCTTTGCTTGGGCGTTCGCAGCTGAAGGATCTTGGCCTCTCTTTGAGGACTAGGGTGCTCCACCCGCAGGTAAAAACTCCTCCGGCGAAGGGGGTCGCCAATCCTGCGCTCTTCGTTCGAGGTCAGGACCACGAAAGGAATCGTTTGCGCTTTGACGAGACCTAACTTGGGAATACTCAACTGCCAGACGCTGAGCAGTTCCAACAGCATCGCTTCAAACGCCTGGTCAACCTTGTCAATTTCATCGATCAGGAGAACGCACGGCATCTGATAGCGCAGAGCACGCAGCAGTGGGCCGGCGCTAAAGAAATTCTCACTGTGCAACTCCCGCTTTAGGGACTCCCACTCAACGGCACCGGATTTGGCCCAGAGTTCTACCCCAAGCCGCTGCAGAGCTTCGTCGAATTTGCCGATGGCTTTCTCTTCATTAATGCCCTCGTAACATTGGAGACGCTCTACTTCCGTGCCGGCCATTTTGGCGACCGCATAAGCCAGTTCCGTCTTGCCGCTCCCGGGTGGACCCTCCAGAAGGATGGGTTTGTTCAGCTTTGCAGCCAGGTACACAATCATCGTCGTGATTTCGTCGGTGATGTAGCCGCCTAGACACAGCCCTGCTCGCACATCTTGAAGAGACGAAAACACAACTTCTTCTCCCGATCCAGGCACCCTTCAAAAACTGCCGGAGCGAGCGGAACCTAAATCCAAAGCAAATCTCCGTCAAATTCCCTCAGATTGAGCAGTTCTTGCTGCCAAACCCGAGCCCGTATTGCGAACTGCGGGGGAGTGTCAGAGGATCTCCCTTTGCTAATTTGACCGAAAAACTGATTGGACGTAGATATTGCTCCTGAATTGGGGTGCACCGAACCGCACTCTAGACATTGACCGTGCCCAATCGAGCGTTTTTGTTGTCCGACATAACGAGCAGAGACAGCGGGCGAGGTGAACATGCAAAATGCTGCCGTACCCAAACCTGATACAGAGGCCTCAAGCATCGCGCCCGATAATGGGACCAGCGCTGATAATTCTGCCGGCATCGTTATTCCTTTTAAATCGCAGGTCGCGTCGGCTCAGATCTCAGACCACAAACACAAGCAGCAAAGCCGTCGCCAACTTGTGAGCACGAAGGAGCTGTCGGAAATTTGGGGCGTGCCCGAGAGCACTTTGCGCTATTGGCGATGTGCCGAGATCGGACCGCCCTACGTGAAGTTAGGGGGCAGAATCAGGTATGATCTTGCTGACGTAGAACATTACGTCAGAGCCAACAGGCGAACGCCGTCCATGCGGGCACATGGAGGCTAGGCAATGGCTCTATACAAGCGAGGTCGAATCTATCATTACCACTTTTGGGTGAACTCCACGCGTTACCGGGGATCAACCAAGAAGACAACTCTTGCGGCTGCGCGACGACTCGAAGCACTCCTTATCGCCCAGGCGGAAGAAAAAGGAGACGTGGTTCTCAGAAAGCGTAGCCCGCTGTTGCGTGATTTCAAGACTCGGTTTTTTGAGTGGGTGGAAGGCAATACCCAGCTCAAGCAGAAGACCAAGGATTATTACGAGAACGGCTGGCGATTGCTTGCAGAGACTGATGTTGCGGCCATGAGGCTCAATATGATCACCAAGGATGATGCTGGTCGGCTGGTCTTCCCGGGGGGTCCGTCAAATCACAATAATGCACTCCGTACCCTGCGACGGATGCTTGGCAAAGCCGAGGAATGGAAGATCATCAGAGCGGCTCCGAAGATCAAACTAATGCAGGAACATGCACGACAACGCGTGATCGACGTCCACATAGAAGCTAAGCTTT
>CAZONJ010000130.1:0-5927 GCA_964581225.1 uncultured Terriglobales bacterium | reverse complement strand
TAAATCTTTAGTATGTCCCCAGGGTCATTCTGGGCACTCGCTGCACACGTCTAATCGGCAAGCTCAACCACCACATCTTTATCCCTCAAATATCGACAATTCACTTTCGCCGCCCCATAGGACTGTCTAATTAGAAGTTTGAGTTGTTATTGGTCACTTACAGTGGTCGGAAAAGATTTTTTTTTCTGATCTAGCTTTTCCGCGCTCCTTTTCTGCGATTCCTCTTTTAATCGCTCGAAATTGCTGAGCGCAAGTTTTGCCTGCTCGGGTTGGCGCAGCCTTCGGTACAAGATCGAGAGTTGGTAATACGATGATTGCGCTGTCTCTCCCTCCGGGGCCAGCTCAATCGCTTTGTTCAGACTGGTGATGGCCGCCTCGTTTTCGCCGGTCTCGCTCTGCGCCTTGCCTAAAAAATAATAGGCTCCCTCGATTTTTGGATTTTGCTTGATGGCTGCTTGCAAAAGAGGAATGGCTTCGGCGGCATGCGCCCGTTGCTCACGCAGGCTGCCCAGCTTGTACAGAACATTCGCGCTGGCCGGATCGAGTTGTAATTCCCGCTCGTATGCCGCCTCCGCTTCATTGAAGTTGCCGCTCTTCCAGTAAAGGTTTCCCAGTTCCTCGTTCAATCCCGTCTCATGGGGCGCCATCTTCAAAGCAAGCTGGTATTCGCCGATCGCCTCGGAATCCCGATCGGCTTCCACAAAGGATTGAGCAAGCACTTGATGAACACGCCACGATTTCGGGTCTGCGGAAAACATACGCTGGTAGCTGCGCTGTGACAGGAGCAGGTGCACGCGCCCGCAGTGGTAGAGAATGTCAACGTTCTTCGGATCCAGGACTGCCGCTCGATCGAGGGCGGTTGCTGCCTTATCCAGGTCGCCGGAAGCCATACCAATCACCCCCATCCACATCAAGGCCTGGGAGTCGCGGGGCTGCAGCCTGACCTCCTCCGCGACGCTCTTCTCCGCGCCCTGGAAATCGTTCAGTTTGTAATCCGCAATCGCCAGAAAAAGGTGGGCGCCGCGAAGTCCCGGCTTGAGCACAATCGTCCGGGACAGCAGCCCAATAGCATCCTGGTAACGGCCTTGCTCTTCGCGCACCAGAGCCAGATTCATGGAAGCCGCCGCGAGCTTGGGATCGAGCTTCAGGACCTGCTGATAGGCTTGCGCAGCCTCGTCTAGGTTTCCGGCCCGCTGTGCTTCAGTGGCGTGTTCGAAAAATCTTGCGAGTTGTTCTTGCCCGGCTTCGGTTTTTTGCCCTTGCAACGATACCGCGATATTCATGGCGAGCATCCATCCGGCAAAGGCCCTAAAGAAGGGGACAATATACTCCTTTACATTCATACGGCAGCTAAGAAGTATTAGGTGTTTTTATTGGCCTGTCAATATTTTTATTTGTTGTTTCCTATCGTTTGAAATACGTCGGCCCCGCCATATAATCATTTGCTTTTGTGGAGTGACCCCAGCAGGAAATATCAGCGATGCTTCTGATTTAATTCCTCGGTGCGCCGTAGCTCTCGCGCTTCTCTCTCCCTCTGCCCTGTCCTGTGGTACAGTCTCGCCAAGGTGTAGTGCGCAGCGATGTTCTCTTCATCCAGAGCGACGGCCAATTCCAGATCTTGGCGCGCGAGATCAAGCGATTCCATATCCAGCTCCGCTTTGCCGAGTTGCAGATGAGCTTCGGCGGATTTAGGGGCAATTTGCGTCGCTTGCATAAGGGCTTGCCGCGCTTCAGACGCATGCCCCTGACCGAGGAGGACGCGGCCGAGGTTGAGGTAGGGCCGCTCGTAACTTTCCTTGCTTAACGTTGCATGTTGCAGGCGAATGGCGTTTCGATAAGCGGCGATCGCTCCAGCCGTGTCGCCTTTTCCTTCCAGCGATAAACCAAGGTTGTCTGCCGCTTTCACGTTTTCCGGATCAATCGCCAACACCCGCCGAAACGCGGCAACGGCATCGTCAAACTTATTCTGAATGTAGCGCACTCTTCCCAGGTGATACAGCGCCTCTTTGTTGTGAGGATCCAGGGCGACGGCCTGCTCCAGATATCTGGCGGAATCGGTGTAATCGCCCAGCAGACCATAATCGAGCGCAACGATCTTCAAGTCGTCTGCCCCTGGGTTCCTGATCTTCGCGGCCCGGGTGGCCGCATCGAGAGACTCCGTCGGACGGTCCTCGCGAAAGTATACATACGACAAGAGATACAGCGCATCTTCCGAGCGGGGATGGGTTGCGACATATTCTTTCAGCGCAAATTCTGCGCCGGGCCACTCTTTCTGATTCACCATTGCTTTGGCCGCGTAAAGAAGAGCGTCGGTTTTTCCTGGACACTGGCGTTCGATCTTGCTGAACGCGTCCGCGGCTGCGGCAAACTTCCGTTGCTGAAACAGTGCCATCGCCTGCTCGTAGGGGGGAGCACTCTGTCCGACGATATTCGCTGAGGCGAGCGCCAGCAGCCAGACCACGCAGCGGCTCCGCTTACTTGGCATTCACCGCTCCCGAAGGCTCGAGCACATCGAGGACACGATCTGGTTTAACGTTTTCGAGTTTCTGGATAATCCCGCTCGGCCAACGAATCTCTATCTGCTTGATCATGGAAGAATCGCCCAATCCGAAATGGACGCGACGATCGCCCGAGGACTGATAACTGCCGGCAGTGGTTGCCGTCTCCCATTGCGGACCGCTGTCTGTCGTAACCTTCACGACGGCTCCAATTCCATCGCGATTGCTTTTCACTCCCTGCAGGCGAAGGATGATCCAATGTGCGTGCGTGGCGGTTTCGTTGCGCAAAACGTAAGCCGGACCGTTATTGGTCGAGATCACCACATCCAGGCGGCCGTCGTTATCGAGGTCGCCGGCCGCCAGGCCGCGCGAAGCCCATCGCTCATGGAAGACCGGGCCTGCCTGCGCCGAGACATCCACAAAGCCGCCTTTGCCGTTGTTGCGCAGCAGCAGCAGAGGTTCAAGATAATGAAGATGCGGGTAGTTCATCTCCACTGTATCGAGAACATGGCTTTGGACAATGAACAAATCTTTCCATCCATCGTTATCGAAATCAAGGAACCTCACTCCCCATCCGGAGTGCAGGAGCGTGATGCTGCCGAGTCCGCTCGATGTGGTTGTATATTCGAAGCTGCCATCTCCCGTGTTGGCGTAAAGCGCGTACATCTGGTTCGCCAGATCGGTCACAATGATGTCCGGACGGCCATCGTTGTTATAGTCGGAGAAATCCACTCCCATCCCGGCATAGGTGCGTCCATCCATATCGAAGCCCACTTCTGAAGGGACTGCCACCTCTTCGAAGGTGCCATTTCCTTTATTCTGATAGAGCGATTGCGGGACCGAATCGTTGGCAATGAAGATGTCCGGCCAGCCGTCGCCGTCATAATCGGCGAATGCAATCCCTAAGCCTTTGCCGGGACTCTTCAGACCGATCTTGTCGGCGACCTCGGAAAACCTCCCATTACCATCATTGTGATATGCGAGCAGCTTTACCGGCTTGAACAGGTCAGGATGGCAATACGCGCGATATCCCTCCCGTCTCTCTCCGCAATAAATATCATCGAAATTCCACGCCAGATAACGGGCGACAATAAGATCGAGTTTGCCGTCGCGATCATAGTCAACCCAAGCTGCGCTGGTGGACCATCCGCCGCCACCGACTCCCGCTGCGGCGGTCACATCGGTAAAGGTGCCATCTCCATTGTTGTGGTACAGCGTGTTATACCCATATCCAGCGACGAAAAGATCTTCGTAACCATCATTATCGAAGTCTCCGACTGCGACGCCGGTCGAATATCCCGTGCCCGCCAGTCCGGCCTTGGCGGTAACGTCTTCAAAGGTGCCGTCGGGCTTCTGATGAAAGAGGCGATTGGAATACTTGTCGCCGTCCTTCACCGGGATGGATTCCTTCGCCATCACCTCATCGATGCGCGCCCCATTGGCAAAGAAAATATCGAGGCGACCGTCATTATCGTAGTCAAAAACCGCTACGCCAGATCCCATGGCCTCAAGCAGGTACTTCTTTGAAGTCGGAGAAGCCTGCTGTCTGAACTGGATACCCAGCGCGCGGGTAACATCGACGAACTTCCCGGGCGCGGCCTGCTGGAGACGCGAAGAGAGCGGCGGAGTGCCAGAGTCTGCGAGTCCTGAAACAAGTATAGCGAGGATCCCCATTAGCCGGACGACTACGTTCACTTCATCAGCTCCGCGATTCTCTTCACGCTATAGATGCGGCCCATCACAGACATGGCGGGTTTTCCGGCTGCTTCATTGCTTCTTAAACTCGATCACAGTCACGCTTTCGTGCCGGAATATAGTGGTGATTCTATTATTACTGATTTTTACGGACTGGGTATGCGGCTCTACCTGGCGCGGATTAGACTCGTCATTTTCCTCGTAGATGCTGTTGGCATAAAGGCTGCGGCCATCGGCGGCTTCAGCTGGGCGGAAGCCCGCAATGTGCATATCCGCAGGGATGTCGGAAGTAAGGTGTCGATTGACGCAGAACAGCGTCAGCTTCTCGCCGGACCGGTTCACGGCTGCGACCACATCCAGATAGGGAACGCTGCGGACCGCAGGCAGGCGGTCCACGCCATCCTGCACCTCATAGACCGGTGCATCAGTTTCCACTTTGACCAAATGGTCGATATCGGCATTCGAGTACATCGAGAAGGCATAATAAGAAGGCGTGGCATAAACGCGACCGCGCTTCTTCCAGACGCCGGCGAATTCAATCACGCCGGTCATGTCGGAGATGGGGACGATCCCGGAGTTTCTCAAGAGCATATTGAGAAATCCTCCGGTGGCAATCGCTCCGCCCATGTTCTTGAAATAGGGAAAGCTCTCGCCCCGCGCGTAAAACAGCCACTCCGTGAACGCAGTATTCACCTTGCCGCGCCAGCGCGAATCCGATTCGAATTGCGCATGCATCTCTTGCAACTTGCGCCCCAGCTCCACGGGCAAGGCGAAGGCGGCTTCCGCGGCGAATTCAGGCGTTGCGTGCTTTTTCAGGATGGCGGAGTCGGTCACGACGAAATGCGTGGAAAGATAGTCGAATGTGCCCGGCGGTAGCGATAACTGCCTGCGGTTCCAGTCCGTGAAGTGGTCCGGGTCCGCTCCGGTCGCGATCAGCCGGGCTTTGGGATCGGCCTTTCGCACCGCTTCGCTGAATTGGAGCGTCCGTTGAGCAAGTTCGCTGGGCGCGGGGTACGCGGTTTGAAAATCTCCCCAAAGCTCGTTGCCCAACTCCCAAAGCAGCCCGCCGGAGCGGTCTTTCCAATGCGCATTTACGTAGCGCACCCACTCCGCCGCCTCCTCCGGCGTTCCAGTCCCAAGATTTAGCGCGATCTGCGGCTGGGCGCCGATAAGCTTGCAGAATTCTAGAAACTCATCGGTGCCGAACTGGTTGTATTCCGGAATGCCCCAGGCAACATTCAGCATGCTAATCCGCTTGTCTCGGGGGCCAACCCCGTCGCGCCAATGATAGGCAGAGGTGAAGTTGCCTCCGAATCGCACCAGTGGCGTGTTCATGGCTTTGGACATGGCGACCATCTCCGGATCAAGCCCGGAGATGTTGTCCGCGGGCATCAGGGATGCCTGATCAAGCAGAACGCGTGTGCTGTTCTGTACTGAAATGACGAACTCCGCAGCTTCAAGCGTCTGCAGCGCGTCCGGCGGCACGTCCAGAGCAAAATCGTATTTGCGCCACTCCGGGCCATGTAACGCGATCTCCTGCCGCGCGATGATCTTCGTCGGTTGATCATGCCGCCGAAGAGAAACCTCGACCTGCTGCGGTCCACTGATCGGTTTCACGTAAACACTGCCCACATAGCGCCCGGTGCGATGGACCGGCAAGAAGACCATCTGACGAATGCCTGTCTCTGCCTCCGGAAGCCCGGCGACGAACAGCGAGCGATAGGAATTCGCGGC
>CAZONJ010000129.1:0-5939 GCA_964581225.1 uncultured Terriglobales bacterium | reverse complement strand
CTCCTAGGAGCAATCATCCCTGGTGAGAACCAAAGCTGCAATAAAAACACGGGGAGTGCCTACCCTTTACGCTTCCCTCTTTCCAACTCGTCCAACTCAGCCTTTTCGCTTGTCTCGGGCGAAACCAGCAGCCTTTTTAAACTTTCGGGAATCGCATACTCGTTCAGCTCCGGATATTCCTTTACCAAGCTCTCCGGGGCTTTCACCTTCTTGCCGCTCAACATGCTCTTCAACTCAACTGCGTTGGCGGCGGCCTTCCCTTTGGGATGATTATTGGCGGCGACAAAGGTCTTCTCCGCTTTTGAGGCCATCTTTTTTACTTTGTCTTTGATCTTCTCCAGCTTCTCTTTTGAATAGAGGTAATCGTACCGCTCATCCCGGTCCTTCGCCTGGAACCATTGCTTGTTACGCCCATGCAGGCGGAGGTAGGCAAACGAGGCGGTAACGTGCTCAGTCCCTTCGAGCGTGTCGCCAATGCGCGTCTGGTCGATATTGCAGAATGCGACGTTTTCCTCGTCCAGCGCTTTCAGCACCAGAGGATCGGCCCAGCTTTCATGCCGCACTTCGACCGCCATCGGATAATCGCGGAACAAGTGCAGCACATCGATGAGATGGTCCCAATTGCCTTCTGTGTACTTGAATGAGATTGGGAATTGCAGAAGCAACGCCCCCAGCCTGCCTTCGTTTGCGATCGCATCGAATCCCTTCTTTGCGTCCTCCACGTCCTGCGGTGTGTACTTGATGGTCTCGACCGACGAGCTTTTCTTTTTACTGGCGTCTGGCGCATGGCTGAATACCTGAGTCAGCTTGGCCGCGAATTGGAAGTCTTTGTTATCGGCAACATACTTGCACCACTTCTTTGCGATCTCCGGATTCACCGGCCGATAAAACGAGTTGTTGATCTCGCAGAAGTCGAAAAATTGAGAAATATATTCCAGTTCATGCAGCTTTCGCTTCTTCAGCTCTGGGGGATAGACGATTCCCTTCCAGTCCGGATACGAAAAGCCGGATGTGCCGATCAGGATTTGAGACACGCCGTTCCTCCTCCCAAACATTAGATTCTGAATCGGAGTTCACCGCAAATTGGGGTACTGCCTTCCGGTTACCACAACCGATTGCGGTAATTTGACAAGGCCGGCCTCCAGGGTTAAAAATCTAACTCCTTGGCGAATAAATAGCGAACATACATTCTCTTATTTCAGGTATTTCCAATGAGTTCTCTTGCCGTACTGCGGGCGCACATCGAAGAACGGTTCCCCTCTGCGCTTCGTCTCCAGAAACGATCGTCGTCCGAGAGCTTCTTGACGGGGATATCGCAAATTGATGCGCTGGCAGGCGGCATTCCCCAGGGCGCCCTGACGGAAATCTGTGGCCCAGCCGAAGCCTCGTCGGGCAAAACAACCATGCTGCTTTCCTTGTTGGCAAGGGCTACCCAGGAGCACTTCTGCGCCATCGTCGATGCCAGCGACTCTTTGAATCCTGCATCTGCCCAGGCTGCGGGCGTGAACTTCTCGCGTTTGTACTGGGTCCGGTGCGGAGAGAACGCCAGGCTCAAACGGCTGGAGCAGGCATTCAAGGCCGCCGACATTCTCATTCAGAATGGCGGCTTTGGATTGATCGCAGTAGACATCAGCGACATCGAGGAACGGTTCGTGCGCCGCATCCCCCTGACCACCTGGTTTCGTTTCAGCCGCGTGGTAGAGAGGCTGCCGCTGGCGCTGGTTTTTCTCGAACAGCGTTCCCACGCCACCAGTTGCGCTGGGCTGGTACTGCGACTGAAAGCGGCACCCCGGAGATGGCCTATGAATGCTCCGAGTCACACCCGGTTATTCAGCAGCCTGAGCATTGAAGCTGAGGTGACCCGCTCGCGCATGGTCTGCGAAATCAAAAAGCCGATTCAATCGGCTCAATCCAATTTCATAGCTCGAAACCAGTGGGCCTGATCCATGTTTGCCTGTTTATTTGTTCCCGACTTTCCCGTGCAGTCTGTGCTTCGCGCTGAACCGGAAGAGCGTCGCCACATCCTGAATGCTTCTCCGGTAGTGGTTCTCGACGGACCGGCTTCCCTGCAACGGGCATTCGCCCTGAACCAACAGGCGCGGATGGCAGGGATACAAATTGGCATGACCAAGCTGCAAGTCGAGAGCTGCGGAAAAGCCACGGTCCGCAGGCGCTCGCTCCAGCAGGAGGAGTCCGCGCAGGCGGCATTGCTGGACTGCGCCCATTCCTTTTCTCCCTTCGTCGAATCTACAGCGCCCGGCATCGCGGCCATTGATCTTGCCGGAACGGAGAAACTGTTCGGCCCGCCGCAAAAGATAGCTCGCGAGATCGCTGCTCGTGGAGAAGCGCTTGGCCTGGAATTGCATGTGGGGATCGCGGCCAACCCCGACAGCGCCTGCCATGCCGCCAAAGGATTTCAGGGGAGCACCATCATTCCGTCCGGGGAGGAAGCGCAGCGGCTGGCCTCATTACCGCTCGACGTGCTTTCGCCTCCGCCTGAGTTGCTGGAGGTGCTCGATAGCTGGGGCATTCACACCTTTAAGGCCCTGGCCATGCTTCCCCCTGTTCCGCTGGTCCAAAGATTAGGGCAGGAAGGCTTGCGATTGCAGAAGCTCGCGCGGGGCGACATGAAGCGAACACTCGTCCCGGTGGAACCGTCGCCGGAGTTTGTCGAAAGCTTCGAATTCGAGGACCCCATTGAGACCGTCGAATCGCTTTCGTTCGTGTTAAATCGCCTGCTGCAAAACTTGTGCGCAAGGCTCTCCAGCCGGGCACTGGCTACCAATGAGCTGCATCTTGGCCTCGAATTGGAGGCACGGCAAATCACAACTGAAAATGCAAACGAAACTTACCAGCGGAGCTGGAAGTTGCCAATCCCAACCAGCAATGCCCATATGCTCTTCCGGCTGGCCTGCCTCGATCTTCATTCCACCACCTTTTCAGCGCCTGTATCCAAAGTGTGGCTTCGGGTTCTGCCGGTAAAACCGAGATTCACCCAAGAGGGGATGTTTGCCTCCGCCTCGCTCGAATCGGAAAAGCTGGAGATTACGCTGGCCCGCATCCGGGGGATTGTAGGCAACACAGATGAAAACGGAATCTCCCGCGTGGGCACTCCTATAGTCCTCGATTCTCACAAACCGGACAGCTTTGCTGTCACCGCCGCTCCACAGGGCGCAGACTGCTGCTCCGGCAATGGATCGCCGGTCATCGCCTTGCGCATCTTTCGTCCACCGATCCTTGCGGCAGTGGAAGTGCGCGAGGAAAAGCCAGTCTCTGTGCTGTTGAAGAGGCGGCGTCTGCCAGTGATTGCAGCCTCGGGTCCCTGGCATACATCGGGCGAATGGTGGAGCAAATCCGCTGCCTGGGCGCGAGATGAGTGGGACGTGGCCCTGAAAACCAAAGAAGGAACGGGCATCTACCGGATTTATTTCGATCGGACAAACAATGGCTGGTTTGTGGAAGGACGGTTCGATTGAAATACGTCGAACTCCATTCCCGCTCCGCATTTACGTTTTTGGAAGGCGCTTCGCATCCTGAAGGTCTTGCCCTGGCCTGCGCCCAGAATGAAATGCCTGCAATGGCATTGCTCGACCGAAATGGTGTCTACGGATTGCCGCGCTTTCACATGGCCGCAAAAAAGGCCGGCATCAAAGCGCATGTTGGCGCTGAGGTAAGCGTAGCGGATACGCCGAGTCCGGCTGCGCCGAATTATCCATTGCTGGCCGAATCGCGGACCGGTTACCGGAATTTATGCCGATTGATTACCCGCACGAAACTGCGCTCCCTGAAGAACCGGCCTACAGCGGCCACTCTCGATGAACTCGCCCAACATGCAGAGGGGTTGATCTGCCTGACCGGAGACGAGAGCGGGCCTTTGGCCCACGCCTTGCGCTCGGGCGGCACAGAGCAGGCACGCAAAGTGCTGGAGCGGCTTGCATCCATCTTTGGAAAAGAAAATCTGTACGTCGAATTGCAAAGGCATTTCCATCGTGAGCAGGAGGCGCGAAATCAAGCGGCGATTGATCTTTCGCGAGAGATGCGCCTGCCACTTCTGGCCACCAATGGGGTTTGCTATGCCACGCCGGGCGAGCGGGAGATTGCCGACGTATTCACCTGCATTAAAAACAAATGCCAGCTATCCACCGCAGGACGTTTACTGGCGCGTAATTCTGAGCGCCACGTCCGCACCGCGCAAGAGATGTCGCGGCTGTTTGCGGACATTCCCCAAGCCATAGTCAATACAGTCGAGATCTCCTCCCGCCTGGGCTTTACGCTGGAAAATCTCGGGTACGAGTTTCCCAAATATCCCGTTCCGGAAGGCGAGACCATGAACTCCTTTTTGCGAAAGCGGGTTTGGGAGGGAGCGCGCCTGCGCTATCGTTCGATTACAGAGCGGGCCAGGCGGCAGCTTGAGAAAGAGCTGGACCTGATTGAGCGGCTCGACCTGGCCGGTTATTTTCTCATCGTCTGGGACATTGTTCGCTTCTGCGAGCAAAATGGCATCCTCGTCCAGGGCAGAGGCAGCGCCGCAAACTCCGCGACCTGCTACTGCCTGCGCATCACTGCCATCGATCCCATCGGGATGGATTTGCTCTTCGAGCGCTTCCTGTCGGACGAGCGCGGCGAGTGGCCGGACATCGATCTTGATCTGCCCAGCGGTGACGAACGCGAGAAGGCCATCCAGTATGTCTACCAGCGATATGGAGAGCGTGGCGCTGCCATGACCGCAAACGTCTGCACCTACCGGGGACGCTCCGCAGCGCGAGAGGTCGGCAAGGTGTTGGGCTTTGATGAAGACACGCTCTCTCGCCTTTCCAAAATCGTTGGCACATGGGAGTGGAGAGGGCCGGAGGACGTATTCGAGAAGCAATTCACCAAAGCCGGATTGGATACCGCCCATTCGCAAATCGCATTGTACTTAAACCTTTGCCACCGATTGCAGGACCTGCCGCGCCATCTGAGCCAGCATTCCGGAGGCATGGTCATCTGCCAGGGACAGCTTGATTCTGTCGTGCCGCTCGAGCCTGCAACCATGCCGGGCAGGGTCGTCGTGCAATGGGACAAGGACGATTGCGCCGATCTCGGTCTGATTAAAGTCGATCTGCTGGGTTTGGGAATGATGGCCGTGCTGAAAGAGTCGATCGATCTCATCCGGGAGCACTACCACGAAGAAGTGGATTTGGCCCACCTGCCGCAGGACGCGCCCGATGTTTACGAAACCATCAGCCGGGCCGATACCGTGGGAATGTTTCAGATTGAAAGCCGCGCGCAAATGGCTTCGCTGCCTCGCAACAATCCCCGGCGTTTCTACGATCTTGTCACCCAGGTTGCTCTCATCCGCCCCGGTCCCATCGTGGGACAGATGACCAACCCCTATCTGAAGCGGCGGCAAGGGAAGGAAAAGGTCACCTATCCGCATCCCTCTCTCCAGCCCATCCTGGAACGCACCCTGGGAGTCCCGCTCTTTCAGGAGCAACTGCTGAGAATGGCGATGATCTGCGCCAACTTTACCGGAGGTGAGGCAGAAGAATTGCGCCGCGCCCTGGGGAATAAACGCTCCAGGCAGAAGATGCAACAGATTGAGCGGAAGCTCAGGGCGGGCATGGCCGAAAACGGGATCGAAGCAAAGGCGCAGGATGAAATTGTGAAATTCATCAGCTCGTTCGCGCTCTATGGATTTCCGGAATCGCACAGCGCCTCGTTCGCCCTGCTCGCCTATGCCAGCGCCTATCTCAAGGTGCGCTATCTCGCCGCCTTCACTGCGGCCATTCTCAATAATCAGCCGATGGGCTTTTATGCTCCGGCTACGCTGGTCACCGATGCGCGGCGGCACGGATTGCGTGTAAAGCCAGTGGAGGTGACGCGCTCGGCATGGAATTGCACCATTGAAGAAGACGACGGCAAACTCTCGCTTCGCATGGGATTGCGTTACATCAAAG
>CAZONJ010000128.1:0-6067 GCA_964581225.1 uncultured Terriglobales bacterium | reverse complement strand
ACACGATAAAGAGCTATGCTGCAAGCACCATGGTGCGTTTGACGGTGCTGGCGAGCGGGTCGAAGGGCAACAGCGCCGTCATCTCCAGCTCCGCAGGCAGCATCCTGGTCGATGCCGGTCTCTCCTGCCGGGAGACGCTGCGGCGCATGCACGCCGCCGGAGAAGACCCGCACGCGCTGAAGGCGATCGTGATTACCCATGAGCACCAGGACCATGTGAACGGCCTGCCAGTGCTGGCGCGCAAATTGAAGGTGCCGATTTATATGACCCCCGCCACCCATGACGCGTGGGCGCAATGGGTGCGCGGCGCCGCCGGCAAGCAGAGCGCGATGTTTCCGGAGGACGACAAGGCCCACATCGATTGCCTGGAGCATTTCCATTCCGGCCAAAGCTTTCAGATCGGCGGCATTGCGGTGCTCCCGTTTACTATTCCGCACGATGCCGCCGATCCGGTCGGCTTTGTCTTCCAAATCGATGGAGTGCGCGTTGGGGTGGTCACCGACCTGGGCTATATGCCCAGCAACGTGCGCATGCACCTGCGCGGCTGCGATGTCCTGATGGTGGAGTCTAACCACGACCTGGAGATGCTTCGGGGAGGACCTTATCCCTGGTCAGTAAAACAAAGGGTCATGTCCCGAGTGGGGCATTTATCCAACGAAGCCCTCGCGGAATTTTTCTCAAAGGATTATGATGGTGGAGCTGCCTTCCTTATTCTGGCCCACTTATCCGAGTGCAACAATCACCCGGAATTGGCGCGGGGGATGGCGGAGCGGGCGCTCGGACCCAGGGGGAATTTGCTGGGAAACCGGGTACTGCTGGCCTTGCAATCAGCACCAACGGAGTCAATTTGCCTGTAATGTCTGAGCATTGTGTGGACCAGGTGGTAGGCGATATTCTCGCCGGATGGCGATACGATATCTCCGGCATCACGCCCGAGATGCGCGTCGACTACGAAGAGCACTTCCTCGCCTGCCCACATTGCCGCAGCCGCCAGCGCCTGCATCGCACTATCGACATTGCCCTGATCGGGCTGGCAACCGTCTCGGCCATGGCATTCCTGCTCGCCTTCGGCGCTATCCGCCACTACGATCCGCGACATGCGCGTTTATTGGAGTTGGGAGCGCTGGGTGGGTTTGTCTTCTCCACCATGATGTGGCTGATCGTCGCCATCTCCACCCCTGCCCCGGTGGTGATTACCGATGTGGCCAAGATCGGCGCGCGCCGTTTACAGGATCGCCTGCCCGCCGAGATTCGCGAGCGCCTGCGCGAAGAGCCGGTCAAAAATCTCTGAGTTTATAAGGTCCCAGTTTTCACTCTTTCGGATTGTCGGTCGCTGGCCACACAGCCTAAAGGGCCCCCTGAATCGCAGAGTCACTCCTTGACTTGGGGCACATAGCCACAGTCCCCCCAGCCCGTGTCGGTGTAAAACTCAACGGAATACCAACGACTCTCCAGACGACGTACACGCGAGACTTCGCAGGGGATGCCGTGGAACTTGCCTGATGAATGTCTCTTCACTGCTGCGAAAAGCGCATCGGTAGGGTCGAAAACCAGATACTCGATAGTATCGTTTCCAGCGAATCCCCAACTGTCCCATTCAATATGCTTCAATCCGCTGTTCGCTGAGTCCGGTACTGCCAAAAGCTCTGCCTTGTAGCGATTCGACCACAGCAACCATCTCAACGACGGGCGGAGTTGGGCATAGTTCATAAACAACGCCCCTGTTACAGCAACATAAGCAGCCAATATCGCAAACCCCGACAGGAGCTGACGGGATTTTCTGCGCATTGCAAAGGTCAGCAACAGGGCAACGCTCAGGACCAAGCTGATGATGGGGACAACAAGGAAAATGTACAGGAAGTCGCCCATATCAGAGCCGTAAACCGTTATGGGCAGATAGACGATACACGCGCCTGCTGCGGCATAGAGCGGCATCCGCCAGTTGAATTGGAGTTTTCGAGGCGTTTTCTCGGCCATAGAGAGCGACAAACCTACACCTGCAACCCGCCAATCAGGTCTTTAATGTCCTTGATCCGGTGTTCGATGCACCAGCTCTTCAGGTTGTCCACGATGCGCTCGGTGGCGCATGGATCGAAGTAGCTGGCAGTCCCAACCTCGACCGCGGCAGCGCCTGCCAGCATAAATTCAATTACATCGGATGCGGTGGTGATTCCGCCCATACCGATCACCGGGATATTGACGGCGTGAGAGGCCTCATAAACCATGCGCAAGGCTATCGGCTTGATGGCCGGTCCGGAGAGCCCCGCGGTAAAGTTGGAGATGCGAGGGCGGCGGGTCTCGGCATCGACGGCCAGCGCGACAAAGGTATTGACCAGGGAGAGAGCATCGGCGCCAGCGCTCTCCGCGATCCGCGCCATATGCGGGATGCTGGTTACGTTAGGCGAGAGCTTCACGATGATGGGGCGGCGGGAGACCGCTTTGGCCCCGGAGACTACTTCATCGAGCAGCCGGGGATCGCTGCCAAAGCTTATACCGCCCTGCTGCGTGTTCGGGCAGGAGACGTTCAACTCGTAGGCTGCCAGACCCTCGCCTTCATTCAATATCCGAATCACATTCTGGTAATCCTCGCGGCTATGGCCGAATACGTTGGCAATGACCACGATATTTTTCTTCTTGCCCAGCAGCGGCAGCTTCTCCGCCACAAAGGCCCGAGCGCCGATGTTCTGTAATCCGATTGCATTCAGCATTCCGGCAGCGGTCTCAAACATGCGCGGCGGGGCATTGCCGGCCATGGGCTCTAGCGACAAACCTTTGACGACAAAGCCTCCAAGCTTGTCCAGGACAACAATGTCCTCAAACTCCACGCCGTAGCCGAAGGTCCCACTGGCGGCGATGATCGGGTTTTTGAAATGTATTCCGGCGAAATTGACGCTCAGGTCCGGGCCGTTGGCAGGGAGCGGCGGAGGGGTTGGGCTCACTGCATATCTCCTGCTTCGATGAGGGGCATCGCAATCATTCTATATGAGGGCCGGGGCAATACCAGAGCCGGAAAAAGCCCCGGGTGTGCTCTATCCGGTAACCCGCCACAACCGGCATTTGGCCATGTCTCCTGTGGCCATTGTCCAAGCGGGCCGTGACTTTAGTCAGATTGACCCTTCAGCAGCTATTTTGTTAGTTTTTGACCGCTATCAATGTGCCTTGAAGGTTTGGGCGTTGAAATGGCAGATCATAGCTGATCCCAGTCCCCTGCTCAATCCATGGGGGCCCGGAGGGATATCGAATGATCTGCATCTGGCCCGGAGGAAGACTTGCGAAAGCGTTATTACATTATGCTGGTGGCGCGGGATGCGGAGGGGCAGTTACTAAAGGTCCCTATCCCCCTGCATTACCTCTACACCTTTCTGGTGGGCGCGGTGATTGGGATGCTGACCATCTCCGGGATGGTGGGATCCTACACGCGCATGCTGGTAAAAGTCTCGCAATTCAACGAGCTGCGCACGCAAAAAGATGCGCTGAAGAAGGACTATAAGCAGCTGGAAGAGGTAGCGGAAGACAAGGAAGTGCAGGTTGCGTCGCTGGGCTCGCTGGCCAGCGAGGTCTCGACCATCTACGGCCTGAAAAGCGATCCGGTACACGTGACCGCAGTCGACGAGCCGGAGCGCGACCGCTTTTATCAGTCCTTCGATCAGCTGTATTCCTTAAAGAGAACGGCGCTCACCGGGGTCGCAGCCAGCGTGGTAAGCAGCGGCTTAAATGCCCCGCATCTCACTATGGCCGACTGGGTGCGGCTCTCTTCCGCCCCGAACCTGTGGCCGGTGGAGGGACGCATTACCGACTCCTTTGGGGAGCGGATCGATCCCTTCAATGGGGAGGGAGCATTCCACACCGGAATCGATATCTCCGCCAATGAGGGACGGCGCATCATCGCACCAGCCGACGGCGAAGTCAGGATCTCCCAGTTTGTGAACGGATATGGGCGCACGGTAGTGATCGACCATGGCTATGGCCTGAGCACCCTTTATGGACATCTTTCCAGCTTTGCCGTGAGCGCGGGGCAATTAGTGCATCGCGGCGACGTGATTGGTTACGTGGGGCAAAGCGGCCGCAGCACCGGCCCGCATCTGCACTATGAAGTGAGGATCAACAATACCCCGGTCAATCCTTACAGGTTCATGCGCAGCACCTCCGCCCGCTTAAGCTTCAACACCGCCAGCGGCGGATCGTAAGCCACTCCAGTCTATTTCTTCTTATTTTTTTTCCTCCCTGGCGAGTGCCGGGGAGGATTTTGTTTTTGCGCAGGAGCCTGGGGAAGGGGTTCTTCCTGGCCAGCGATGGAGGCGTCGAATAATTTCGTCAACAGATCCTGGGGCAAGGTAGCGGTGATGGAAACGCGATCATGATGCGGCTCGATTTTTATGCTGTCCAGCGCAGCTTCCAGCTCCGGATCGGGCGCGCCGGGCTGGGTTTGTTTATCGAAATCCCGAAACGCCTTCAGGGTGGTGTTGAGCTGCCCGGCAACCTGCGTGGATTGTTCTGCACTGACAAAGCTGTCGAAGCGCAGGTGAAGGGCAGTGGTATAGCGGATGGAGGTTACTACCGCCCCCCCGCCCAAGAATTGTGAGAGCAGTTGGGCCAGGGAGCTGGTTGGAGTCCCTGGAAGCTGCGACTGCGGCACATCGCGGATCAGCCATGCCAGGCTCCCAAAGGGGACCTCATGGTAGTAGCGGGCCAGCACGGAGGGCCCGCCCAGCGGCCACGCCGACCTTTCATACTGGTCGATCATGTAGTGGATGGCGGCAGGATCGGCGGTGTTGGAGATGGCCACCATGTCCGGACTTAAGATCGAGACGCGGACTACGCGGTCTTCATACGGGATGCCATAAACATCGTGGGCGCGATAACGCTCCATGGAGGCAGAGAGCTTTTGCAGGTATGCAGCCACCTTCTCGGAGTCGAAGCGGCCGGTAAAGACCTCAGAATAGCGGCTGGAGTCCTCGTCCTCAGATTTAGCGCTGCCCGGCAAAACGGTGGAGTGGTGGACGGCAAAGGCGGCTTCGTTCAGGTCGCGTTCAAACTGGAAGCCGGTCTGGCGGACGAAATCTTCATATTCCGCCTCATGCGAAAGCGGGCTTTTCCCAAAGTCGGTCAGCAGGCGCAGCGGCCTGAGGTTGAAGTAAAGGATGGTGTCCGCCTCGGGCAGCAAGCGCGCCACCTCCGGCGCAGCGCGTCCGCGAAGATATATAAAACAGGCCAGGACAGCGGCGACTGCAAGCGCGACCGCCCCGGTAAGCAGCCTGGTCCGTTGCGCACGAGTCATTCCCGGCAACTCTCAATGTTCCAAAAGGACATAATTTGTAAGGTGCAGAGATCATAAGGAAAATCTTCGCGATAGCAAAGCCCGATTTGGACAACATGGAGGGCAAATCAGCGAGCCTTGCATCGTTATGATATTGCTTTGCAACTCGCGGTTTTCCCTGCGGGCTGCATAAAGGGCTGGGGAGCATGGAGATTTTAGGCCGCTCGGACGGGATCATCCAGCAGGATATTTGCGGATATTGAGCTGGTCTTTGCCTGGATCAGGAATTTAGAATAATGAGTAGAACCTCGCGCGAATTCGCCCTGCCGCGATGGTTGCATGGGCATTTTGGTTGTGCTAACCTCATTACTTGCGCCCCAGAATTTGTTGCGTACTGGGGCGCGATTGTTTGTGCGGTCTTTGCTGGCGTAGCTCAGCTGGTAGAGCATCTGATTTGTAATCAGAGGGTCGGGGGTTCAAATCCCTTCGCCAGCTCCAGTTTGATAAGATTTTAGAACGGTCCCGAGAAGTACACCTGCTCAAGAGGATCACCTCCAGAAAGACTTCCCGTTTGTTACGCCGCAGAGCGGAAGCATGTCTGCGCAGCAGGTTTGGATTTGTGCTGGATTCCAGGCTGATGTAGCTCAGTTGGTAGAGCACTCCCTTGGTAAGAGTTGCGGCAGCGAAGCGTCGCCGCAGCAAACGAGAGAAGCAGTCACCGGAGTGACCTCGACCGGGGCGGATGACGAAGAGTTCAGGCTGATGTAGCTCAGTTGGTAGAGCACTCCCTTGGTAAGGGAGAGGTCACCG
>CAZONJ010000127.1:1959-6199 GCA_964581225.1 uncultured Terriglobales bacterium | reverse complement strand
CCGTCAAGAAAAATGCGCGAGTTCCAGCCGAACTGGCGCTCCAGTGGTGTGCGATTTTGGAGACCCTTAGACCATGCGTGAAAAGACCCTTCGAGTTTTCCTGTTGTGCGCCCTATTCTCTGTCCCTAACCTGCTTCCCGCCCAAACCATCAGCAGCACTATCTCCGGTACGGTGGTCGATCCTCAAAACGCCGCCATTGTGAATGCGCGCGTCACCGCCACGAATATCAGCAAGAATCGCGTGCTTACCGCCCAGACGGACCAGGAGGGGCGCTTCGTCTTTGCGCAGGCCGAGCCAGGGACCTATAACGTCGCCGTGGAATCACCGGGCTTTAAAAAGCTCGAGAAAACCGGCATCGAACTCAATGCCAACACCAATCTGCCGCTGGGCTCGCTCACGCTGGAGCCAGGATCGGTAAGTCAATCAGTTGAGGTGCAGGCAGTGGGGCAGCAACTTCAGACCGAGAGCGCCGAACGCTCGGACACGCTGGTAAGCCAGCAGGTGAGTAACATTGCCCTCAATAGCCGCAGTTATTTGCCGTTGCTGGCGCTGGTCCCTGGGGTCACGACTGTGCCGAACCTGCAGACCGCGAGCCATGCCGGTCTAGGAAATATCTCGGTGAACGGCGCGCGCTCCAACCAGAACAACTTGTCACTGGACGGCATCAACAATGTCGATACCGGCAATAATGGCGACCAGCTCGCAACCATCAGCCTTGACTCGGTGCAGGAGTTCCGGGTGCTGACCAGTAACTACCAGCCGCAATACGGGCGTTCGGGAAGCGCGCAGATCATCGTGCTCACCAAGAGCGGCACGCCTCAATACCACGGGAGCGGCTATCTGTTCCACAGGCATGAGTCGCTCAACGCCAATAACTGGATCAACAACCGCGACCGACTGCCGCGCAAGAAGCAGCGCTATAACGACGCCGGATACACCTTTGGCGGGCCGGTCGCGATTCCGGGGCTTTGGACCGGGCTCAAAGACAAATTGTTCTTTTTCTTCAGCCAGGAATATCAGCAGCAACTGAATCCCCAAGGCACCCACCGGGTCACCGTACCCACCGCCCTCGAACGTCAGGGAGACTTCTCGCAGAGCGTGGACAAGAACGGCAAGCCGTACCCTTACATCCGCGACTACACCACGGCTTTGCCTTGCAGCGCGAGCAATACTTCCGGTTGCTTCCAGGCTGGCGGCGTCCTCGGGCGTATCCCGCAGAACCGCCTTTACGGGCCGGGGCTCGCAATGCTGAATCTTTTCCCCGCGCTGAACTCACCCGGCAATGTGGGTTACAACTATCAATCCCAGATTTCAGACGCATATCCGCGGCGCGAAGACCTGCTCCGGCTCGATTACAACATTACCGACAAGTGGAAGATGTATACCCGCTTCCTCAACAACTCCGACCACGTCGACTCGTACTACGGCTCGTTCGTGTTGAATTCCAATATTCCGGTGACTCCTGTGGAAGATAAGCGTCCGGGCTCCGGACTTGCAGTGGGGATTACCACGATTCTGAATAACACCACCACCAATGAAGTAGTGCTGGGATATGGCAAAAACAAGATCACCATTGTGCCCACAACCGACGCTTTTTCGCGGGCCAAGAATGGGCTGAGCAGTTTGCCGCAACTTTATCCCGGCTCGGTGCAGTTGGACGTGGTGCCGCAGGTAATTTTTGACCAGGGCACGCGGATTGCAAACAGCAAAAACTTTGGCGGTAATAGCGGCGCTTTCCGCAATGGCAATGCCACCATTCAGGCAGACGATAATTTCAGTAAGGTGCTGGGGCAGCACACGGCCAAGCTCGGTTTCTATTTCGAGCGCAGCCGCAAGGACCAGACGAACTTTGGCCCGATCGACGGCTCCTTCGATTTTTCCGAGGATTCCAGCAATCCCCTCGATACTACCTTTGGATTCGCCAACGCGGCGGTGGGGATCTATCGCACCTTTACACAATCTTCGGCCTACATCAACGGGAAATACCGCTACACCAATGTGGAGTGGTATGCGCAGGATACCTGGAAGCTCACCCGCAAGCTGACGCTCGATTATGGCATGAGGTTTTACTGGATCCAGCCGCAATACGACCAATCGCTGCAAACGTCTAATTTTTTAACCTCCTCCTTCGATCCTTCTAAGGCGCCCCGCCTTTATCAGCCCGCTACTCAAAATGGCCAGCGAGTTGCCTATGATCCTGTCACAGGACAATATCTGCCTGCCTACGCGATCGGGCGCATCGTGCCTGGCTCCGGCAACATAACAGATGGGATCATGCAGGCGGGCCAAGGGATCAATAAGTACCTGATGCAGGACCGCGGAATCCATTATGGCCCACGCTTCGGTTTCGCTTATGACGTGACCGGGCACTCGAATATGGTCGTGCGCGGCGGAGGCGGCATGTTCTATGACCGCTATCAGGGAAACATCATCTTCGATGAAATCACCAATCCGCCTACGATCTTTCAGCCCAGCCTCACCTATGGACTGGTGAATCAAATCAGCTCCAGCAACGCGCTCCTCGGACCTCCAAGCCTGAGCGCGCTTCAATCCCAGGGCAAGGTACCCACGCTGTACAGCTTCAGCCTTGGGATTCAAACCAAGCTGCCGTACTCCTTCGTATTGGATACTGCGTACGTCGGATCGCGGTCCAGCCATCTGCTCCAGCGCATTAACTTGAATGCGGTGCCTTATGGCGCGACTTTCCAGCCACAGAATCAGGACCCAACCAAGACCACCACTGCGACCACGCTGCCCGGCCAGAACGCCCTTCCGGCGGACTTCCTGCGCCCCTATCGTGGATATGGAAACATCAACGATACCCTGGAAAATGGATCGAGCAACTACAACTCATTGCAGGTGACACTGAATCGCCGTTTTGCGAAAGGACTGTTTACGGGGGTGGCATATACCTGGGGCAAGGCCCTGGGCGTGACTTCGGACGATCGCGGCTTTATCCGCATCGACAATCTGAACCGCCTGGCGAACTATGGACCATTGAGCATCGACCGGCGGCACACCCTGGTGGTCAACTACATCTATGAAATTCCCAGCGCGTTCTCCGGGAACAGCTGGCTGCATACATTGCTGGATGGATGGCAGATCGCGGGCCTGACCCGACTGCAAACCGGGACACCTTATGAAGTCAGCTTCGGAGTGAATGGCTACAACAACCAGAACATCACCGGCTCTTATACCGAGGGTCCTCGCGTGCTTATTGTCGGAAATCCAAAGGCCGGCGTCACTGGCGACCCATATCATCGACTATCTCCAAGCGCATTTGCGCCGCCGCCGGTGGGCAGCATCGGCTTAGGGGAGGGCCGCAATCCATTTACCGGGCCAGGAATCAACAATACCGATCTGAGCCTGCAGAAGTCTTTCCCATTCCGGGAGCGCGCCGCAATCCAGCTGCGCATGGACGCGTTCAATGCCTTCAACCATACCCAGTTCAGTGGAATTAACAGCAACATCCAGTTCAACAATCTCGGTGGCGCCGTGGCCAATGCCGCCGACCCAGTGACAAACAAAAACGGTTTTGGTTCGGTTTCCGGAGCTCGCGATCCGCGCATCTTGCAGCTCGCGGCCCGCATTGTTTTCTGAAACCGGTATCTGTTGACTGAATTGCGGTAATCAATGGTGCGCAGCTTACACCCGAGTGCGCCGGCTCTGCTTTCTCGTCCGCACGTTAGCATCAGCGCAACATTCCGCGCGCATCCTAACTTGCGACAGACTGAACAACAGAGGAGCGGAAACGATGAAGCTAGAATCATTGCATGAACTTTTCATAGAAGAACTCCAGGACCTTTATTCGGCAGAGAACATGATCCTGAAGGCCCTGCCCAAAATGGCCGAAGAGGCGACTTCGCCCCAACTGAAGAGCGCCTTCGAGGAGCACCTGCAGCAGACCCAGGGACATGTCGAGCGATTGGAGCAGATCTTCGATGAACTCGATGTCGATGCCGACGAAAAGACCTGCAAAGCCATGAAGGGGATCATCGCCGAAAACGAAGAGTTGCTTAAAGAAGATGCCGAGCCCGAGGTGCTTGACGCAGGCATGATCGCCGGCGCTCAGCGCGTGGAGCACTACGAAATTGCCGGCTATGGGACGGTCCGGACCTATGCTGAGTTGCTCGGCCATCGGGACTGGGCGCAGCTCCTGCAACAAACTCTCGATGAAGAGAAAGCAACTGACCAGAAGCTGAACGGCCTCGCCGGGCACATCAACATCGAAGCCAAGGC
>CAZONJ010000127.1:0-1859 GCA_964581225.1 uncultured Terriglobales bacterium | reverse complement strand
CAACTGACCAGAAGCTGAACGGCCTCGCCGGGCACATCAACATCGAAGCCAAGGCCGCATAAGCTTTTTCGCGCTAAGACACTCAGGCGCAGAGCAGAGGATTGCGAGTCCTGTTCTGCGCCTGAAATTTGGACTTCGAGGCGCGGGTTACATAACAAACAAAAATTACCGCGTCTCGGATTATCCATTGCTGTTTTCTCGGGCAGTTACTGTGCGGAAAGGCGGAAGCGCAGACCTTTAGGAGGTGGAAGCGCAGGCCTTTAGGCTTGCGAATAGCCTTTTTAGGAATCGCGCTTCAGCGCTGGCCTCTATTGCAAGGGCCGTGAGAATTGCACGGATAAAAGCGGCTTATACCACGACGCATTCGCGTCCTCCTGCTCTGTTTTTTTCAAAATCCTTTATATTTAGCTTTAGCGGAGCCGGTCTGCTCGGCTTCAGGCCAACGCAGGAGTCTACGCGCAAGCCGAACTCAAAACCCTGAAAGCGGCAAAATAAGTCCTATGAAATCGCGATACATCTCTCTCTTTTTTCTTCTTGCGATTGTTTCCAGCGCCCTGGCGCAGAAATCCACTTCTTCCGCCAATGACAACGTCTTCGGTCATCATGAGATAAACCCGAGCGATTTGGCTAAGCCCTTTGTGACGCCGAGCGCAAACAATGGTCCCCAGGTGGCGCCGCGTCCCGCCGGAGCTTCGCTGCACACGCTGCCTGGTTTCCACGTTGAAGTGTGGGCGGAGGGCGAGATGGACCGTCCGCGCAGGATGATCCAGGCCCCCAATGGCGACGTGCTGGTAACCGACTCGGGCGACGGCAAGGTCCTGATCTTCCGTGACACCAAACATGCCGGAAAGCCCGACCAGCGCTTCGTCTTTGCCAGCGGATTGACGATGCCCTTCGGCCTGGCGCTGCACGAGGGCTATCTCTATGTAGGCGATACCAATGCCGTAGTCCGGTTCCGCTATCAGCCGGGACAGACCCAGGCGCAGGGCGCGCCGGAGAAGGTGACAGACCTGCCCGGTCGCGGCTACCACGAGCACTGGACGCGCAACGTTCTCTTCTCCCCTGATGGAAAGAAAATGTTCGTGACCGTAGGCTCGGAATCGAACGTCTCTCCGGGCGAAGACCCGATGCGCGCCGCCATCTCCGAGTACAACCCCGACGGCAGCGGACATCGCTTTTACGCTACCGGCACCCGTAATCCGATTGGCATCGCCTTTTATCCCGGCACCAGCACGCTTTGGGCGGTGGTGCAGGAGCGGGACGGCTTGGGCGACGATCTTCCTTCCGACTACTTTACGCATATCCAGGATGGCGGCTTTTATGGCTGGCCCTATGCCTATATCGGCCCGCATCCTGAGCCGCGCAACCCCGGCCACCAGGAGATGGTAAAGAAGACCATCACCCCCGACCTGCTCTTCCAGGCGCACTCGGCGGCCATGGAAGAGATCTTTTATAAGGGCAAAATGTTCCCTAAGGAATTTCAAGGGGACGCGTTGGTCACGCTGCGCGGTTCATGGAACCGCTCCAAGAGGACAGGCTACAAGATCGTGCGGGTAAAATTCCGCAACGGCAAACCGGCCGGCGGCTACGACGATTTCGTGACCGGCTGGATGACCGATCCCAGCGGTGACACCGTCTGGGGACGTCCGGTCGGCCTGCTCGAATTGCAGGACGGTTCGGTGCTGATGAGCGAGGATGGCAACAACACCATCTGGAGAATCACTTACTCCAAGTAGCTGTAATCCGTGCAAGCGGGCCACAATATCTCTGAAGGGGAGCCGATGCTCCCTCGGCTTCCTGCGTCTGGTTTTTCTTTACTTCGTCCGCTCTCCTCAATTAGCATCCCCACACAAAAGACA
>CAZONJ010000126.1:4265-6339 GCA_964581225.1 uncultured Terriglobales bacterium | reverse complement strand
GAACCCCCAATTTTGAGCACGATCTTCAATTCAGCAACCCCGCCGTCTCCGGCCAGCCGTACATCAGGTTCATGTTCTGCACCGCTTGTCCGGCCGCTCCTTTAATCAGATTGTCAATGCAGGAAACCAGTATCAGGCGCTCCCCATCGGGCGAGAGCGCAAAGCCGATGTCGCAAAAATTCGTCCGCAGCGGAAAGGCAATCTGCGGCAACCGCGGCGGCGTAAAGATACGCACGAACGAGCTGCCGGAATAAAAGTCGCGCAGGCAGTCTTCGACTTCGTCCGCCAGCATCGGACGCTTGAGCTTGAGATAAATCGTCGACAGGATCCCGCGCGGGATGGGCAGCAGGTGCGGCGTAAACACCAGCTGCTTCGAATCCAGCTCCAGCTGCTCCAGGATCTCCCCGGTATGGCGATGATTGAAGACGCCGTATGCCTGGAAATTCTCCGCCACTTCCATAAAGTGCGTCTTCGCCGTGGGCTGCTTGCCCGCGCCCGATACGCCCGACTTGGAATCGCAGATGATGCCGCCTTGCCGGTCGACAACCTGCGCGGCCAGCAGCGGGGCCAGCGCCAGGATGATCGACGTGGGATAACACCCCGGATTAGCGATTACCTGCGCCGCCACCAGCTTGGCGCGATGCAGCTCCGGCAGCCCATAAAGCGCCAGCTCCATGCATTTGTTGGCCAACGCAGCATCGCCGTCCTTGAAGTCATAAATCTTTCGGTGCTCCCGCGATTGCAGCCGCCACGCCCCGCTCAAGTCGATCACGCGCAGTCCATGCTCCAGCGCCACTGGCAGCCATTCGCGCGAGACCTCATGCGGCGTGGAGAGAAAAAGCAGCTCTACCCCTTCCTGCTTCAGCTTCTCCCACGAAAACGGAGTCAGATCGCCTGCGGCAATCCCCGACATCTGCGGATATTCGTCAGCCAGGGACCTCTTGGTCCCCTGTTCGCGACTCATCAGCATCGGAGGCTGAAGACACGGGTGCTTCATAAGCAGACGCGCCAGCTCGTAGCCGGCGTATCCGGTAGCGCCCACAACCGCGGTCTTCAATTTCTTGCTCACGTCTCGAGCATCCCCCGAATTCTGTCTGCCAATCGAATGCATGCCCTGATGTCAGGAGCGATCACCAGCACGGTATCGTCCCCCGCCACCGTCCCAATCACCTCCGGCCACTGCTCGCCATCCACCGAAGCCGCCACCGGCTGCGCGCTGCCCGGAGTGGTCTTTAACACCAACAGGTTTTGCGCCTCGCGCACATCGGTCACAAACTCGCGCAGCAACCGCTCCAGCGTTGGCCCCGGCGCTTCCGTCATAACATCGGCGCCCGGCAGGGCGTATCCCTGCGACATCTTTGCCAGGCCTAACTCTTTTATGTCGCGCGAGAGCGTGGCCTGTGTGACTTCGATCCCGGACTTCAATAGCCTCAGTCTCAACTCCTCCTGGTTCTCAATAGGCGTCTCGGAAAGCAAGTCGAGGATGCGCTGATGACGGATGAGCTTCGACATGAATAATTATACAAGCTATGTATAAATATTCACAAAGAGTTAGGCCCATGTCAATGAAAAAAGTTCTGCCATACAGAAATATTGTTCATGGGTGCCGAAGGAGGTAAGCCATTTAATAATAAGCAGTTACACTCTTGGGTTTTCGAGTGCCGGCGCGCCTCGTTGAACAGGATGGAAGCGCAAAGCCTGGGAATGGCGGCTGACGCACATTTTTTAGCTTTCCTATGGGCTGCTTCCCTGAAGATCGGGGTGGAAGCGCAGGCCTTTAGGCCTGCGAATACGCGCTCTTTAATCTGCGCTTTAGCGCTGGCGAACGTTGACTTCCGTTTCTGCTCGATTATGCGGTCCCCCCGCTTTTGAAACTCGAAACTCGCAACTCCAAATTGCCAAATTCACGATCATCCACCTGAAGGCCCACCCCCTCAATTTGTCATGCTGAGCGTCGCGCGATGCGAACTTGCGAGCGAAGCGCAAGCCGAAGCACCCCGAGAATGCCTGTTCATAATTGCCGCTTCAGGCTTTCTCTCCACGACCGATTGGAGCCAACGGGAAGCGCAGGCCT
>CAZONJ010000126.1:0-4165 GCA_964581225.1 uncultured Terriglobales bacterium | reverse complement strand
AGCGCAGGCCTTTAGGCCTGCGAAGAATGCTTTGAGGGGATTGCGCTGCAGCGCTGGCGAGGGCTACTTTCTTTCCTGCTCAATTATGCGATCCCGCCGCTTTTGAAACTCTAAAACTCGCAACTCCAAACTGCATCAACATCCAGAGAAGCAGGCCCGCTACTCTCGATTATTGGCCGCTTCGCCTTGAAATCCGCGCTAGTTCCCCATAGTCTTAACAGTTGGCCGGAGCAACAGCTCAGCCAGACAAGCGCATCAAATTCAAAGACTTACATCAAAATCTCAGGCAGCTTGTATGACACGGAACAGTACTAACCCAGATGAGCGCGGACAATGGCTGACCTGAAGCCCATCCTGCTGGTGGACGATAATCTAAATGACATTGAACTCTCGCTGGCCGCCCTTGCCGAGAACCATCTGGCCAACGAAGTGGTAGTGGTGCGGGACGGCGAAGAGGCGCTCGACTATTTGTATCGCCGCGGCATCTTCAAATTACGCGCTGAAGGAAACCCGGCCGTGGTCCTGCTCGATCTCAAGCTTCCCAAGGTGGATGGCCTGGAAGTGCTGGAGAGGCTTAAGAACGACGACCGCCTGCGCACCGTTCCTGTGGTCATGCTGACCTCCTCCCGGGAAGAGCGGGACCTGGTAAAGAGTTATCACCTGGGAGTCAATGCTTATGTGGTAAAGCCTGTGGATTTTAAGGATTTTGTCGAGGTTATCAAGGAGATGGGCCTGTTCTGGGCGGTGATTAACCAGCCGCCTCCGGGCAGCGTGCAGACCCGCATTGTAGTGGGGAAAAGATGATTGGAAAGAGCTCCAGATTTGGGGAAGCCCCCGCCGCCCGTCCTTTTACCGCCGAAGGCAGCAAAGCGTTGAAGCTGGTGAATTTTCCGGAAAAGGGCCTAAGCACTCTGCGGCCGCTGAGAATTCTATTGCTGGAAGATAGTCTTTTGGATGCCGAGCTGGCGCGCCAAACGCTGGAAGCGGAAGGCTTCCAATGCGAGATGAAAGTAGTCGATACTCGCGAAGATTTCCTGCGGGAGATCGGCCAGGACTACGACCTGGTCCTCTCCGACTACAACCTGCCCGAATTCGATGGATTGCAGGCGCTTCAGATCACGCGTGAAATGGCGCCGGACAAGCCCTTCATCTTTTATTCCGGGGCGCTGGGCGAAGAGCTTGCCACCGAAACCATGAAGCAGGGGGCCACGGACTATGTGCTAAAGCATCGCCTTGACCGCCTTGTGCCCTGCGTGCGCCGCGCCCTGCATGAATTTCAGGAGCGGGCCGCGCTCAAGCGCGCGCAGGAGGCGCTGGTTGCCAGCGAGAAGCTCGCGGTTGTTGGCCGCCTCGCGGCCACCATCGCCCATGAGATCAACAATCCCCTGGCGGCGGTCACCAACCTGCTCTTTTTAATCGAGAGCCATGAGGGGCTGGACGAGACCGCCCGCAACTATGCCGCGATGGCCCAGGCGGAGATCGCGCGGGTCATCGAGATTTCGCGTCAGACGCTGAGCTTTTATCGCGAATCCCCTGCTCCGGTCCCGGTTCATATCTCTGAAACCCTTCATGGCGTCCTTTCTCTCCATGAGCGCAAGCTGAAATCGGAGCAGATCAAGGTAGAAGTATGCGTGGACCACTCGGCCAGGATCCACGCCTATCCCGGGGAGATGCGGCAGATATTCATTAACCTGATCGGCAACGCGATCGAAGCTTTACGGAAGGGCGGCAAGATCAGGATCCACGTCGCCGCAGCCCATGACTGGGAGACAAAGGCGGAAGGTGTGCGCGTAGTGATCGCCGATAACGGAAGCGGCATCGCTCCCGAGCACCGCCGGTCCATCTTTGAGCCCTTCTACACCACTAAGGGCGAGAAGGGCACGGGATTGGGGTTATGGGTCACTGCGGGAATTATCCGCAAGCATCATGGCTCGATTCACATGCGCAGCCGCACCACTCCCGGCCAATCAGGCACCGTCTTCTCTATCTTCCTGCCCAAAGATGCGCTGCTCACTTCGCTCGAGCAAACCACCGAAAAGGTCGCGTAGCAAAGGGCTGAGGCTTTAGCCTCGGGTCAACGACTTGGGCTGATCTATGTCGGCTGGATGCCGTACCGTCCCGTGCCTCGGGCGGCCATAAATAAAAAGACAAAGCAATAAAGGACCGCCAGCTCGCCATGGTTTACGATGGGCCAGAAGCCATGCGGAAGATGCTGGGTGAAATAAGCGACCGCCATTTCGCCGCTGGCAATCAGGGCGATAAGGCTGGTGAGCACTCCCAGCGCAATCAGGATGCCGCCGGCAAACTCGATGATTCCCGCCGCCAGCATGAGCGGGACGTGGACCATGGAGTGGCCGCCCAGCACTCCAAAAAGCTTCTGGGCGCCATGGCAGGCAAACATCGCCCCCGCCACGATGCGCAGCACCGCATAAACCAGGCCTTCCACTCCCCCTAAAATGCGTTTCATCGCGCTCCTCCAGCTATTTTTTCAAGAATACTTCAGGGTAGAGGGCACCGTGGATTAGCAACTTAGGTTCTTGCTCGCGCGGTCCATCCTGACCGGGTGGTTTCGCCGGCTCTCGTCCTTGAATTCTTTCCTGTCCTTACACTTTCCTTATACATTTTGTATTTAAGATGTTCCTGCCATGTTGTTCATTATTGCCAGGATCCTCGAAATCATGTTTGGGGTTGGCATGATCGGCTCGGTTGTGGTGGTGATCATGACGACGGTCAGCGACCTGAAACATATCTCCGGCAAATCGGTAGATTAGACCTTTACTGTGATGGCGAGATCGCCGCTCCGAAGAGGCTACCGCGCGGAAGCGCTGGCCAGCTCATTGCCGATATGGGCCTTCTCCGCTACAAAAGAATGATAGGCCAGCGCGACGATCAGGGCCGCAAAGCCCACCAGGCAGACGCCACTCCACTGCCAGCGATGCCATGCGAATACCCCCAGCAACGAGCCCAGCGAGCCTCCGAAAAAATAAGTGACCATATAGATGGTGTTGAGCCGGTTTTGCGCCTCGGGCTTGAGGGCGAAGATGCGCGTCTGGTTGGAAACATGTCCCGCCTGCACCCCCACGTCCAGCAGCACCACTCCAATCGCCAACCCCCATAGATGGCTGCCCGTGGCATACAGCGCCACAAATGACGAAGCGGCCAGCAGCAGGGCAATGCCCAGCGTATGCCGTGGCCCGCGCCGGTCGGCGACCCGGCCCACGATTAGGGCCGCCGAGGCGCTGGCCGCTCCCACCAGCCCAAACATCCCGGCGACCTTGCTGCCATAGTGCAGCGGCGCCCTGCCAAGCTGGAAGACCAGCGTAGTCCAGAAAGCGCTGAACGCCAGGAAGAGCAGGCTGCCGGTCAGCATCGCCGCCCGCAGTTGCGGCTGCTCCCTGATGAGGGACGGCAGCGAGGAGAGCAGCTCATGGTAGCGCGCGGACATCCCGGGCTGGGACGAAGGCAGCAGCGTCCGCACCATCACCGCCAGCAGCGCCATGAGGACTGCGCCTATCCAGAAGATGACGCGCCATCCGAACGTCCCGCCAATAAACCCGCTGAAGGTGCGGGTCAGCAGGATGCCGATCAGGACCCCGCTCATCACCGTCCCCACGGCGCGTCCGCGCTCCCCAGGACTGGCCAGATGGGCGGCAAAGGGTACCACCAGTTGCGGCACGATGGTGGCGGTCCCGATTGCCAGGCTGGCAAGCTGCAGCCAGAGCATGCTGCGCGACAGGGCGGCGGAAACCAGGGCCACCGCAGTGCAGATCAGCATAGTAACGATGAGCTGGCGCCGGTCGCGGGTATCGCCCAGGGGCGCGAAAAGCAGCATTCCCATCGCGTATCCGATCTGGGTGCAGGTGGCCACGATCCCTGCCTGGGCGGCGGTGCTGTGAAAGCTGCGCGCCATATCGGAGAGCAGCGGCTGGCAATAATAAAGATTGGCAACGGAGACGCCGCTCACCACCGCCATCAGTAAAGCGGTCCCCCGGGTGAGGGCCGCGCCGGGTCGGGTCCTGTTCATTCCGATATTGGATGAAAAATTTCGTGGCGCGGTTCTCGATTGGGGAATTTGAGCAAGGGGATGTTCACCGCAGAGACACAGAGGCACAGAGAAAACCAAAATGGAGCAAACGCGGCTTGTCGGACTTAGGACGATTCCCAG
>CAZONJ010000125.1:0-6526 GCA_964581225.1 uncultured Terriglobales bacterium | reverse complement strand
AGGCTTACGCTTCCACACATCGTGACAAGGGGCAGGTCGAAGCGGAGGCAGGGCTAGTATTCATTTGAAAAGTCGCGATGACAATCATTCCATTTATACTTTCTTTCTATGTCGATGAAGCAGATAGCCGAGTGGGCGTTGAACATAGCCAATCAGCGGGGGGCAAGTTATTGCGATGTGCGGGTGGTCGATGACCGGCAGCGCGCATTGGCGACCAAAAACGGCAAGGTAGGGCATGCCTCGGATTCCGAGTCGCTGGGTGTCGGAATCCGCGTGCTGCTGAACCAGGCCTGGGGCTTTGCCTCCACTGACGATCTCAGCCGCGAGTCGGTAGAAGCCACGGCAGCGGCGGCAGTGCAGATTGCGCGGGCCTCGTCGCAGGTGCAGCAACAGCCAATCCGGCTGGCGGCGGAGAAGCCGGTGACGGTGGAGTGGACGAACCAGTACAAGATCGATCCGTTCACCACCTCTCTCGACGACAACCTGGGATTGCTGATGAAGTGCGATTCGGAGCTGCGCTCGGTAAAAGGCGTCACTCTGGCCGAGACCAACCTGAACCTGCGCCGCTACGAGCAGTGGTTCTATTCGAGCGAAGGCTCGGACATCCATCAGACCCGTTTCACCACCGGCGCGGGCTTTACCGCATATGCGTTTGCGGGGACGGAGATACAGAAGCGCTCTTATCCCAGCTCCTTCGGCGGCCAATACCAGAACCGCGGCTACGAGCTGATTGAAGAGCTGAAGCTGGTGGAGAACGCGCGCCGCATCGGGGAAGAGGCGGTGGCGCTGCACCAGGCGGAGCAGTGCCCCCAAGGCGTCTTCGACATTATTCTCGAATCCTCGCAGCTCGGCCTGCAGATCCACGAATCGGTGGGACATCCGATCGAGCTGGACCGGGTGCTGGGCATGGAGGCGAACTTTGCCGGCACATCGTTCCTTACCACCGACAAGCTGCGCAATCTGCGTTACGGCAGCGCGCTGGTGAACGTGGTTGCCGACGCGACCGAGCAGCACGGTCCGGGGCTGGGCACTTTTGCGTATGACGATGAAGGCGTCCCGGCGCAGCGCACCCCGATCATCAGCAATGGCGAGTTTACCGGATATCTTTCTTCGCGGGAGACGGCCCACACCATCGGCGAGCAGCATTCCAATGGGACCATGCGCGCCGAGGGATGGAACCGCATTCCGCTGATCCGCATGACCAATGTGAGCATCCTTCCCGGGGAGAAGCCCCTGGGCCTGGAGCAGCTTATTGCCGGCACCGAGCATGGCATTTATATGGAGACCAACCGCTCGTGGTCGATTGACGACAAGCGCTACAACTTCCAGTTTGGCTGCGAGATTGGCTACGAGATCAAGAAGGGCAAGCGCGTCCGGATGTTGAAAAACCCATCGTATGCGGGGATTACGACCGAGTTCTGGAACTCCATGGATGCGATTTGCTCGCGCGAACACTGGACGCTTTGGGGGACGCCGAACTGCGGCAAAGGGCAGCCGATGCAGACTATGGGCACTGGGCATGGAGCGTCGCCGGCGCGCTTCCGCAAGGTCAAGGTGGGCAGCGCGTATAAGGGGAATTAGGTTCGTCGCTGCGCAAGGAAACTGGAAACTGCTTTTATGAGAAAGCCTGAAGCGGTAATCATTGGATGGGCATTCTCGGGGTCCTTCGACTTGCGCTTGGCTCGCAGGCTTGCCTCGCGCGGCGCTCAGGATGGCAAATTTATAGGGGTATCTAAAACGAAACTGAACGGTTTTGAAAACCCGAAACTTGAAACTGCTCTTGGAGAACTTCATTGCTGAACCAGGACCAACTGCGGGAAATTTGTGATCGCGTCCAAAGATTTTCTCAAGCGGATGAAACCGAGGCGCTTATTCATGGCGGCCGCAGCGCGCTCACGCGCTTTGCCAACAACACCATCCACCAAAATGTGGCGGAGGAGGGCTACGTAGTTTCGGTCCGCACCGTGGTGGATGGCAAAACGGCGCGCGCCACCACCAACAAAGTCGACGATGAGAGCCTGCGGCGCACGGTACAGGCGGCACTAGAGCTCTCGAAAATCCAGGAGCGCGATCCTGACCTGCTGCCCATGCTGGCCCCCCATGAGATCCATCACAGCCGCGCCACGGTGAGCAGACATTTTCCCGAAACTGCGGCGATCACGCCCGAAGAACGCGCGCAGGCGGTGGAAAAGATCGTGCAGGTGGCAAAGAAACATCGCCAAACCACGGCGGGAATTTTCGCGACCTCCGAACAGACAGAGCTTCTGGCAAATTCCAAAGGGCTGATGCAGCTTTACCATCAGACCTCCTCTGAAGTCTCGATCACGATGCTGGGCGACGATTCTTCGGGATGGCAGAAGTCCAATTCTCCCAATGTACGCAACCTGAATGTGGAGGAGCTGGCGGAGATTGCGGCAGGGAAGAGCGCGGAGTCGGCCAAGCCCAAAGAGGTCCCGCCGGGAAAGTACACGGTGGTGCTGGAGCCGGCTGCGGTGCTCGACCTTGCCGGCTTCATGTTCATGGATTTTGGAGGAGCGGCGCTGCTGGAGCAGCGGTCATTCCTGAACGAACGCATGGGCACAAAGATTTTCGGCGAGAACATCACCATTTATGACGATGTGTACCATCCTCTGCAGTCGGGAGCGCCCTTCGATGGGGAAGGCGTACCCCGAAAGCGCGTGACGCTGGTGGAGCGCGGAGTGGCAAAGGAGCTGGTATATGCCCGCTCAACTGCGCGGCAGGTGGCGCAGTCCGAGTGGGCGGCGAAGCTGGGCAGGGTCGCTCCCACGGGACATGGTTTCCCGCTGCCGAACGAGATGGGAGACGCTCCTATGAATATTGTCTTCGAGGGGCCGCCGCTGGGCGAGGAGAAGTCGGTGGAAGAGATGATCGCCTCCACCGACCGCGGTATCCTGGTGACCCGCCTCTGGTACATTCGCGAGGTGGACCCGTATGACAAAATCCTCACCGGGATGACCCGCGATGGAACATTTCTGATTGAGAATGGAAGGCGCAAGCAGGGGGTGAGGAACTTCCGTTTTAACCAAAGCCTAATCGATCTGTTTACCTCGGTCGAACAGATGGGCCGTCCGGTGCGGGCCAGCGGAGAGGAAAGCTTCGATATGGTGGCGCCGGCGATGAAGGTAAAGGGCTTCAATTTTACGGATGTTACCAAGTTCTAATTGTCTATCTGGTTAACCTCCGACGGTGCAATCGCAGTACTTTGGTAATATTCCCACATCGGGCAACCGGCATTTATAAAGGACAATAGCGGAAATTCCATATTTGAGGAACGTCTATTGGAAGAACTTCGCAGTTCGGTGCGCTTTCCAATTCGGTTGCCGCTTCAGGTGCGGGCGGCCAATGCGGGTCAATATTACGCAGAGACCCACGATATCTCTGCCGGAGGCGTCCTTTTCTACATGGATACCGAGCTGGAAATCGGCGCGCCTGTGGAATTCAGTATCTCGATGCCAGGCGATGTTTTGGGGACGCCCACAGATGTTGTGGTGAAATGTGTTGGACGTGTGGTACGCTGCTCCCACGAAGGTTCCCGGACGGCAGTAGCGGCAGTCATAGACGAATATAAATTCGATCGCGGGCACGGTCCTCTAAAACATGGGTAGCGTATCTAAAACACAGTCCCGGGGGAAACCTGTGGCTAAGCCAGCTTCTGAGCCGGAGGCAGCGCCACCTGTCACTTCTGAGGCCATTAAGATCATTATTGCCGATAGCCAGGCGATCTACCGCGTCGGGACCAAGAAGATATTTGCCCTGGAAGACGATATCCGTGTCGTCGCCCAGGCGGAGTCGCTGGGACAGTTACTGACTGCGGCCCAGAAATTCCACTCCAATGTGATCCTTTTCGAGGCCAATATCACGACCAGTCCTCAGGAAGGTGTCACCGAGCTGCTGAAGCGCGTTCCCACGGCGCGAGTTGTGGTACTTATTCCCGAGGCGGATGAAGACGACACGCTGGAGTATTTCCGTCGTGGAGTGTGCGGGATCATCAGCCGCGCGATTGCCCCTGAAATGCTGGTGAAATGCGTGCGCAAGGTGGCCTCAGGAGAGACCTGGATCGACAATCAGGGAGTGAATTGGGTCATCGATGCCTACCGGCAACAGGCGTCGCAGTTGATGTCACCGCGGCCCAAAGCCAGCTTGTCGGAAAAAGAGTTGCTCATCATCTCCTGCGTGACCCAGGGAATGCGCAACAAAGAGATTGCCCATGAGATTGGGACCACCGAGCAGGTGGTCAAGAACTACCTGCGTAAGGTCTATGACAAGCTGGGCGTCTCCGACCGCCTCGAACTGGCGCTGTACTGCATCCACCATCGCCTGCTTCAGGGCCCTACTAAAGGGCAAATCCCCACTGTCGAAGAAGCTAAGGCCGGAAACTGGAACGAGCCAGGGCCGGTTACCAATTAGACTGCATAAGTGTGTGTAGGACCACCTCAATACCATCCTGAGTGAGTGCGCGCTGAATGGTTTCGCGCACTCGCTCCGGATGACATTTTTTACGGTTGGAGCAATACCTGCTCCGGATGACATTTTGATGGGTCTTTTTGCTTCCTAGGTAATGCTCACTTCCTCGTAAGTGCCATAGACTTCGCGCAGCGCATCGCAGATTTCGCCCACGGTGGCATAGGCGCGGACCGCCTCGATAATGCAGGGCATGGTATTCACCGGGGAGATCCTGCCATTGGCGGCCACCGGCTCAGCAGCGGCCGCTTTCTTCAATGCATCGAGTGAGCGGCGGACTGCGTCATTGGACCGGCGGGCCTTCAGCTTCTTGAGTTTTTTCGATTGATGCTCGGCCACGTGTCGATGGTCGATGTAGAGGATCTCCGGCAAGGTCTCTTCGACCACGAATTCATTTGCACCGACGATCAGCTTTTCCTTGGCTTCGACTGCCCGCTGGTACTGGTATGAGGCTTCCGCGATCTCCTTTTGCGGATAGCCGCGTTCGATCGCACGGACCATTCCTCCCATCGCGTCCAGCTTATCGAAATAATCGAAGGCGCCCCTTTCCATATCCAGCGTAAGCTTTTCGACGAAGTAGGAGCCGCCCAGCGGGTCCACGGTCTGCGCCACGCCGGATTCGTAGGCGATAATCTGCTGCGTGCGCAGCGCAATCCGCACCGCCTCTTCGGTAGGCAGGGCCAGCGCTTCGTCAAAGCCGTCGGTATGCAGCGACTGCGTGCCGCCCAGCACCGCGGCCAAGGCTTGAATGGCGACGCGCGCGATATTGTTTCTCGGTTGTTGCGCGGTAAGCGAAACTCCGGCGGTCTGGGTGTGGAAGCGCATCAGCCAGGTGCGCGGATTCTGCGCACCAAAGCGCTCCTTCGTCAGCCGGCGCCAGATCTTGCGCGAGGCCCGAAACTTGGCGATCTCCTCAAAGAAATCGTTGTGCGAGTTGAAGAAAAAGCTGAGGCGCGGGCCGAATTCGTCGATCTTGAGGCCACGGCGCAACGCCCATTCCACATATTCCACGCCGTCATAGATGGTGAATGCCAGCTCCTGCAGCGCGGTCGAGCCGGCCTCGCGGATGTGATAGCCGCTGATGGAGATGGTGTTGAACTTCGGAGTGTAATGGGTGCCGAACTCGAAGGTGTCGATGACCAGGCGCATCGAAGGCGCGGGAGGATAGATGTATTCCTTCTGCGCGATGTATTCCTTCAAAATATCGTTCTGGATGGTCCCGGAGACCTTCTTCCAATCCGCCCCTTGCTTCTCCGCTACCACCAGGTACATCGCCCAAAGGATCGAGGCCGGGGAGTTGATGGTCATCGATACAGTGGTCTTCTCAAGATCGATGCCGTCGAAGAGGATCTCCATGTCCTCGAGCGAATCGATGGCCACCCCGCACTTGCCAACTTCGCCCTCGCTTTGGGGATGATCGGAGTCATAGCCCATCAGCGTGGGCAGGTCGAAGGCCACGGAAAGTCCCATGCCGCCATGCTGCAGCAGATACTTATAGCGCTGGTTGGTCTCTTCCGGCGAGGCGAAGCCGGAGAACTGGCGCATCGTCCACAACTTGCCGCGATAGCCGGTGGAATGAATGCCGCGCGTGTAGGGTGGCTCGCCGGGATTGCCGAGATATTGCTCGTAATTCCAGTCTTCGGGCAGATCTGCCTGGGTGTAAAGGCGGCGCACCGGCACGCCGGAGATGGTGGTGAAGCGGGCGCGGCCTTCTTCGTCCAGGTTAATGCCGGTGGGCGCTCCGATCGGGCGTTCAGGGTTCTTCTCCAGGGCAGGAGCCAGGGTATTTTCCGCCCACTGCTTTTCCGATTCGGAGGGATGGCGGTCCTCAAAGACCTCCTGGATGGGCGATGCCGCCAGGGTGGAGACTGGCGGTTTCTTGTCCTTGCCGGCTGCCATTATTGCCTCGATTCGCGCCTGCAACCCGACGTCAGGCCCGCAAACCCTTCATCATAGAAGATGCGGAAAGCCGGAGCAAGGAAAGAGCGGTTCGGCGTGGTTCAGGGTTTTATCAACCCAGCGGCTTCACAGTGTGCTGAAAAAC
>CAZONJ010000124.1:0-6540 GCA_964581225.1 uncultured Terriglobales bacterium | reverse complement strand
TGAAAAAAAACCTGCTCTCCACCCGTCTTCCCCTTAATCGAACACCGGGATGAGTGTGGCACCCGGTGTTCGTTTTACCGGAAGAGCGACATATACCACTGGATCATAGGATCGCCCACAAAGAGCGAGACCAGGGCCATGCTGCCTAGAAAGACTCCGAAGGGCACTTCGTAAGCGCGGAGCATCAATTGCGCCGATTGCCAGGAGCGGGAATAGATGTCCTGCGGCCGCGGGTTGGAGCGCATGCGCCGCATGACCCGCTTTCTCCACACGGCCAGCATGAGGGCGACACCGAACAGCGTCCCCAGGCAAGAAGCCAAAAGGATAGTCAAAAGAGTGAGCTTGATTCCCAGGTACGCGCCGACCATGGCCATCAGTTTCACATCGCCAAATCCCATGCCATGGACGCCTCGCATCCGAAAATAAATCTCTCCGGCAGCATAGATAAACAGCGCGCCAAACGCCGCTCCCAGTAGTGAGTTGACCAGCCAGAGCAGCGAAGGATGGGCAATGCGGTCCATATAGGGCAAAATGCCTTCCACCGGGACCAGCAGGCTGAAGGCCAGTCCGGCGGCCAAGCCCGGCAGCGTAAGCTTGTCCGGCAAGAGATGATGCTCCGCGTCGATGAAGATGAGCCCGAGCACAAGAAACGAGAAGAGGCACAGCTTGAAGGCCTCTGCCATGCTGTTCGCATGCAGATAGCTGGCGAGAAATAAAAGCGCGGTGAGCGCTTCTACGATAATGTAGCGCGGAGAAATTCTTGCCCTGCAGTTCCTGCATTTCCCCCCCAGCAGCAGCCAGCTGAATACGGGGACGTTGTCATAGGCGCGAATCGCCGCGCCGCATTGCGGACAGGCGGAGGCGGGCAGCACTACCGATTTTTGGCGGGGAATGCGGTAGATGCAGACGTTCAGAAAACTTCCGAAGGCGAGGCCGATAAGAAATACGAAGGCGGCAATCGCGTATTGGGCCATCGATGCGGGGTTGATCACGGAAGTATCTTGACCCGCTTGTCTTCATGTACTCAAACAGCGGGAAGCTGCAAAGCGGTAATTATAATCGGACAGCTCGAGGAAAACGGAAAGGGAATTGCCCGCGCTTACACCACGGTAACCGCTTCAGGCGCAGGGCAACAATTCTCCCGGCATGGGACGGACATTCGATGCGAATGCGGGAAGTTCGTCGATCCAGTTCAGCCGCTTGCGGTTCACAAAACGCAATTCGCCGTGACCATTCACCTCCACGGTGTAGCCAACCAGCTTTGCGTCCTGCTGTTCATCCTCTTCCTTCCATCGCTGAAGGGCCCGGGAGAGAGCCTCGCTCACCTGCTCGCAGGGGCGCAGGCACAGCACCCAATCGTTTCCAGCGTTGCTGACGTAGGCGCCGTCCTGGACGCCGTCAATAGCGGGGACCAGTTTTGCCCCATGATCATGGACGGCGCGGCTGAGGTCGGCATTTTTCAGATGATCGATCAGCAGCACTTCGTCGCTGACCTGCAATGACTGAATCGTGCGGGTGATGTCGGCAGGCGCATCTTTCAGGTGGATCAAAACGCTGAACTTTCTCATTTTTTGGTTAGATGCGTGGGCCAGGCAGGGAAGAGGTAAAAGCGGACAAAAAACCGGAGGCCGGATCTCTCCGGCCTCGGGGGTTGAATCCGAACAACTTTTTGCGTTACTGGTTGCTCTGCTGGTCGCTGGGCTCGATGCGAGGGCCGTGCGGCATGTTATTCGAACTGCCCGGCGTGACCGAGATCGGGTTTTGCAGCCGGAAGGTCACCAGCGACTCGGGGCGCAACTCTACCTGCTGGCCGCGAGTGACGGTATTGGCAGCGCCACCGGCGCCCGCGCCTGCCGTAGCCCCAATCGCCGCTCCTTTGGCTCCGCCGAAGATGCCGCCAAGGATGGCGCCGACTGCCGCGCCGCCGCCGACCTTTTCGGCGGTGTTCTTGCCGCGGGCCGTGCCCTGCTTGGTCCATTGATCGGTGACGACGCTGTAGGTATGGCCGTTGTAGCTGACCTTCGTCAGCTCCAGCACCAGGCCTGCTTGCCCGCTATAGTGGCCTGCGCTCTTGGCATCCACTACGCGCCCCTGGACGTCGGCGCCCGCCGGAATCGCTACCGTATCGCCCACCATCACTTCCGAATTCAGCGTTCCATGAAAGCTGTCGTTGGGCTGGCTGCGCTCGGAGCTGAGGCCCTCAATCGTGCGCACTTGAAATACCGTCCCTGCAGGGACGGTCACCTTGGAGGGCGGCGCCGGCGCAGCAGGGGTATACGCGCTGCCTGCATTGTTCGAAGCAGATTGAGAATAATCGTGCGTGGTTACCTTGTTGGAGCTTTGTGGGCGCGAGCTATGCCGTGACGACCGGGAGGCGCTGCTCGAACGGGAGCTGCGCGGCTCGGGCGGTGGAGGTTCGTTCTGCGCCATCTGCATGTTGTCGGGCATCGGCGCCGCCGCGGTCGCGACCTGCAGGTTGTTCAACACCTGCTTTACGCCGTCAACCTGTGCGGCGTCGTTGGACGCCGCGGAACGCTCCGTGTCGCTGTTGACGTTGCCGCTCAACGTGACCACGCCTTTGTTGGCATTGATGCTGATCTGACGCTGCGCCAGCGCGGAATCTCCGCTGATTTTGGCCTGCACGTCTCCTGCGACTTGCGCGTCCGAGCGCTCCACATTCGCGGGCTTGTTATTGCAGCCTGCCAGCCCCATCAGCGCGAGCGCCAGGACGACCGCCAACATGGTTTGTACAGAGATTTTCGCTTTCATTTTAACTTCTCCTGTGGATTTCACTTCCATTTGTATTTACGCAGAAATTGCTTATGAATGCACGTTACGAATGTGTCAATTACAGCAACCCTCCGTATCAAAATTTGTTCCTGTGGACGGGATCCAGGCGCGCTTCAACGCAAGCTGCTTCCATCCACGCCCCGCTAGTTGCTCGCAGTATTGCACAAATATCGCCGCAATCCTTCGGTAAACTTGAGCGGCTCGAAATTGAAGATCTCCATCATCTCTCGCGGGTCTGCGGTCGAGCCCTGGGCCAGCATCTTCAACTGGTCCAGCGTGACCGGCGGGCGCATCGGCAACAGCCCTGCGAGCAGCGCGGCGCTCTTCATGAGAGGCATCGGTATCTTTACTGCCGGCTTGTGGACGCCGATGCAATCGGCAATCCGCCGCAGCAGATCCTCCAGGGGCAGCTCTTCTCCGCCCACCAGGCTGACCACGCGGTTGAGCGCGGCTGGGTTGACGAGCGCTTGCGCAAAGCACTCCACTACATCGTCGATATAAATCGGGCGGAAGCGATACTTTCCCGTTCCGGGCACAGGCCGGATTAGCGGAGCGGACTTCATGATTTTTACCATCTGCGTCACAAACCCATCGCCCTGGCCGAAGATCAACGATGGACGAAGGATGACATGCTGCAGCCCGCTGCCCCGCACCAACTCCTCCGCCCGAAACTTGCTCCTCTGATATGCGCTGGCGCCGTCGGGACGTGAACCAAGGGCGGACATCTGCAAATATCGGCCGATGCCCGCCCGCTTCGCTGACCGTACCACGTTCTCTGTAGCTAGAACGTGGACGCGTTCAAAACTTGCATGGCCGGTTTCGAGAATGATTCCCACCAGATGAATGGCGGCCTCGCAACCGGCGATCGCCTCGTCTACCCCCGCGCCACTGACTACATCGCCCGGCATCAGCTCCAATTTTACGGGCTGCTCCTGCGCCAGCTTCTGCAGGGCGGGACTACCCGTCCGGGGACTGCCCGCCTGGGGACGATGGACAAGCGCGCGCACCGAATGCCCTTCGCGCAGCAAACGTCGCAGCAGATGAGTGCCCACAAATCCGCTTCCGCCGGTGAGAAAAATCCGCACAGGGAAATTCTATATGTCGTACCAAGGTGAGGAAACGTTTGTTCATAGAGACCTGATGGAAACCTGCATCAGCCCTGGCCTTTCAGCAGGCGGCCGCCTCCGCCACCACACGGTAAGAATCCAGCTTGATGGCGATCCCGGCTGCTCCGGAAGAGAATGGTTCCACTCGCACCACCCTGCCCCGGCAATAGACGCGTGGACTGTTCGCGCTGGGCTTGCTGCAAAATGACAAGCTGACCTCGGCGCCAAGCTCCGGAACAAATTGCGCAAAGAAAAACACTCCGTGATTGCTTACATCGCGGATGAGAGCGGAGGTGCCCCGGGACCCGGTTTGCGGGCAATCCGCCAATGCCGCTACATGGAGAGCGGTACGGGAGACGCTCCGCTCGTCTTGCTGACGGTGGCTCATAATCGATGCGGCCCTCGGACTGTCTGCTTTCATGGTCCGTGCTCCGGTTGGGAGTAAGGGCATGAATTGCGCCAAAATTAGAGACATTAAAATCAGCGAGATACAATTAATTGGAGTTGCCGAATCAGGTAACTTTTACCCTGCTGACGCAAACAAGTACCATTTTCGTAAAGTATCCAAGGTGCAGCTGTGGTATTGTCCTTTAGGCGTCGCAATGTCGCCGAAACTGTCCCACAGGGACCGGGTTTCATCGCATTATCAGGGGTTATGAAGCGGAAATTATTGGATGTTCTCTTCGGCTGTTCGCACGAGTTCTCCTGGCCACGTCGCGAAGGCGGAAGCTATTACCAGGTTTGCCTGTTGTGCGGGGCCGAGTACTCATATGACTGGAAGACCATGCAGCGCACCGAAAAGATCGCCACTGCCGAACGGGCGGGAAAGCGGTCCACGGTGGCGCGCCGCCAGAGCGGAAAGACGCACAGCACCGCCGGCTGGCGTCCGCGCGAGCGCCGCTTCAAGTTTGAAGTTGAGGTGCAATACCGTTATGTGGGCGACCAGGAATGGCGTGACGCCAAGGCGCAGAACATCAGCCGCTCCGGCGTAATGTTCCGCTGCGACCTCGCGCTCGAGCGCGGCCGCGCCCTGGAGATGATCTTCGAGATGCCGGAACAGATCTCCGGCCAGAAAGACCGTAAGGTAATTTGCAAGGGAGTCGTGGCGCGCTGCATTGCGCCCGCCCAGGAAGAGGAGTTCTTTTCCGTGGCCGCGACCATTGAAAGCTACCGCTTTCTCCAGTTCGCGATGAGCGTGCAGGGAGGCGAGCATACCCGCTCCCAGCCCGGCTTGGTGATGTAGCTCTCCTAGCAGCTGCAAAGAAAGGTGCAAGTTCGAAGTTTCCAGTTGCGAGTTTCAAAAACAACCCAGGACTTTGTCATTCCGAAGCGCAGCGAGGAATCTCTGTCGATAATCCAGCTTACGCAATAGCCAAGAATCCAGCTTGCGCCCTCGGGGAAGAGCCCAACTATAGTCGGGCTGGCACTGCCGTGCGGGCTGATCGGTCGTCCCGCTGTGGCTCCGAATAATCATTTTCTGTTCATGCACCTGTTATGCCATAGACGGTAATCTTGTTTCTTTTCTGGTTCATGCTTCTGTATTCATGCCACAGGGCGGTAATAATTTGATTTCTACATCGTGATTTCGAGCGCCGCAGGCGCGGCTGAATTTAGCCCGGCAGGAACTGCCGGGTCATGATGGCGTTACGAAATAGAGTCCCGTTAGGGACGGCCGAGCGGGTTAAAATGTGTGCGCCTATGTCGCATACCTGCACCAGTCTGCTCGTCCATTGTGTCTTCTCCACCAAGAACAGAGTCGGTTCCATCCATGCCAACGTCCAGCCACGTCTCTGGTCTTACATTGGCGGCATTGCCCGCACCAATCATATGAAAGCGATTGCCGTAGGCGGGATGCGCGACCACGTTCACGTCCTGCTGTTGTTGCCGGCGACCATGCCGGTGGCAAAAGCGGTCCAATTAATCAAGGCAGGTTCTTCCAAATGGATGCATGAAGAAATGGGAGAAAAATTGTTTGCATGGCAAGAGGCATACGGCGCATTCACGGTGGGCATTTCGCAATTGCTCACGACGGTGAATTACATTCAAAACCAGGCAAAGCATCACACCAAAGCGGCGTTCCATGAGGAATGGAAGGCCATCCTGACGAAGCATGGTCTTGATTCGAAGGACGAATAGGTTCAGCCGTCCCTAACAAGACTTATCTTTATTCTCGATGCATTACCCGACACTGCCGTGCCGGGCTAATCTCAGGCGTCCCGCTGGTGCGGGACTGGGCGGGACCCCGAGGCAATCATCTTCTGCTTCATGCACCTGTTTTATGCCACAGGCGGTAATAATTTGATTTCTACATCGTGATTTCGAGCGCCGCAGGCGCGGCTGAATTTAGCCCGGCAGGAACTGCCGGCTCATGATGGCCATACGAAATAGAGTCCCGTTAGGGACGGCTGAACAGTCGGCCGATGGTCCAATCCTTCTCGATTTGCCGCCACTGAAGGCGCTTTCCTGACGCACCTGCTGAAGCGGTGCTCTTCCCCGCTTCCGGGCAAGAGCAATTCCGAAGTCAACTTCCCCTTCTCATCTCGCGGGAATCTTCGCCCCGCGAACGGCATAAAAGCCGCGGGTGGTGAGGTTTTCAGAAGTGATTTAGAATCGGTAGAGCAATTAATAGAGTCGGGGCGTAGCG
>CAZONJ010000123.1:0-6667 GCA_964581225.1 uncultured Terriglobales bacterium | reverse complement strand
TGAAACTTCAAACTTGAAACTGAAAGAAACCCCCTTCAGCATGCCGAAGGGGGTTTGGGATACCTGGAATCCCTGGTGGGAATCTCTGGCCGATGAGGGGAAGCGCGTCGGCAGGTGGGGTACGAAAGAGGTGCGAGTTAGCCGCGCACTACGTTTCCAGCCTGCAAACCTTTGGGACCCTGGAGCAGGTCAAATTCCACCAGTTCGCCTTCATTCAAGGTACGATAGCCGTTCTCCTGAATGGCGGAAAAATGGACGAATACGTCCTCTCCGGTCGAGCGCTGGATAAATCCATAACCTTTAGCGCCGTTAAACCACTTTACTGTTCCCTTCTCTCTACTCACACTTACTCCTTTCGCCTCATTCTTTCAGAATTATCTTCTCCGCCAGACTCGACTGGGTCAGACCCAAAAGGTCCGGGCGTGAGAGTTGAGGATGCCCACTCCCCGCAATCCATCCCCGCAAAAAGCAAAAGGCCGCGATATCAGTCCCATGAAGGCCGCGCGAATGGCGGCGCCCCTGAGCGATAACGACAGCCCTCAAACTTATGCGACGAAAGCGACAGCGGAAACAAGAACATCAATCCCAAATAACTGGCCGGCAATACTCGAAACGGCATTGGCTCCGGCACTTCCTGGCCAGAAGTGCTTGCAATAACAATCGAAGGCATAATATTCATGAACTCTGGATGATTGCAAGAGAAAATGTGCAGTTTTGCAGAAAATTTTAGAATAATTCCCGTTTTTCGGGTTTCCTCTGGCCTGTAACTCTATGTGCGGAACGGGTTTTCCTTCCCTGCTTCCATACCTTCATGCAGCGATTTAGCTTGTGCTCAACGCAAATTTGGGACCAAAATACGGAGGCGAGGGACAACGAAGATGCTGCTGAAGGCCAACAGGAGCTTATTCCTTTTATCGGGCCTTCTATTGCTGCAGATGTTCGCCTCCTCTTGCGGAACCCTATGCAACAGCGGCCCTTGCAAGCTCAGCAGCGGGGGAACATCCGGCAGCGGGAATTCACCCACGCCAGTAGCATTTCTTTATACTGCTTCCAGCCAGATATTTCCCGCGGTACTCAGCAGCGATAATTCTTTTCAAATCCTGCAAAGCTCGATTCTTCCCATTCCCGGTGGCAGTGGCGCCCGGAACCTCACAGTAATTGCGAAGAATTACCTGTATCTCATGGATTTGCTTGGGAATATCGACGCTTACATCATCAATCGCCAGACCGGCGCTGTGACCCAGATTGCAGGAACTTTTCCGGCCTTCCCTGCCGGGGCCTTCTTTGCCGCCGACCCTCTGGGGCGATTTTTGTTCGTGGCCAGCAATAATTCCCTGACCGTCCTTTCCATCAATCCGACGAACGGAAGTCTAACCGCTGTGGGGCAGCCTACGCCGCTGCCGATCGGCACATCGTCCAGCATGGGGCTGGCGGTCGATCCGCAAGGAAAGGTCCTCATTATTACCAATGGCACGAGTGGAGACTCCTTCACCATCAGCCAGACGGGAGGGTTGCAGCTCACGTCTTCGACTCCGTTTCTCACCCCGATGAGGAGTTTCGCCTTCGATCTCCAGTCCAAGTTTCTTTATGGCGTGGATGGGACAAGCCCCAGTATTTATGGATTTTCAGTGCTGCCGGGTGGGACCTTAGGCGCTTCACTGCCTGGGTTGCCCCTGCAAACGACATTCGCCAACCGGGTTGCGCTCTTCAATCCCAAAGCGCCGTTTCTATATATTGGAGAGGACAACAATATTATTGGCTTTGTCGAGAACACGACCAGCGGCGCTCTCTCCGTGATCCAGCAGCCTGCCTTTTCCACCGCTGTAAATGGAAATCAACTGGCCATTGACCAGAGTGGGAGCTTCCTGTTCTCCAATGGCAATGTGCTCTCGGTGATGAGGATCAACCAGGTCACCGGCGTGCTGGGCCTGGACCCCAATCAATTGAGCAGCTCGGCCTTCATCAATGCGCCGATCACGGCCACTGACTAACGTAATCAGGAGAAATCAATCGCCAGGGCGCGGCTTTCCGCAACTCTGGTAGCATTTTTTTTATGGGTACAGGCCCCAGCTTAGGCGTACCAAAACAAAGCTCTTCCGGGGCGGGAGCGGTTTTCCCTGCTTCCAAAGATCCTGTGCTATCTGGCCCTCAAGCAGGCCGCGCTGCGTGGCTGCGGGTGTACATTCTGCCCACCATCCGATATCTCATGGAGACAGAGGTCCATACCTTCGCCTTCAGCGTGGCGGCAAACGCAATCCTCTCCTTCTTTCCTTTTATCGTCCTGATGTTGACGCTGACCCGCCAGCTCTTTCACTCGACGACCATGTACAGCGTGCTGATTGATTTGCTGCGCGATTATCTGCCCACCGGCCAGGAATTTCTCATTCGTCATCTGAATGCGATTGTGATCAGCCATCGCCGGGTGAAGATCGTCTCGCTGCTGATCCTGCTCATCACCTCGACCGGGGTCTTTGTTCCGCTTGAGGTGGCCCTCAATCGCGTGTGGCGTATCCCAAAAAACCGGTCATACCTGGGAAACCAGATTATCTCCATCATGCTCGCCTTCGGATGCGGAGCGCTGGCCCTGGCTTCGGTGGCGCTTACCGCCGGCAATCAGATCTGGCTGCATGCCCTGTTTCACACCTATGCGGAGAGCAATTTCTTTCTGCGGGCCGTCGCCTACATCATGATGAAGATTTTTGCGCTCTTCGCCAGCATTGCCATTTTTTTTCTTATCTACTGGCTGCTGCCCAATGGCAAAATCAAAGCCGATTCCGTGCTTCCTGCCGCATGCGCTACCGGCGTGCTGTGGGAGGCGGGAAAGTATCTTTATATCCGAGCGTTGCCCTGGCTTAACTTCCAGGATGTCTATGGCCCCTTCGCCATCTCGGTGACTTTGATGTTCTGGGCCTTCCTCTCCGGAATGCTGCTGCTCGGAGGCGCCCACCTTAGCGCCGCTTCGGTAAACGATCGCAAAAGATAAAAAGCCTTCCACCCATTTTCTCCGGGATGCATAGCGAAAAGCTCGCCTATAATCAGTTCAATCGTCCATGAAGCCCGCCTTTCTTAAATCGTGGAGAGCCTTCCTCGCGGCCCGGGGCGCATACCCGGGGAGCGCAACCGCGCGCTTTACTTTCTATATCGTCGCCTTGGACCTGCTGTTTCAAGTGATCAGCCGCATGGTAGGCAAGTCTTCCGGAGCGGCTTATGTGCTCTCTGTGTGGACCGGAATTCTCACCTTTCTGGCATGCATACTGCTGGCGTTTCTGGCGCTGCGCTGGAGCAGAAATCATCTCCTATGGCGGCTGCGCAACCGGCTGATTGTGACCTATATGTTCATTGGCGTGATCCCGGTAGTGTTGATCGTAGGGATCGTCCTTATTGCCGGCTATCTTTTCGCCGGGCAGTTTGCCACCTTTATCGCAGTGGAGGCGATTGACTCACAAGTGCAGGCGCTGGAGCACGCCAATACCGATGTTGCCCTGGATCTGGCCAGCGTGCTCTCAGCCGGCGCGCCTTTCTCCTCTGCGGCATTACGCAAAGTCAACGGGCTGAAACACCTGGGCGGCCTCTTTGAGCATACCGACTTAATCGCCAGCAACGGCCGCAAAACTGTCGTTCTGGCATCATGGCAGCCCCACAGCGCGGAAGAGCTCCACCTCCCGGAGTGGCTTACCGGTGACTTCTCCGGGGTGGTAGTTGATAACGGGCGACTCTCGCTGCGAAGCGCGGTCAAAGTTCCGGTAAAGGACGATATCATCACCGTAATTGCCAGCGCCCCGGTGGAAGGGCCCCTGGCAGCCGCAATCGCGCTCAAGGCGGGACAGATCGAAATCTTTCCCCGCACCGAAGAAGAGCGCCCGGTGCAAAGTTCCCAGCCCGGAGAGAACTCAACCAAATTACGGAAACAGGTGGTACGGGCACAAGGGACGGGAAAATCCATACGAGCAGGCTCCATTCCTCCCTCACGCGGCATCTGGGACCGGGAGGTTTATTTCCTCACCAGCATCAAATCGGTATCCTGGCCTAGCGGCCCGCAACCCGGGGATGAAAGCTTTGCTCCCGCTGCGGTGCTGGTCGGCACGCGAATCTCCACCCTATATGGACATCTTTTCTCAAATCTGGGTGACTATGCGAACTACGCGATCTTTATCCTGATTGCGATAGCGGTGGTCTTCGGCTTCATCGAATTTTTGGCGCTGCTGATCGGCGTGCGGCTCACGCGCAGCATGACGCGATCGGTCTCGAACCTGTACCAGGCGACCGAGCATGTAAACCGCGGCGACCTGCACTATCGTATCGAAGTAAAGTCGAAGGACCAGCTTGCGGCGCTGCAACTCTCGTTCAATTCCATGTCGGCTTCGATCGAGAAACTGCTGCGCGAGCAAAAAGAAAAAGAACGATTGCAAAGCGAATTGGAGATCGCCCAGGAGGTGCAGGCGCAGCTCTTCCCGCATACTTCCAAGAACATTCCCGGCCTGGAGGTCCATGGCATTTGCAGGCCGGCGCGGACGGTCAGCGGTGACTACTACGACTTCCTGCGCCTGGGCGATGGCAAGCTGGGGCTGGCCATGGGCGACATCAGCGGGAAAGGAATCTCGGCGGCTTTGCTGATGGCGACCATCCATTCGGCGGTCCGGGTCTATGAATTAGGCCGCATGCCGGAGCGCGAGGAGTTGGTTGCCGCTGGAGCTGCCGCATTATCTTTTTCCAGCCGCGCCTACAGCAACACTCCCATCGCCAGCGACACGGTGGAGTCTCCGGCGGCGATTCTTTCCTTCCTGAACCGCCACCTCTATAACAGCACCCCTGCGGCAAAATACGCGACGCTCTTTTTGGGCGTCTATGACGGAGGCTCGCGCACGCTCACCTACGCCAATGGCGGCCATCTGCCTCCGCTGCTGATCGCGCAGGACGGCAGCATGAGGGCCTTGACCGTGGGTGGGACGGTGATCGGGCTTCTCGAAAATCCTACCTGGGAAGAGCAGCGAGTGCAGATGAGCCGCGAGGAGCTGCTGGTCGCCTTCAGCGATGGGCTAAGCGAACCGGAAAATGAGTTTGGAGAATTTGGCGAAGAGCGCCTGGTGCAGATCATCCGCGAAAACCGTCATCTTCCGCTGGAGCGCATCTCGGAGCTGGCTTTGGCGGCGGTACAGGATTGGATTGGCAATCAGGAGCAGCCCGACGATATGACCCTGGTGCTGGCCCGCGCCCGATAATCCATTTCTGTTATAAGAATTCCAGCGACAATATGATCTTAAAAATGATGAAGCGCACGCTCCTTGCATCTGCCGTATTTATTTTTCTGCTTGCCTCCTGGGCCCAGGAGCCAGGCAATAACGATGGGCCTCCACCTTCCGAAGCAAACACCATACTCCAACCCCGGCACGCCGGAGCTTTGGATTTTATTGCTTATGGGGACATGCGGTTCACCGATCCTCATGACCAGCACAATACCAATCCTCGCGCGCGGCGCGCGTTAGTGCAGCGCATTGCCAAGGAAGATCCGGAGCTTGTGGCGATGACCGGGGACATTGTCCTCACCGGCGACCATGCCTCCGACTGGCAGGTATACGCCAGCGAATCCAAGCCGCTGCGCGATGCCGGCATCAAGCTCTTCCCGACGATCGGAAATCACGATGTGCGCGACGATCCGCAGGCCGCTCTGCCCTATTTCTTCCAGAATTTTCCCGAGACCCAGGGTCGCCGCTGGTACTCGGTCCAGGATGGACCGGTTTTCTTCATCATCCTTGACAGCGAGTCGGACGAATCCGATTCCAGCGAGCAGGGAAAATGGTTGCAGTCGCAGCTCGACCATCTCCCTTCAGAGACGGATTTTCTTTTCCTGGTCTTTCATCATCCCTGCTACACGCGTTCCATGGGGGGGATGATCGCAATGGGGGGACACCCCGCCCGCACCCAGGAGCAACACCTCGCCACACTGCTGGAGCAGCGCGCCGCGCAGATGAAGGCCAAGGTCCTGGTGGTCAGCGGACACGTCCATAATTATGAGCGTTACCAGCACGGTGGGGTCACGTACCTCGTCAGCGGCGGCGGCGGCGCGACCCCGGTCATGGTCCGGCGCTCATCCCACGACTTTTATAAAGAGGGCGGGCCTACATATCACTACATCAAGTTTCACGTCGCCGACCACCACCTCAAGGCCGAGATGGTGAAATACGAAGATGTGAATGGCGGTCCGGTATGGAAGCTGAAAGATAGCTTCGAATTGACCAGTGGACAGTAAGCCGATACACGACAAAAATAAAAAGCCGCCCATCTCTGGACGGCTTTCTCTGTTTGGACCGGCAATCGTCGGCAATTTATGGTCCGGGCAGCAAGTTCAGGCTGCGCGGCGAACGTCGCCCGAGCGGTTCCCGGTGATCATGCGAATCAGCCAGGTCAGAATCACTGCCCCCAGAATAGCGACGAGAATGGTGTAGATCATGCCGCCGGAAGAGGCAAAGCCCAAGGCCCGCATAATCCAGCCACCGATCAGAGCGCCGATGATCCCGATAACGATGTCCATGAGCGCGCCGTAACCGGAGCCCTTCATGATCTTACCGGTAGCCCACCCGGCGATGAGTCCTACGATAATCCACCACAGCAAATACATGGTTCCCTCCCCTGAGTTCTTGCAAATCGCACATCGCCTGACTCACGCGAG
>CAZONJ010000122.1:0-6793 GCA_964581225.1 uncultured Terriglobales bacterium | reverse complement strand
GGTTTTGTCGCTCTCAGCCTGTAAGTTGAGCGCTCCCTCATGGTTTGGTCCCAGGCCTAACTTGATGAGGGCGCGAGAATCGGGGACCACCTTAGTCTGCCAGCCTTGCGATGCCTGAAGCTTTACCATCGCAGCCTTAGTGCGCTGGTCCCAGATGCCATTCGGTTCGCCGTTAAGATAATGCTCACGGACCAGGGCGGCCTGGATCTCCCGGACCCGGTCGGAGGCAATCTGCTGTTGGCCGTGGCGCTTCCAGGAGCCGCGTGCGCTCCTGCGCCCCTTCTTACCGTGCGAACGGGAGGAGTGGCTGCGAAGGCTGCTGGAGTGCTTCTTTGCCGCCTGGCTGGAGTGCTGCTTAGCCGACGCAGGCAGCGATGCTATGCCCATCATCCACGCCAAAAATAAGGCAAAACCGATTTTCGTAGCTCGCAAACGTCACCTCTAATCAACTGGTTTTAAACAGGCCGTCCCGTAAGCTCATGGTTCTAAACGGATTTTAGCTTACCTCAACCAGGGCCTCAGAAGCATTTAAAATCGGCCCCTAAAAAACCACCGCTGGTACATCTACCTTAGTAATGTGAGATGCACCAGCGTTGAGGTATTCTGTCCAAATTTTACCGATTTTAGGGCAATGTCCCCGAGTAGAAGATAGTATCTCCGCGCCCTCCTGGGCGGACCAGCATCACCACATCATCGCCGCTCTTCAGCTGCGACTGGATACGGCGGAAATCGTCTTCGCTATTCACCGGTTTCTTGTTGATTTCAAGGATGATATCTCCACGTTGCAGGGAAAGATCTTCATCCGCGAAGGAGCCCGGCTTCACCTCCTGTACGATCACGCCCTTCAGCGGGATGTGCAGGCGGTCCGCCAAGTCCTGGGTGAGAGGACGGATGGTGATCCCCAGCTTGCTGTCAGCGGGTTGGGTCTCCTGGCCATTGTCCTGCTCGCCACCTAAGCGGTCGGCATAGAGCTTGGCCCGATCGGCGACCGTGATGGTTGTATCCATGGGTTTGCCGTCGCGTACCAGGCCCAGCTTGATCTTGCTTCCGGGCTTGTGGGCCGAGACTTCCCCGACCAGTTCGTCTCCATCTTTGACCGGCTTGCCATCGATGGACGTGATCGTGTCGCCGACCTTGATGCCAGCCTGATCGGCCGGGCCACCGGACTTCACGCTGGAGACGGTCACACCGTTCTTCACCCCGTAGACCCGGGAGATAGCAGGGTTTTCGGTGGCGTTAAACGAGACGCCGATCGAGCCGCGAGTCACCTTGTGTCCCGGCTGGATCAACTGATTGTAAACCGTGGCAACGGTGTTGGAAGGCATGGCAAATCCAACTCCCTGATAGCCGGCGGACTGCGTGAAAATCGCGGTATTGATGCCGACGACCTCGCCATTCATATTGACCAGCGGGCCTCCGGAGTTGCCGGGATTGATGGCAGCATCGGTTTGCAGGAAGCTTTGGAATTGCCGGGTCTGGTCGATACTGCGCTTAGTTGAGGAGATAATGCCGGCAGTTACCGACTCCTTCAATCCGAATGGACTGCCGATGGCCAGCACCCAGTCGCCGGCGTCGATCGCGTCGGAGTTTCCTAATTTGGCGAAGGGCAGTGGACGGTTCACGTCGATCTTGATGACCGCCAGATCGGTTTCACTATCGGTGCCGATCACTTTGGCGGTATGGTTCACGCCCGGCGGATCGTCCATGAGCGTGACCTGGATACGGTCCGCACGCTCCACCACGTGCTGGTTGGTCACGATATAACCCTTCGCGTCCACCAGTACGCCTGAGCCCAGGGAGCGCTCGCGCGCGCCTTCAGGCGGGGCCCCGCCCGGACCCATCTCACCCCCTTGGCCACCAAAGAACCGATCGAAGAAATCCTGGAATGGGTCCTGCGGCTGCTGGTCGTCCGGCTCAGTGCCGCGACGGCGGGAGCGTGGACTGGGTTTGATGGTAGATTCTGTGTTGATATTCACCACGGCCGGTTCCAACTGCTTGGCGATTTGCTTGAAAGTAGAGGACATTTGCCGGGGCTCTGGAACCGTCAATGGCGTGGCGTCCGCGGAAGAGTTATTGGACTCCTTGCCCTTCACTCCTTTTTGGATCACGGTACCGATCAAAATTCCTAAAACCAATGTGGCCAAAATTAAAAACGTCGAGGCCAGGCGACGCGCTCTTAAACGCTCTATCATTGAATTCATTCCTGGATTCATACTCCCCTCCGGAGGCACCCAAGTTCCTATTATAACCGCCGCGCGGAGACGTAGACCTCAGGTGCATTCGGATGTATTAATGTGTTGATGAATGGTTAGACGCGTAACTCCGAGCTTTGTCAACATGAGCTGCCCGGCTACACAGTTTTAGATGCCCCCGGCGCGTTGGCGGACGCTTGCATTTCCCCTAGGTCGCCTCCGGTTGGGCTGCCGGACCCAATAATTCCGAGATCAGCACTCCACATAAAATCAGCGCCGCGCCAAAACCGGAGCGATAGCCTAATCTCTCTCCCAGAACTATATACGAAGTGATCCAGGCAAAGACCGGTTCCAGAGAGAAGATGAGCGCAGTCTGGGTAGGCGAGGTGAATTGCTGCGCCCAGGCCTGAATGGAGAATGCGGCCGCCGACCCCAGGAAGCCGGTAATCAAAAGCGCCCAGAGAACTACTGGGGTCCAGCGCAGATGCGGCTGCTCCGGCGCAAAGGGGACGGAGAGTCCCATCCACAGCGTTGCAATCGCGATTTGCAGGAAAGCAATCTGCCGCACCGGATGACGCGCGGTGGCGCGGCCCAGAAAGATAATCTGGAAGGCAAAGCTGATCGCACAGCCCAGCGTGAGCACGTCTCCGAGGTTCACGCTCGCCCAATCTCCGAAACCGCTCCCATTGGTAGGGACGGTAAGCAAAAACAGCCCGGAGAAGGCCGCCAGCACGCCGAGCGCCGTCCAATGATTGACCTTGCGCCGCCACAGCAGCGCCATAAAAATCGGCACCAGCACCACCGATAAGCCGGTGATAAAGGCCGATTTCGATGCGGCGGTTAAGCGCAGGCCCGCGGTCTGAAACTCATATCCCAGCCACATGAACGTCCCTACCACGGCCCCGGAGCGCAGCGCGGGAATGCGGATTTTTTTTAGCTCGGAGAGAAAGATCAGGGCCAGAGCGGCGGTGGCAAAGACCATGCGGACGAAATTGAAGAGCAGCGGAGACGCGTCGCGCTCCACCGCATCTTTGATCAACACGAAGGTCGAGCCCCACACCAACGTGACCAGCACCAGCAGGATGTGTGCTTTGAGCGAGCGTGACACGCTTCAGGGTAACAGACCGAGCGATTTCTGCCGCCGTTGCAATGAGCTTCCGCGCTGAACGCTATGCAACGCCGGCGAGCACGAGAGCAAGCAGCAGGATGCGTTTCAGCGCCAGGACGCGACCAGTTGGGTCATACCACTCGTGCAGGGTATGCGCTCCTCCGCCTTGGCCGCCCGCGCCGATGCTGATCGCCTCCATCCCCAGCGAGAGCGGGATATTGGCGTCGGTAGAAGCGCGCCGGAAATGAGAGGAGATCCCGAGGTGGGAATCCACGGCGCGAATCGCCTGCAGCAGGTATGCCTTGGGCGGCAATTCGGCGGCGGGACGGTCCCCGATCTTCTTGATCGTTGCCGTAACTTTTTGCGAAGGGCCTTCCCCGCTGGCGCTCATGGTGGCTGCTTCCCTGCTCACCGCATCCAGCAAGGCTTCTTCGAGCTTCCGGATCTCATCGAGGCTGGCGGAGCGCAGGTCCACGCGCACTTTGGCGGACTCGGGAATGGAGTTCACCGAAGTCCCACCGCAAATTGTGCCAATGTTGAAAGTTGTCTTGGGCGAGGCGGGCACCTGGGTCTGGCTGAAGCTGGCGATCGCGCGCGCCAGAATCACGATCGGATTGGGCGCCCCAAAATCGTTCCACGAATGGCCGCCGGGACCAGTCACCATCACTTCAAAGCGACGGCTTCCTAAACCCTCGGTGACGATAGAATCGGTGCCAGTGCCGTCCAGCACCACGGTATGGGCGATGCGCCTTCGCCATTTCTCCTGACTGAAAATATGGCGCATGCCGCGTAAATCGCCTTCACCCTCTTCCCCTACATTGCCAATGAACAGCAGATCGGATTCATGCGGAATTCCCGCATCTCCCAGCGCGGCAGCCAGCGCGATCATGGCCGTAACGCCGGCGGCATTGTCGCTGATCCCTGGCCCGTGAAGCCTCTCCCGATCTTGAAAGACCTGCACATTCGTTTCGGGAGGAAAGACGGTATCGATGTGCGCCGATATGGCAATCGCCTTCCCGCTTGCGCGGCCCTTGCGAAGCGCAATTACGTTTCCCACCTCGTCGATTTCAACTTCCTGCAAGCCAAGCGCGCGGAAGCGGTTGCGCAGCCACTCTGCGCGCCTCTGCTCTCCGAAGGGAGGGGCCGGGATTGCGGTCAGCTCCATTTGCTGCTCCCGCAATTCCCTTTCGCGCAGGCGAAACCATTCAAATGCGCGATGGACGCTGGGCATGGAGGCGGCCTGCGCCACCCGCTGTTGCGGGGTAAGCTCAGCGGCGCGGGATGGATGGATCAGAGTCATTTTCAGAAAAGAACAGCCGGCAATGGGAACTGGCTCGTCAAGCAGGGATTCAACATTCAGATCACTCTCTGCGGCAACTCGCGCACAGCGAAGAAGAAGAGGCTTCTATGCTTCCTTTCCCGAGACTACGCGGCAGCACTCCAGAATCTCAGCGTCGGTAAGGCAGCAGTTGGATTGCTTGGCGCGCAGAAAGATGCGATCGACGATCTCCTCGCTGGGCGTGATTCCTCTTCGCTCCAGCCAAAAGGTCACGTTAGATTTGCCCGACATGGGACCGATTTCTATGATCTGCTCCAAACCAAAATAATGCGCGGGCACGCCCGAATAGACCGCATTCGCCAGCTCGGTATCGTCTTTCTTGAAGGCCTTGATGATCGCCGCCGCGTGGACGCCGGTTGCGGTGCGAAAAGCGTCTTCGCCAAATACCGGATAATTTTTCGGTATCGGGACTCCGGTCGCGCGTGAGACCAGTTGGCAATATGCTTTGAGCCTGCTCAGGTCCTGTTCCTTCCACGGACTCACTTCCATAAGCTTCAGGTTCACCAGCATCTGGTCGATCTGGGTGTTGCCCACCCGCTCTCCAATGCCGATCGCGCAGCCATGAACGCAATCGGCCCCAGCGGCCAGCGCTGCCAGGGAATTGGCGACGGCGAGGCCGCGGTCGCAGTGTCCGTGCCAGTCCACGCGAATCTTCTCCCCGGAGGGCCGGACTACCTCCTCCAGCACGAAGTGGACCAGCGCAGCCGCGCCTTGCGGGGTCACGTGCCCGCAGGTGTCGCAGATTACGATGGCGCGCGCGCCACATTCAATGGCGGTCCTGTATAGACGTTTTACGGTCTCGGGATCGCAGCGCGTCGTGTCCTCGGTGACGTACATCACCTCCAGGCCCAGCGAGCGGGCATAATTCACCGCGCTCTCCGTAGTGGTGAGCAGGAAATCTTCGCTCCAATCTTCCGCATAGCGGCGTATCGGGCTGGAGCCGATGAACATCGCTACTTCGATGGGAAGGCCAACGCGCTGCGAGACCTCAGCCACGGGGCGAATGTCATTCTGATGAGTGCGGGCGGCGCAGTTGGCTTTTATCTTCAGCTTGCCATTCACGATCTCGCGGGCCAGGCGCTCCACGTCCGCCACAGCGCGCGGGCCTGCGCCGGGCAGTCCCAGATCAACATGATTGATGCCAAGCGCCTCCATCAGATGGAGGACCTCAACCTTCTCTTCGATCTTCGGATCTCTTACCGAGGGCGACTGCAAGCCGTCGCGCAGGGTCTCATCGGTGAGCAGGACGCGCCCTGCCGGCCTGAAGGCCGCGCCCGGAACATTGTTCCAGTCATAGATCAGGTTGGAGTGTCGTATTGCCAAGGACCACCTGCCACATTGTAACCCTGCGCCTGGAGGGAGACGCAGGCCAGAGCGGGGTGATTCGATAGCTCCTCCTTTTAAGTTAAGCGCGGACCGATCAGCCCAACTTGATCCAGGTCGCTCTGGCTTGGGCGCACAACTCTCCCGAGGAGTTGTAGAGGGCAGCCGCAGCATGAGATTTGCGGCCCTCCCATCCCAGCGGCCAGCTTACGATTACGTGCGGCTCCGCCGCGATCACAGGCTGGGTCTGATGAACGGCAAGCCGGCCGGTCACCAGCTTCCCTGCCCAGGGAAAGCCCCCGGCAAAGCCGGTGGGACAATCCATCGCCGCCCAGACGAATTCCGGCTTTAGGGCGCCGTTCGGCCCTGCCAGTGACACATCCGGCGTCCACGGAGCGGCCCATAACTCGCTATTCTCTACTCGGCTGTTCTCCACTCCTCCGGGAAAGATCCTGAGTCCATCGCCGGGGGCGCGTTGCGGGCCGCAGACAAAGCATGTCGGGAAAGGATGGTCGCGCAGCCCCGGACAATTTGCCGCCGCCCTCTCCGCCTGCTCGAACGTCACTGGGGGGCGAAGGGCGACATCGACCTGCGCCGGACGGCACTCGATGATGAGTTGGTCGCCATCGAGCAGCACCGCCCCGGAGTCCTGCGGCTGCACCAGCAGTTCGCGCTCAATGGGAATGGGCTTGCGCAGGGTGCATTCCGCCGTGGTGGAAAGCGTGGCCGCCACCAGCCCTGAGCTGAAGCCGCCATTGCCGCTATCGGGCGGTCCGCAAAAACGTTGAGGAATAAAAATGCGAGAGGTCACCGGGGATTGCTCGCTGCGCT
>CAZONJ010000121.1:0-6830 GCA_964581225.1 uncultured Terriglobales bacterium | reverse complement strand
CGCGTATTAAGATAACTTCCCTTCAATCAATTGATTCTGGCGATCCGAAAACCCGAGTAGACTCAGAATTTAGTTTCAGCATTTACTCTCATGCAGCGAAAACGTCTTTTAGCTTGCTATATGTCTGGTTGTTTTGTTGCTTTTCGCACTGTGATCTGGCTTGTGGCTCTCCTTGCGCCATTAAGCGAAGCCCAATCCGCGTCTTCGATGCCGGTATCTGCTCCATCCAAGCTGGCGGCCGACCGATCTCAAGAGGCCTTCGTGGTCGAACAGATTATAGCCAGCGCTACTTACGAAGCGGACGGGACGGGTGTTCGGCAGACAACTCAGCGGGTCAAGATTCAGTCGGAGGCCGGAGTTCAAAGATTTGGCAACCTGGTATTCCCTTATCAAAAGCAATATGAGGCCGTCGACATTGATTATGTGCGAGTCATAAAGCCGGATGGGCAAATCATCCTTACGCCTCTCGACAGCGTACAGGACCTTGACTCCGAAATTACACACTCAGCGCCGCTATACAGTGACTTTCGAGAGAAACACGTCATTGTCAGGCGGTTATCGGCAGGAGACGTGCTCGAGTGGCAAAACACCGTACATGAGCTGAAACCGTTAGCGCCTGGTCAGTTCTGGCTGCACTACGACTTTACCCGTCGCTTCATCGTATTGGACGAGCAATTTCGCTTAAATATACCCAAGGGAAAATATGTAAACGTAAAGAGCTCGAAACTGAATCCCCAGATTCAGGAGCAGTCGGGGCGCCGCATTTACACATGGAAACACTCGCAGCTCGAGCATGAAGAAGATCCGAAGGAGAAGTTCGGTCGTCCGTTTTTTTATCCTCCGCCAGAAATACAGATCTCCACATTTCGTTCGTGGGAGGAAGTCGGCCATTGGTACGACTCTCTGCAAAGAGAGCAGGTCACACCGACGGCGGGGGTCGTTTCTAAGGCTGCAGAGATCACAAAAAATATACCGGGCGAAGAGGCTAAGATCCGTGCTCTGTACAGCTATGTGGCCACAAATTTCCGATATGTGGCTGTCAACTTCGGGATCGGGCGTTACCAGCCTCACTCTGCTGAGGAGGTCCTCAGCAATTCTTACGGTGACTGCAAAGACAAACATACGCTGCTGGCTTCTTTGCTTCAGGCGGTTGGAATTACCGCTTCCCCCGCCCTGATCAGTTCCTTCCGCACGGTGGATTCCGATGTACCGTCCCCCGCGCAGTTTGACCACGTGATTACAGTTGTGCAGCACGGCAACGATGCAAAAGACCTGCTGTGGCTTGACGCTACCAGCGAAGTAGCTCCCTTTGGTCAATTATTTGTGAATCTTCGCGACAAAAAGGCACTGGTCATCCCAGCAAACCGGGATGCATATCTGATCAAGACCCCGGCAGAGCCGGCCTTTGCCGGCTTGCATAGGTACCATTTCACCGGGAGCCTTACCGACTCGGGCCATTTAGAAGCCACAATCGAACACGAGGTCCGAGGCGACCCAGAACTGATATTGCGCACTGCATTTCGGCGTGTTCCACAACCGCAATGGAAAGATCTCATACCCAGGCTGTCCGACACCTTCGCGTATTCTGGGACCGTAAGCGAGGTCCGCAGCTCCAGCGCGGAAAAAACCGACGAACCGTTCCGCTTCAGTTATAAATATGAGCACAACGAATACTCCGAATGGGCCAACAGACGCATCATTGCGCCCCTTCCAGCCTTTACATTCCCGACCCTGAGTGATGAACACGAAAACTCGGGCGAGCCCGTCCAACTTGATGCCCCGGAAGACATGATTTACACGGCCGACCTCAGATTTCCGGAGAGCTATACTGTGCAACCGCCAAAGGACACAAAACTGACGTCTGAATTTGCTGAATACCAGTCGAGCTATACCGTAACGAGCGGGGTTCTACACGTTGAGCGTCATTTGGTTTTTAAAAAGAAGGAAGTTGCGGCCTCAGAATACAAAACATATCGCGAGTTTCAGCGCAAACTCTGGGATGATGAGAATTCGTGGGTTAGCTTCACACAAAAAGCAGCGGGCGCCAATACTGAGGTTGACACAAAGGATACAGCTGATGCCAGTACGGACTCGAACCGCGATCCTACAGAAGCTGCCCAGTGGCCGATGCCTCCAAACACCGAAGCAGGTCACCTGTATTCGGAAGGGATCAACCTTGCGAGATTGGGAAGCATTAGTGCGGCACTCACGAAGTTCGAAGAAGCTGCGAAACTCGATCCCACGATGCCCGGCGTGTGGTCCTCCATTGGGCATGCTCAGATGATGCTGCACAAAAACGACGCGGCAATCGCAGCAATGCGCCGCCAAGTGCAAGAGACCCCTGGGCTTGTACTGGGTTATAAATTTCTGGGTGGCGCCCTGATGTCATTGCATCGTGATAGTGAAGCTATACCTTTATTTCGCGAGGTTCTTCGGCTCGCCCCACACGATCACGATGCCCATGCCAAGATTGGAGCCTGCCTTATTCGACAGAAGCAATATAGAGAGGCAGTCAATTATCTCGAGCGAGCGGCCGAAGTCAACCCTCGGAGCCTGGTCATCTATACCCAATTAGGAAATGCTTATGCAGCGTCAGGAGACGGAGATAAGGCATACCAGGCATATGCAAAGGCGATTGCATTAGATACCTCATACTCGGGTACGAGAAATAATGCTGCGTATGCTCTTGCCGAAAAGAAGCTGGACCTCGACAAAGCTGTAATCTGGGCTCAGGAAGCCGTACATGATAAAGAAGACGAAACCCGCACTGTTGATCTTGAAAGGCTCGATCCCAAGGATCTTCGCTTGATGAACCAGCTCTCGTCCTATTGGGACACTTACGGATGGGTTAATTTTTTCAACCGCGATTTTGAAGCTGCCGAGCGCTATCTGCAGGCTGCATGGTGGTTGCGGCAGGATACGGTTATAGGAGATCATCTCGGCCAGCTTTATGAAAAAGCGGGCAACTGGCGCAAGGCGGTGCAGTTCTATTCGCTGGCCATTGCCTGTCCTGACAAGGGAGACAAAACACTTGCCCGTGAGCACCTTGTGAAGCTGTTTACGGCCGGTGCCGCTCCTGATGGCCGGAGGGATGCGCGCGCTGAACTCGGACAGATGCGGACGATCCTACTTCCACGTATTACCGCGAAACGCGCTTCCGCAGAGTTCTTTCTTCTCCTCACGAACAATGGCGAGGAGCGCTCGCTCGGTCCGGCCGCGAGACCATCTGCATCAATTTCACCACAATTGGGGGCGAAAGCCGCTCATTCTTTTAGTCCACCCTCAGTCATCGCTGCCAAATCCCCCCGCGCTAGAATTGAGCAAGTGAAGTTTATAGCCGGCTCACAGGAATTGCGCAGCGCTGGGGAAGTTTTGGCCAAGGCAGATTTCACCGCTCCCTTTCCAGATACCGCCGTGACAAAAGTCGTGCGTCGTGGCATCCTTGTCTGTGAACCGGGACACTTGGGGTGCGAGTTCGTTCTCCTGAGCGCGGAGTCCGCGAACTCAGTCAATTGAGCTGTCGATAGGCAGGCGAACTTCTGGAAGATGAACAAGGCTCCCTGCTAGGCCGATCTGCGGGCGAGTGTTCTCACTGCTGCGAGTAGCCCAGACTCATCTCCGGCTTGAACCATCCGATCCGCGGTAGCCAACGGTTTTTCTCCTGGCCACTCAACTGAAAGGATTTGACCTTCTTTACGTATTCTTCTGCTTGCCGCCGCAATGGCTTGCCGATCTTGCATGGGAACCGTCGCCCCGATTACCAGCAGATCGTAATTGTTGAAGGTTAGAGCGGAGAGGCAGCTTTTCAGAGAAGAGGCGGGCACAACTGCATGACCGTCATTCTGCAGAGAAGTGATGCGCCGGTTAAGGCTTTCTGCATCGTAAGACACTGCAATTATTAGCATCGGCTTCTTCCCTGCTCGTCCCTTTGTTAGACGCGCGCCCGCTTAACTCAGGGGACAAAATTGGGTAGGCGGGAACTCCAGAATAATAACAACATCTTTCCGATCTCCGTCTGGGTCCGATCAGCAGCATCTCAGCTCTGAATATTCCTTTTGCCAAGTGTCGGGGCTTCGCCTTTTTGCGAACACTCCTAGTAGAGTTAGGAATTTTGAAACCTGATAGCACTATTGGATTCATGCACCGGAGCTAGCCCCCTATCCCAATCCTCGGTTGTCAGTAGCACTGCGTACTGCGGAGTGGGGACAAGCGGCTCGAAATGCTGAAGGCCAGCCGGCCTCCAGACGGGCAGCCCAATCCCGGATTTCTGGCGCGGAGATTAGCTGGCTGCCTTTCGCAAACTCCAACAGCTCACCACGTGCGGCGAAGGCCTCCGCTAATTTGGCATCTCCTCCCACAAACTCCTGACGTTTCCGAGCATCAACGGGATTTTGATGGCCGTGAATCGTTCCTTCATGATCTTTATTGCTCCAACTTTGAAAAAATTTGCTGGTAATTACCCAAGTGCCTGCTGCAAATCTTCATGTTCAAACGCCGAGTCCATCCGATCGATCTCCTGGCGCTGGATGCCTCGCCGGGTCGCCTCTTCCCTCCATCGTGAGGTCGCTTGGGCAACCTGCGCAGCTGTCTCCCGCGCCTCGGCTTCTTCCAACTCAAAATATCCAGCCACCTCCATGGCTGTGGCAAGGGAAGCGGTGGTGTCTTCCTCATTGATAGCCAAGGTGAGGATGCGCGGTTTTATATCAGTCGGCACGGGATTCAAATCGTAGGCGGCCGACAAGCGCCATCCGTCGTTTCCTTGATAAAGAAAACCGTGGTTGCGCAAGTGGTCGTCGGTGTTGGAAATCAGGATATTGAAAACAATCCGCCGCCACAGTGCGTGCATGTCTTGCTGGGGAGCTGCCCCGTGTTGCCGGAGCGCATCCACCAGCTCAAGGTAGCTGTGGGCGTGGTTGTCTCTCGCGCCCAGCATACTCATGGCGGAGAGGAACGGGATGCGCCGCGCGCCGTCGCGATCAAAGCGGCGCAGCAGCAGCACCGGCTTATCCGCCACCAGCTCGACGCGCGCGCTCGGCACGGGAATGCCAGCTTTATGCGCGAGTGTGAGCGCCACGGCTTCCCAGCGCACAGTGCTCACTTCATCATCCTTGCGGGGAAATTTCGCAATCGCTAGGTGGCCGTCATTCTCGCGAACGGAGGCCTTGGGGCGGGCGCCGCCCAGGGAAGAGCCTGGCGCAATCAGCAGTCGCAGGTCTTCTTCGGTATCGGTGTCTTCCACCACGTGTTCCGCCGCCGACAACAGTTCCGGCAGTTCAACGAGCGGCGGTATGCGCTTGACCTCCGCCTGCCTCAGGAACGGACCTCCTTCAGTTTCAGCAAAACGCAGCGCGCCTGCGCGCGCCTCATCGTCCACCAGCAGCAGGTAGTCCATCTCGTGCAGCGTGCGCGGCGTTTGTCCTTCGCTCTGCGCGCGCCGGCGCTCCATGCGCCGCATGAGCGCTCTGCCCCACCGATCTGGCGCCGAGTCTCCAATTGCGCCGAACATGGGAAGATCGGCTCCCGTGTGAAACGGCCCCGGACCGACCGCTAAGGCGGGTTCCAGCGCAAAGCGGTTGGGGTTATTGAGCCAGGCCGAATCATATTCGAACGTGGCGCCTTCCTTGTTTTTGCGCACCCGTGCCCACAGGCGTCCCACCAGATGAGAGACGCCGTCCAGATCCGCGTAAACAAAGACTTCCCTTTCCATAACAAGTCGTCTTGAATGTCCCTACCTGCGCGAACGGTGGATGCGTTGAGGCAGATGTTCCTCTTCAAGCTGAAGGCCTACGGCATCGTTCTTGGGGTCGGCCAACTCGGCCAGCCGCTCGGTCATCCCGAGGACAAAAAGCAGCGTGGCATAGCTGCCGGCCGCCACTCCGGGATCGCCCTTTTCGATCTTGACCAGGGTGGCGCGGCTGATGGAAGCTCGTTGCGCGGCGATTTCGGAGGGAATCCGGCGCCTCCTCCGGGCGTCGCGCATGTCATGGCCTAGCTTGCGAAGGGCTCGGGTGACAGGAATCGGCAGCACCGCTGTCTTCTTTTTCTTCATATGCAATGTCCATTTTTATAATCGTTATTTTGGATAATGTATATAATTGTATACGTTATGTCAATGGCCCCGAGATTTTCTTGCACACACGGATTCTGCTGCGGATTTTAGGCTGGGTGAGCGTTATACAGCGCAATCGGGAAACCTGCTCATTGCCTTTCGAGCCACTTTGAGGAACATCTTCCAAATTATTGTGCAGGATGGCGTCAAGAATAGCGCCCTTTTTATCTTGTTCCGTTCTAAGCGAAATCTCCAGATGATCGCAAAGTTCCATTAGTTGTTGCTCCTTTGCAATGATGCGTCTCTGTTCGGGAAGCGGCGGCAGAGGAATCGGGAGGGAGCGGATATTGTCGAGATTCAAGCCTGGCTTTCCTGCCCCGTACGCTCGCTCCAGCAGTCTGCCACGGCCACCGAGCGGAGCCATACTGGAGCCCCCCTTGGAGGCCATTCGCATTGATCGTAAAGCGGCTTGCCGCTGCCTGGGCAAATCGTAGCGCGTGGGTGGTTTCATTGAGGGCAAATAAGAGGTCTTCGCGTTTCGCCTATCACCTGAATTCATGGGGATTTATATTTGGGGCGGACTGGATGGCCACATTGACAGAGAGCGACTCTTTCCAGTTCGGAAATGGATTACGGCTGGAGGTGCGAAATGCGGTGATGAGATCACGAATCCGTCCGCGGCGCTGATAGAGCGAATCAACCATTATGTTCAACGCCTCATGGTCGTAGCCGTACCACTCTGGAGGAATCGCCTCGGCACAGTGCCAAAGATCGAGAGGAT
>CAZONJ010000120.1:0-6980 GCA_964581225.1 uncultured Terriglobales bacterium | reverse complement strand
GTGCCCGCCTGATTGGGAGATCCTCATCGAAGCAATACCTTTCCAGGCTCAAGAGCACGTCGCCACTGCTGCTTACGAATACCGGGTAAGTAGTTAATGCGGCACAACTGTTTTCTATAGGCTGGCCGGTTCGGAGATCAAATTCATAAGAGTGCAAAGGACAAACCACCTTTCCGCCGCCCACAATTCCATCCTGGAGCGGACCCGCGCGATGGGGACATTGCGCCTGGACCCCGAAAACTTCTCCCTGCCGGGTACGGAAGACCGCAATCGCCCTGTCATCGATCTTAAATTGCCGTCCTTCGCCGAGCGGGATGTTCGCGAGTGGTCCTAAGTTATGCACAGTGCGAGTCTGCGTTATCACAGAAATAGGCCCTTCTAATGTCCAGCTAGTTACAGAATTTCACTAGGCTTCGAGCTGGATGGATTCGGTCAATGGAGCTTGCGGTTGCCATGGAGCTGAAGTCACGTTGGGCCGCGGCGCCGGCGGTGGAATGATATTGATAAATTGCGTTGGATGCACCGGCCTGCTTCCCTCCGCCCAAGGATCCACGTAGGCTTCTACTGCCGCTTGCACTGCAGCATCGAGCCGTCCACAAATACCTTGCTCATCCTCAACCAGCAGCCTGCGAAGTTGTGCGGTCCCGGTCCGTTCCACGAAATCGTAAGTACGCTCCATGTACTTAGCATTTTCCCGGTAATACTGCATAAATCGTCCCGTATACTTGAGCACTTCTTCCTCGGACTCCACCACGCACAGCACGTCTCCCTTGCGCACACGGGAACCTGCCGCCCCGCCTATATAAACTTCCCAGCGTCCATCCCCGATAGCCACCACGCCTACATCCTTGGTGGTGGCTTCGGAACAATTCCGGGGACAGCCCGCAGTTGCGAGTTTCATTTTGTGGGGAGACTCCAAACCTTGAAAGCGCTTCTCAATTTTGATGCCTAAGCCTGTACTGTCTCCCAATCCGTAGCGGCAGAAATCCGTCCCTACGCAGGTTTTACAGGTGCGGAATGCTTTGGTATAGGCATGTCCGGACACCATGCCCAGGTCTCGCCACGCGTCAGGAAGGTCCTCCTTTTTAAATCCGAGAAGATCGATCCTTTGTCCGCCGGTAATCTTGATCATTGACACGTTGTACTTTTCGGCCACATCTGCAATGCGCCGCAACTGTGCCACATCCGTGACCCCGCCATAAATTCTGGGAATAATACTGAAAGTTCCGTCCTTCTGAATATTGGCATGCACTCGGTCATTAATGAATCTGGCGTCACGCTCCTCCTTGTAATCGCCACCCCAAATTGTCTTTAGCAGCGAGGCCAGGCCCGGCTTACTCGCAGCATCCTCTTTTCCTGCAGCTAACGCATTGAAGACCGCAGAGACGCTGCGCAGGTTGCGCTCCCGGATGGCCTGAATCAGGTCGGGCTTTGCCAGAGGGACCCCCGGAACATAGTAGTGAGAAGTCGGGTCCTCTTCCACCAGACCATTCGAAGCCAATTCCAGCAGTTGCTGTACCTGGGGCTTGCACGAGCCGCACCCGCTACCTGCGCGGGTCGCGCTGCAAATTGCTTTCAGCGTGCGGCATCCTGTCTTTACCGCCGAAAGGATCGCTCCTTTCGAAATTCCATTGCAGTTGCAGATTTGCGCCGATTCCGGTAAAGCGCCCAGACTGGAGGTGGAGGCGGGCTGGTCGCCGGAAACAGGAAAAAGCATCTCGGCGCGATTGTCAGGAACGCTCTTCTCGCGATCGAACATCTGCAACAGGTCGCCGGAATTAGAGGTGTCTCCAAGTAAAATGGCGCCAGCAAGACGCCCATTGCGAACAATAAGCTTCTTATAAACTCCGCGCGACGATTCCGCATATTGAACGATTTCATCGTCTTCATGGACGACGTCTTTATCTCCCATGACCGCTAACTCCACTTCCATGATCTTCAGTTTGGTGGAGATTTTGGATCCTGTATAACGCGCACTGCGGTCCTTCCCCGTGAGCCGGGCCGCGAGGACCCGCGTCTGCTCCCACAGGGGCGCGACCAATCCATAGACTTGCCCGCGATGCTGGGCGCATTCCCCGACAGCGTAGATATTTGGATCTTCGGCACAGCTCATGTCATCAGCCACCACAATCCCGCGCTCTACCTTTAGTCCCGCCTCCCGGGCGAGGTTTGCATTCGGACGGATTCCGGCAGAAACCACAACCATGTCGCATTCCAGCGATGAGCCGTCATGGAATGTCAGCCCCTGGACGCGCTCTTCTCCCAGAATTGCAGTTGTCTTTTTCTCCAGGTGAACATGCAGGCCCATTCCCTCCAATTTGCGCAACAGGATCTTGGCGGCTTTTTTATCAAGCTGCATCTCCATGATGTGGGACATCAAATGAACTACATGCACTTCCAGGCCCATGCGCAGTAATCCGCGGGCAGCTTCTAAACCAAGCAAGCCGCCGCCAATCACGGCCGCCTTTCTCACTTGCTTCGAATAGTTCGTGATCGCTTCGCAGTCGTCCAAAGTGCGGAAAACAAAGCCGCCCTTCTTAAACTCCCCCGTTTCCGCCGTCAATCCTGCGATAGGAGGAATAAATGGACTGCTGCCGGTGGCAATGACGAGCTTGTCATACTCTTCGCTAATGCCGCTTTCACTGTAAACGACTTTGGCAACCCGATCGATTGTCCTTATGCGTGCTCCGGCGTGCAGCTTTACTTTATTCTCCTCGTACCAGGAGAGCGGGTTAATAAAGATGTCGTTGGCATCATGACTGCCGCCTAATACGCTGGAGAGCAAAATGCGGTTGTAATTTCCGTATGGCTCATCTCCAAACATCACGATTTCAAATCGGTCCGCGCCATTGTAATTCAGCACGTCCTCCGCAAGACGCGCCCCAGCCATGCCGTTCCCGATGATGACTAACCGCTCCTTGCTCATGAACCGTTCCTCCTCAACCAGTCATACTCAGGGTAATGGCAAGCATTCGGTATGCGAAATAGATAGTTTGGATTTATATGATCCAACAAGTTGTGCCTGGCCTGAAAACAAACAGTTATCAGACGGATAGTTAAAACTTATATTGAATCCCGGACAATTTCACCCTGGTCTTGCAGACGCCACGAAAGGTTCCAGCCGCCTCGGACGAGCACCAGGATGCGAAGCAGGAGAGTGGAAGCCAAAGCGAAAATAGCAAGGCTAACAAATCCGGCCTTGTAGGAACCGGTAAACTGTTTCACACTTCCCAGCAGCATGGGGAGCACAAAGCCGCCCAGACCGCCAATTGCCCCCACCGCGCCAGTGGCGATTCCAATTTCGCCGGCAAAACGCTGCGGGACCAATTGAAAAACAGCCCCATTGCCCATCCCCAAACAAAGCATGCAGACCATGACTAACTCTGCTGTAACCGGCAAGGTGGAAGAAATCGCAATCAACATGTACAGCACGCCTACTCCCGCAAGGAGCACGGAAAGCATGCGCACGCCTCCTGCCTTGTCCGCCAAATAGCCGCCAAGCGGACGCACGCAACTTCCTAATACCGCCGCCAGCGCTGTTAAATGCCCGGCATGGATTGCGGACAGCTGGTATTCATCGCGAAAGAGAATCGGCAGAAAGCTGCTGAGCCCCACATATCCTCCAAAAGTAATGCTGTAGAACAAACAGAACCACCAAAGATCTGAAGCCTTGAGGACTGCCAGTAATGGTTGCGCCGAAGTTCGGGACGAAACGGCGCCATTTTCTTTGGCAAGGGAAAAAAACGCCGTAGATACCAGCACCAAGGGAAGCATGGCCAGGCCGAAAACATTGTGCCAGCCCAGTGAAGCAGCTAATTTCGGGGCGACGAGATTGGCAATTACAGTCCCACTATTACCTGCCGCGGCTATTCCCATTACCAGCCCTTGTCTCTCCGGCGGATACCATCGACTTGCCAGGGGAAGAGCTACGGCAAAAGAAGCTCCGGCAGTTCCCAGCAAGAAACCGATGCAGAGGAGCTTGGGCAACGTGGAGGCAACGCACCATCCTAAACTCAGGGGAAGAAAATAGAAGGCGAGCATCGCGAGCGCGACCCGTTTTGCTCCAAACCGGTCCGCCAGCAGTCCTGCGGGAAGCCGCATCAGCGATCCGCTGAGAATCGGAATCGCGACCAGCAACCCTCTCTGGGCAGGCTGGAGATGGAAATCTCGGGCAATAAAAATCCCGAGCGCTCCGATCATGACCCATAACATAAAACTCAAGTCGAAATGCAGAAAAGAAGCTACGACTGTTGGTAAATGTCCAGAGCGATTCGAAGAATCAACTTTCATTGCAATGTGCGTCCTTTATGTGAACTGATAAGGCTTAAGTTGGCGCTGGATCCCATAGGTGACACCCGACGGATCCAGGGACGTGTTTCTGCGCTGCCCCGAAATGATTTATGCGCGATGAACTTCATTCGTCATGATCGTTTAAGGGCCTCGCGCCGGCATTCTCAATTCGAACCGCGCAGACTTTGAATTCCGGCATATGGCTGGTGGGATCCAATGCAGGGTTCGTCAGTTGATTTACCGCTTGGGCCTCTCCCCAATGGAAGGGCACAAAAACCGTGTCGTGCTGAATACCCGGCGCAAACTTCACCTTAAAACGCGCCGATCCGCGGCGGGTAATGAGGTCCACCATGGCTCCTTCCACAAGTTGGTATGCGCGGGCCACATCCGGGTGCAATTCCGCGACAGGCTCCGGCGCCAAACCATTCAATTCGTCCACGCGGCGCGTCTGTGTGCCGGATTGATACTGCGCAAGAATCCGGCCCGTAGTCAGATAGAAGGGATACTGCATGTCTGGCTCTTCCGCCGGCGATTGATGCCGCACAGCATGAAAATTTGCCTTGCCGCTGGGAGTGGGAAAAGTCTCCTGGAAAAGCCGCGGGGTGCCCGGATGGTCCTTGGCGGGACATGGCCAGAAGATCCCTTGAGCATCTGCTATTTTTTCGTAGCTGATCCCGGAGTAATCCGCGATTCCGCCCGCGCTTGCCAGCCTCAACTCCTCAAAAACCTCGCGCGTGTTGGCGTAGCGAAAGAACCTCTGTTTGCCGAGACAGGCAGCCAAATCGCACAACAAACCGATGTCGGTGCGAACTTCCCCCGGAGGGGCAGTAGCACGTTTGCGTAGAATCACTCGGCCCTCCAGATTGGTCACCGTGCCCTCTTCCTCCGCCCATTGCGCTGAAGGGAACACCACGTCGGCCAATTGCGCCGTCTCTGAAAGAAAAAAATCGGCGACCGCGAGAAAATCCAAGGACGACCGCAACCGCTCCCTGATATTTAAGGAATTAGGTGCAGAGACTGCGAGGTTCGAGCCCACGACGAGCAGCGCATGGACCCCGTCTTGCTCCCCAAGGGAATCGAGCATTTGATAAGCGGATTTTCCTGGCCCAGGAATCTCCGACTCAGGGATTCCCCAGAGGTGAGCCATGTGGTGTCGGGCTTCCGGATCGCTGATTTTGCGGTATCCAGGCAGCTGGTCTGTTTTCTGGCCATGCTCGCGTCCTCCCTGCCCATTGCCCTGACCCGTCAAAGTTCCATATCCGCTAAATGGCTTTCCTACTTTCCCTAAAGCTAAAGCCAGATTGATGTAGCACAGAGTATTCCGCACCCCTTGAGATTGCTGTTCGGGGCCGCGGGCCGTCATGACCATTGCGGTATTCGCTTTACCAAGAAGTTTGGCGGCCCGAATGAGGTGCGGCTCGGAAACCCCGGTAATACGCTCGACACGGTCAGGCCAATAGCTCGCTACGACTGCTTTTACCTGCTCAAAATTTTCCGTACGCGTGCGAATGTATTCTTGGTCAATCGAACCCATCCGGACAAGAAGATGCAGCAGACCATTGGCCAGGGCGGCATCGGAGCCAGGCACCAGCCGCAGATGAAGCGATGCCGCCCTGGCGGTCGGCGTGAGCCTCGGATCGACGACGATCAGCTTTCCGCCGTTTGCCCGCTGCCTTTCGAAATATTGCATGAGCGGCGGCATGGTTTCGGCTACATTGCTTCCAACCAACAGAATTACCTCGGCCCCGGCGATATCCTCCACTGGGAAAGGCAATCCACGGTCCAAGCCAAATGCCTTGATCCCGGCAGCGGCGGCGGACGACATGCAAAAACGTCCGTTGTAATCTATGTTGGAGGTGCCCAGCGCGACCCGCGCAAACTTGCCCAGCAAATACGCTTTCTCATTAGTAAGCGAACCGCTTCCAAATATTCCGACTGCATCCTTTCCATATTGCCGCGCGGCTTTTTGCATGGCGTCCGCCGTTTGCTTTAATGCAACCTCCCAGGTAGCAGGAGCGAGCACACCTCGGGCATTGCGGACCAAGGGGCGCAAGAGACGCTCTGGATGCCTGAGCAAGCCCGCTGAAGTCCATCCTTTGATGCAGAGCCCACCCCGATTTACCGGGAAGCTCTGATTAGGAGCTATCTCCATGCTGCCGTCTGTCCGCTCCCTCAGATTGATCCCACACTGCAACGCGCAATACGGACAATGCGTGGCGATCGCCTGCACTTCGGTTTTCGCACTTTGACAAAATTGTGTCTGCGTTGTCGGCATAGAATGGGTGCAATGTTCAGCAGATAGGGCACGGACTGCTTTAGAACCAAGAATAGGCAGGCTTGAGCTGGATGTGAAATGGATAGTTTGGATGGTCTGAATCCAAGAAATGAGTGGCAGGAAAATGCTGGAACACTAAAAAGCGCAAGGTCCACGCCGCAGTCGGGCCTCGAATCGTTCGGAAAAAGTTTCGCGAAAACTTTAGACGGAGCGAGAAAGCGGGAAATCCGAACCAGAGTACATGGTCCCGCTCGAGCGAATCCGGCGGTTTCCGGACCGCGCCAGCATTATGATTCGGACTGGGCCAATTCGTCATAAGATGGTCCCGCCTCTACGAGATTTCCGGGATGTTCTTCTCAAGCGCAACCCATGGCTGCCAGTCGTGCGCGTCGCATCATCCAAGTGTGTTTAATCA
>CAZONJ010000119.1:0-7108 GCA_964581225.1 uncultured Terriglobales bacterium | reverse complement strand
TTCTGGGTGTCGGAGAGTGTGCGCTGGGCGGTAGCGAAGGCGCGTTCCTGCGCTTTGACCGTTTCATAAGCGGAGACCAGGTCCCAGTAGATGTTCTGGATCTGGGCGACGGTCTGGGTCACCTGAAGGCGGAAGGAAATATCCGTGATCTCGCGGTTGTTGCGGGCGATACGGATCAGGCGATCGTTGATTGAAATCCCAAAACCTTGTAAAAGATGCTGCCGCACTTGTGCGCGGAAGTTGCTATTCAGCAGCGGATTCAGGGACTGGGTCCGGCTGTTGGTTGTCTGGCGGTTGTTGTTGAAGGAGACTGAAAGATCGGTGCCGGTAAGAAAACCCTTAGTGAGGGCGAAATTTCCCAATCCAGTGTTCTGGTTGAGGGTGCGGACCCCGGTAAAGATAGAAGTTGCCTGGGGAGACTGCGCTTTTTCAAACTGCAAGGTGCCGGTCAGCGCCGGGTCAAGCTGTTCGACCCCAGGGCCGGAGCTGCCGAGGGTGGAGTTGACGATGCCTCCGCTTCCCGCGCCTGCGCCGCCTGCGCCGGTACTGGTTCCACCCGCGCCGCCACCCTGCGCGCCGGTAGTGCCGGTCCCCCCAAGAGAGCTGGCCGCGCCACCGGGAGTTCCTTGCACTACGCCGGTGTTTACACCGCGCAGGCTATTGCCGGCCCGGGTACGCAGCACGTCACTATCGGCAATGGGGAGGTTATAGCGCGCAATCGCGATGTCCAGGTTGTTCTCCAGCGCCAAAGCGATCGCATCCGAGAGCGAGAGCATCAATTTGCCGTCGTGCAGCGACTGGTCGATCCGGGAGGTATTCGCGAAACTCGGAGGCGGAACGTCCCGCGCGGTATAAGGGGCAATTGGATTCGGCCAGTAGCGCCGGGGGGTGCCGTATTCTGTGAGCTGATGATAGCCGCGCTGCTGGGGTCCAGTGTAATCTCCATGCTGCGGCGAGGCGGTGTTCTGCGCATTTTGAGTTGAATTCTGCGGGCTGGGAGCGTTGGGAACGGAATCCTGGGCGAGTCCGTCGATGGGGACAATCGCCATAAGGACTGCAAGCGTGCTGGCCACAATGTGCTGGCTGCTTTGTTTACCTACTTGCTTCAAACTCGACATGCGCATCAGCGAATCTCCCCTTCAAGAAAGAATGTTGCTAGTCAGACTTTATTCACCCGGTTTTGTTATCAAAATATTCTGACTTGGATTAAGAAATGAATACGAAAGCTGCAAACAATTAGTTCCATTCCAGGGACCTATATGAATTCTCATGTTCCTGGCGGGTAAGCTGATTAGTATAAATGAGCGAAGAAAAGAGAATACTGAATCAAAGTAGCGAATGACGCGAAACTTCAAACTCGTGCTGGCATACGATGGCACGGATTTTAATGGCTGGCAGATCCAGCCCGACCGTCCGTCGATACAGGGGACCTTAAGCGAAGCATTATGCCGCATTACCGGGGAGCGGATCTTGCCTCAAGGCTCGGGAAGGACGGACGCTGGCGTCCACGCCGCGGGCCAGGTGGCATCGTTTTCGTTGCAATCGCCTATTCCGGCGCAAAATCTCATGATTGCATTGAATGACAAGCTGCCGCTCTCCATTCGCGCCCTTGCATTAGACGAAGTTCCCATGGATTTCCATGCCCGCCACAGCGCCAGGGCAAAAAGCTATGAATACAGGATTTGCAGGGCGCCGATTTGCACGCCATTTCTGGCGCGATACACGCATCATTATCCTTATCCGCTGGATGATGAGGCCATGAGGGAAGCGGCCAGCGCGGTAATCGGCGAGCATGATTTTACCTCCTTTGCCGCCGTCGATCCGGAGCGCGGAAAGGAAGAAGCGCCTGCCTGCAATGTGCGCACGATTTATCAGTCGGAATTTCGTCGCGATGGAGAGCTGTCGATTTATTCGGTACGGGGAAATGGCTTCCTTCACCACATGGTGCGAAACCTGGTTGGAACTTTCTTATTGGCAGGGAAGGGAACGATCCCGCCTGGGGCGGTGGCAGAGATTCTCGCAGCTAAGAAGCGCTCCGTTGCCGGTCCTACCGCGGCGGCCAGCGGATTGTTTTTAATAAGCGTGGAGTATTAGATAGCGCCAAAAACCTTCAACTGCTCTCTCCGCGATGCTTGTAGGCCAGGACAAGCAGCGCGGAAAACATCAGCAATGAGGGAATGATGAGGACGGCGATTCCGCGCCGCAGTCCTCGCTGCGCCTGGGGGCTGGCCTGGGCGGCATTGGTGCGGCAGGCAGCGCAGCCCTGGGCGAAGATCGGAGCATGGCTGCACAGAACCAGGAACAGCGCGAGTTGGAGTAAAACGCGGCGCACAGGTTATTGGTAAAACTTCAAAAGAGCAAACAGCCCCAGCCAGATCGCCGCCATGGCGTGCCAGTACCAGGCAGTTACGTCCACCACAATCTGACGCGATTCGAGGCGCCTGCCGATCAGCGCGGAAAAGGCCGCCCACCCCAGAGCGACCATGCCCCCGGCAAGATGCAGGCCATGCAAGCCGGTGAGCAGGTAGAAAAAATGGCTGCTGGGATTGCTCTCAAAAAATACTCCCTGCCGATAGAGCTCTTTCCAGGCAATAAGCTGTCCGGCCAGGAAGCCTCCACCCAGCACCATCGAGATCCCGAGCCAGGGAAGCGAGCGGCGAATGGTGGGGCGTGCAATGCCCAGCCATTCTTCCGTCGCGGCGGGTTCGCGAAAGAGCTCGCGGCGTGCAACTTCCATGGTCACGCTGCCCAGCAAAAGTATGACGGTATTGATCCAAAATAAAGGAGGAACACTCAGCGGTTTCCAATCGCCGGTATAAACGCCGGTCTTGGGATTGTAAGTCCCCGAATCCTTGCGGACCATGAGTGCGCTGGTAAGCGCCAGGAACAGCATGAGCGAGGCAAAGAGCATCACAATCAGGCCAAGACGATAACGCATGAGCCGCTCGCGTGGTCCACGGCGGTTCCAGGGCAGATCGTTCCAGGAATCGCCTCCGCCGCCGGTTGGCAGCTTGTCGATGGGACCTCGGCCTCCGCTATGGGGGAGCTCGACGTGAGTTGTTGAAGGGCTCTTTACCGCTGGCATAAAACTTCTATCCCCAAGATATATCAGTTCCGGGTCCGGGTGAATATTCCCCGCTCATTCTTTGGGAGGACCAGCTTCATCCGGAGCTGCCCATTGCGGCAGAAAATCTTCTCTGTCTCCGGGGAGAAATTCATAGGGTGCGCGGTAGACAATGGGAAGCTCCGGCTCAAAGTTGTGCCGCGGGGGCGGGGAAGCGACGGACCATTCCAGAGTCGTCGCTTGCCACGGATTGGCGTTCGACTGATTGCCATGCCTCAAGCTCCACATCAGGTTCCATATAAATATCAGCTGGCCGATAATGGTGAATATGGCGGCATAGGTGATAAACCTCTGCATGGGAATCAACGCCCGGATGTATGCCGCAGAATCGCTGAGCTCGGAGTAACGGCGGGGATGCCCCGCCAATCCCAGCAGGTGCATAGGCACGAAGGTGAAATAAGCGCCGATCAAGCTGAACCAGAAATGCAATTGTCCCAGCGGACGGTTCAGTTGGCGGCCAAACATCTTGGGAAACCAATAATAGGTTGCGGCGAAGATCCCAAATATGGCGGCCATGCCCATAATCAGGTGAAAGTGGGCAACGACGAAATAGGTATCGTGGAGGTAGCTGTCGAGTTTGGGCTGCGCCAACAGCGGTCCGCTGAGCCCTCCAGTGATGAAGAGCGAGACGAAGCCCAGCGCGAACAGCATGGGAGTGGTGAGCCGGATGCTCCCGCCCCACAGCGTCCCCAGCCAGTTCAAGGTCTTGATCGCCGATGGGACGGCAATGGCCAGCGTCACCAGCGAGAACGCGGAGACCGCATAGGGGCTCATGCCGCTGATGAACATGTGGTGTCCCCAAACCAGGAAACCCAAAAATCCGATGGAGATGGTGGCGTAGACCATCGCTCGGTATCCGAAAACAGGTTTTCGGGAAAAGATCGCGAGCACGGTGGAGACCACGCCCATGCCGGGAAGGATCGCGATATACACCTCGGGATGTCCGAAGAACCAGAAGAGATGTTGCCACAGTAAAGGCGAGCCGCCTTTGTGGGAAAGCACCATTCCGTTTACGACCAGGCCAGTGGGGACGAAGAAACTGGTACCGTAATGACGATCGCAAAACAGCAGAATGGCGGCGGCGATCAACACACTGAAGGAGAGCAAGGTCAGGACGGAAGTCACGAACCATGCCCAGACGGTGAGCGGCATTCGCATTAGCGACATGCCCTTGGTGCGGGAGCGCAGGGTGGTGACGATGAAATTCATGGCGCCCAACAACGATGCAAGGCAGAAGATGAAGATACCGATCAGCCACAAATCCATGCCCAGCCCTTCACCGGGGCCGGAGCTTGGAATTGCGCTCATCGGCGTATATTGCGACCATCCGGAGATTGGCGCGCCTCCTCCGGCGAAGAATGCGGAGAGCATTACCAGGAAGGCCAGCGCCGTCCCCCAGAAGGAGATCATGTTCAGCAGCGGGAAGCACATCTCTCTCGCGCCGATCTGGAGAGGAAGAAAATAATTTCCAAAGGCGCTTTGCGGCGCGGTGGTCAGGACGAAGAAGACCATGAACGTCCCATGCATGGTCACCAGCGCCAGGTAATCTTCCGGCTTGATTACGCCGAAGCCGGGAAAGCTCAGATCGGGAAAGACCAGATGCAGGCGCATGAGCAGCGAAAGAAAGACGCCCACACCCGCGGCCAGCAGAGAGAGCCAGAAGTATTGCAGACCAATCATCTTGTGGTCGCGCGAGAATAGGTAACGCCGCCAGAAGCGCGCAGGTTGCGGCGACGCGCCTGGAGCGACCGCAGGCGGCGGGTTGGGCGAGAGCTTATTCATTTTATTTCCGCTTATGCTGCTGCATCCATTGCTCGAACTGATCCGGAGCAAGCACGAGGATGGAACCATGCATGCGATAGTGTCCCAGCCCGCAGAGCTGGTTGCACACTACTTCATACACTCCGGTTTTCTCCGGGGTGAAGTTTACATGCGTGGTCAATCCGGGTACAGCGTTCATCTGCAGGCGCATGGAGGGTACAAAGAAGCTGTGGACCACGTCCAGCGATTTCAACGTCAACTCTACCGGACGATGTACCGGCACCACCATCTGAGGAGCAATAATGTCGTCCTTCCCCGCGGAATCCGAGGGATCGAGGCCCAGCGGGTTTCCGATCGAGGCATCCACCAGTTCCGGCTTGACTGCGCCCAGCTTGCCGTCGTCTCCGGGATAACGGTAATACCACTGAAACTGCATTCCCGTGACCTCGATCTGCAGGGCATTTGCGCTGGGAACTTTGGACGTGGCTGCGGCAAGCGCTCCGCCCTTGATTCCCAGGCCGAGGAAGACCGATCCGGTAAAAAGGATGGCGGCGATCTCCAGGGCCAACCGGCCTTGCGCGCGCTGGCTGTGGACTGAGGCCCGGCCGCGACCTTCGCGGAAGCGCCAGATAAAGATGGCTAGAGCAAATTGCGTCACCAGAAAAGCAATGCCAAAAATCGCCAGCGTGAGATGAAGCTGAGGATCGAAACCGACAGTATGAGTTGCCGCCAACGCAGGCAGCCATGCCCGCGCCAGGAATGCCAGAGAGGTGGCGAGCGCGAGGAAGATAATCACGAGCAAGAGAAGAAGCGGCATGAGATTCAGTCGTCAGGCGATCTCGGCCAGGATGATTTCATAACGATGCTCAGGCCTGCTGCTGCGCAGCTTGCGGGAGATGGCGCTTATGCTCACGCACCTGATCGAGAAACATCTGGTGCACGCGTTTGTCCTGAGAAAGCTCGGGATGGAATGTGGCAGCCAGAATATGCTTTTGCCGGACCAGCACCGGGTCATTGTCCCGCAAGGCCAGGACTTCCACCTGCGGACCGGTGCGCGTGATCTTGGGCGCGCGAATGAAGACCATCTCCAATGGCCCTTTGCCCAGGCTGCTGTTGGATTCGATGATGGTGCTGTCCAACTGCCGTCCGTAAGCGTTGCGACGCACCGCGATGTCGATGGCGCCCAGGCTCTCCTGCGAAGGGTTCTCTACTTGCTTTGCCAGCAGGATTGCGCCGGCGCACGTGCCGAACGTAGGCTGGCGCGCGACAAACTCGCGCAGCTTTCCCAGAAAGCCTTCGCGCTCCAGAAACTTTAAAAAGGTCGAGGATTCGCCTCCGGGGATTACCAGCCCATCGATCCCTTCCAGTTGCTCCGGCTTACGCACCAATACGACTTTAGCCCCCAGGGCCTCCAGCGCGCGCTGGTGCGCCTCGTAGTCACCTTGAATGGCGAGCACGCCGATGATCGTTGCATTGGAATTCGACGATGACATGATATCGAATGAGTTTGGGGAGCGAACGACTTTGTGACTGAGCGGTTAAACGATCGTGCAAAAGGACGCTCGATAAAACCGAGACAGCCCCCAATCAACCTTACTCAATCGCGGGCGCGTTTTACCATCCCCGCTTCTGCATCATGTCCGCTTCGCTCATGGCAGCCACGGCGAGTCCCTTCATTGCTCCAGTGCACTCTTCGCTGGTTTCGAGCAGCACCTTGGGGTCCTCGTAATGGGTAGTAGCGCGGACGATCGCCCGGGCGCGGCGCTCTGCCTCTTCGGGAGGGGCAAAGTTGATGTGGTCGGACATAAATATCCCTGAGCCGACGAACACCGCCTCTGCGCCCAACTGGCGCACCAGCGCTGCATCGGCTGGCGTAGCGATGCCGCCGGCAGAGAAATTGGGGACCGGCAGTTTGCCGTTCTTTGCAACCAACCGGATCAGCTCATAGGGAGCGCGGAATTCCTTGGCCGCGGCATAGAGCTCTTCTTCGCCCAGCACTGTTAACATGCGCATCTCTTTCACGATCTGGCGCATGTGCTTGACTGCGTGGACCACATCCCCGGTGCCGGCCTCGCCTTTGGTGCGGATCATGGCCGCTCCCTCGGAGATGCGCCGCAGGGCCTCGCCTAAGTCGCGCGCGCCGCATACGAATGGGGTCTTAAAATCATGTTTATTGACGTGGTGCTCTTCATCGGCCGGAGTAAGGACCTCCGACTCATCGAT
>CAZONJ010000118.1:0-7209 GCA_964581225.1 uncultured Terriglobales bacterium | reverse complement strand
AACTCCAGCTTTGTGCCGCTCGGCTGTATCTTCTGCCCGGTAATGATCTCGCTGATGGAAGTCGCTGGTTTCTCCAGCGAGCGCTGAAAGTCCACGCTGGCAGCGGCGCCGGAATGATTGAACAGAAACACCAGCCGCCCCCGGGACGAAGTCATCTGCCGCAGCTCGACCAGCGGCGGCGCCTTTAATTTAGCTTCGGTGAGGCCTGCCCATTGCGCCAGGATTTGTCCCAGCGGATGCATCGCGATCGGCTGCTGCTGGTTTTGTTGTCCGGCAAAGCTGCCGAAGATGATTGCAGTTCCCTGCTTATAACGGTTTTCATACGTGATGGGCGTTCCGTCTTCCGAAAACGCAACCGCTTTTGCCGATGGGGCGAGGGTCTCGAATTTTTCCAAAAAACTCATTGCGGGAAATGTCGAATTGCCCCAGCGAATCTGAAACTCTTTACCCGGGACAAGCGCCCTTTCACGCACGCCAAGCATTTCGTGCCAGCCGAAGCCAGGGACGATTGGCTCAGCGTGTCCGCGCTCATCCACCCAGCCAGGCCGGGCCTCAGTGAACAGGTGGCCTCCGTTCGCGACATACTGCTTCAGGGCGCTGGCTTCTTCCTCCGTCATCATGAGTGGATAAGGAACGATGACCAATTTGTATTGCCGAAGTTTCTCCGCAGCGAGTTCCCGCGAACTCAGCACATCGAGCGGCAGATTGCGCTCAAAGAACATGCGGTGATAGCCGGCAAGGGCCTGATGCATGGCGTTGCGGCTGCCATAGGCGTCATAGCCTCCAAGCAGCGGAGTGATCGGACTGAATACAATCGCCGCCTCCGCGCGTTCCGGATAAGACTTGAGAATCAGCTCGGAGTTCGCCGCGATCCTCTTTGCGGTATCGCCGGCGCGACGGCTGCGGTCGGTCAGCGTGCCATCGAGATCGATCATCCCGTAACCACCGGATTCGTATCCCGCGTTCATGGGATAAAACGCGTAATAATTGATCGCCTTGGCGCCGCGTGAAACCATGCCCCAGGCCCACATTTCGAGATCGCTGGGGGTAACTTCCGATCCGATAATCGTCCCATGGACCCCGTACCCGCTCTGCAGTTCGCCGACGTAGAAGCCGCGTCCACCGGTAATTGCGTTGGTCAGATCCATTGCCAGCATGCGACGATTGAGGTCCCAGTTGCGGTCGACAGAGGTAAGCTTCGGATACAGGCTGGCGCCAAAGAAATCGACCGAGTCCTTCATCAGGAAATCGTCAGACGGGTCGTATGCATCCGCCAGCGTGCGGCCTAACGGCGAGGGATTGGGCGCGTGGCTGGTGGTCACGTGTGTGGGATCGACCGCCTTCACGGCGTCATTGCGCATCTTCAAGTCCTCGGCCAGCTTGTAGCCGTAGTAAATGCGCCAATCCATGAAGTCGGTGTAGGTGAGGATGGTCCCAAAACGAGGTGGTTCCACCTGGTCCCAATCGGTAAAGGTGCGGTGCCAGGCATCGTTTAACTTGTCCAGGGTGCCGTACTTACCTTTCAGCCAAAGCCGAAAGCGTTCCATGCTGCTCGGGCAATAGCAGAACATCGGCTCTGCCTTGTATCCCACGCGGGCCCAGTTCAGCGCCGCGGGCTCACTCCACAGGTCGTATCCATAGAATGCCGGGTTCTGCTGCGCGTGACGCGCCACTTCGCCGTAAAAAGCGAGAATGGCCTTGCGGACGCCACGATGGTCGATGCAATATCCCGGCGCCGCTTGCGAGGGGATCGGCTGCCCATCCTGCGCGACATAGTGACCGTCAGGATACTTCCTGCCAACCCACTCCGGCGCGGAATCGACATACACCTGTATGATCACGCGCAATCCAACTTCATTCGCCAATCGAAGCAGCAGATCCAGATTTTCGAGGTGATACTCACCCTCCGCCGGCTCGCCGACGTTCCATTCAACCCAGGTGCGTACGGTATTGAATCCAAGGCCCTTGATCTTCAGCAGGTCTTCTTTCCAAAGACGGGGCGAATCGGGCGTGATCTTCTCCAACATCGGCGCCCGGGCCTTGCCGCCGCTGTACCACACGGAAACCGGGTAGAACGTAGGGTGTAGAAAGGAATCGGCCGTTGGGGATGCCTTCGCATCTGTCGATGACGGTTGCGCCGCACTGGCAGCAAGAGCGGCACACATCAACAAACCAACAATTACAGATTTCCTGATCACCAGGTTCTCCAAGATTGCAGCACGAGGGGCTGGAAGGATCGGGCGCCGCTCTCCGGGGTAAGAATACCAAACTCACTCCAAGCGCCTCGCTTCCGATTGCAGGAGCCAATATGAAGCATTGCGGCGATACTTCCCGGCCTCACCGCCCAGTAACTCCCTGGTATCTCCGCCCGCATGGCAGAATGCGGAGAAGGTCGCTTGAATAGACGGGGGTCCGAGTCCAAACCCAGCTCTGCGGGTTATGCCAGACCTTATCTTCCGGGCCGACGATCACATCGTCCACAGAAAACATCGCGCAGGTCTTGTCGAGCGAGGCCAAATCTTCTTCCTGGGGCCGATTGAATATCCCCATGAAGCCCCGCACCATCGCCAGACACTTATCAGGGCTGCCGCCAAACTCCGCGCCACAGTAATAACCTAAGGCGCCTCCCTGGCGGTCGCTATAGAGCATGCGTGGAAGATAAAATTGCTCCTGGATATTCGGTTGCAGCACCGCATCGCGAGGAAGGGCCGTATTCAGGGACTCGTATGCCTCACGCAGTTCGTAGGTGGTCTCGCCGATGCTCCCCGGCTTGGGCAGCCAGTATGGCAGGAAATGAAGCTTGCCAGTCTCGGCAAGCGGAAAGAAGCTGCGCAGCATCGCCAGCTGATAAACGCTACCCAGGACCCCAATCACCAGCAGCGCTTTCAGAAAATAAGGCGAGGCAAACAGGCTTCTTCGGTGCGGCGTTGCCGATGGCAGGGCCAGCGTTGGTCCACGGAAGTTCGATTCAACCATAGGCACAGCCCAGAGGAGGGTTACAAATTGGAGAAAGAGGGCGCTGCGGAATCCGAGGTCGTTGGTGCCGATGGTCTGGGAGCGCACAAAGGCGTTGATACCGAGACTGACGAAGAACATCGTCCATAAAGCTTTTTTCTGCTGGGAGAGTCCGGTAAAGGGCCAGTCGCGGCGCCACTGGATCACGGCGACCGCGAAGAAGAAGCCCAGCTCGAGGAAATAACCGAAGGCGACCAATACGACTTGAATCAGGGCGGCAAGCCATCCTGCCGGGATGCCCGCCTTCTCCAGCAGAAGGTCTCCGCCGGGAAATTCGTGGAAGCCGAAGGTCACAAAGCCTGCGCCGCCGCCGGGCGCGCGTAATTCGCGCAGATAAGGCAGCGAAAGTGCCAGCGTCAGTGCCCCGGCAACAAAGAGCAGCGTGAACTCCTTGAATTGCCTTTGCGCCAAAACGATAGCGGTCCAGATCGCCAGGAAGATGGCGAAGGTGAAGGTAACGTAAACGGAATATCCTCCAGCGCTGGCGAATGCGATGGCAGCCATCGCTACCGCTTTCGCACGGTCGCCGGGGCGGCACTGGCTTTCATCTCGATGGCTGGCATGCCACAGCAAGAGAAATCCAAACAGGCAGGCGACCACCGCAGCAATATGATGAGGGACCCAGAGCAGCGAATTGGCCCAACTTGTAATCTGGTCGATGTCCCACCATTCCATGTCGCCATAGATCAGCCGCGGAGGGAACGCCGCCAGGTAAATTGTCGGGAGAAGGTCGAGGCCGGTGACCGCGAGCAGCGCGATGCCGATCACGGATTTGCGCCGCAGGCGTTCGCTATCCTGAAAAAAATATTTCAGATAAAGCGGGATGATCGCCATCAACGCAAAGCCGCACCAGGCAGAGCTTGCGTAGAAGCTAAGGCGCGCATCGACGCCGGCCAGCAGCGTGGGAAGCGCCGCAACTACGCTCCAGAAATAGTAGTAGCGCAGCGGGACAAAGGCCCCAGGATAAAAGAAAGGATTCGCCGGAGGCACTCCGGTGCGCACCGCCGCGCGCACCAGCGAGGCGCGCACGCCAAGGTCATAGGTCGCCACGCTGAGGTAGAGGCGATGGCCGAACTGGAGGTCCACCAGGACGGCGATCACCACAATGGCCCAGCCCACCATCATGGCGAAGAGCATGGCGGTGCTGGAGGTTGGGCGCGTACGCGCCGGCAGTCCGCGCTTGTACGCCTCCCAAAGAAGCAGGACAAGAAATACAAGCCCGCAGCCTTCAAATACGCGCAGGGCAACTGCCAGCGAGAAGAAGCGCCCGATTAAGGTTGTGAAAACCCCGCACAGCGCGACGGAGACAGCCAGGCTTGTGGCGGTCCTTTCGGTAAAAGAGCGGCGGCGGAAGTCCAGGAGGTTGGCCCACCAGGCGACCACGTATCCGGGAAGGAGCAGGAAAAGCGGGAAGACGAGCAGTGCCAGGCCGTAACCTTTTAGATCCTGGAGCGTGTAATTGTGCAAGAGTTCTTCCTGATCGGTTTTGGTTATGACAGATGCGTCGATTTATATTCCGCTAATCTCTTGTGCTGTCCAATAGCAAAGCAGATTCGCGGCCAGGCCCAAGCTGCAACACATCCGGCGGGAAGATCGCTAGAAGCCGTCCAGTTGCGCCAGGGCGCGGGCCTTGAGGCCCTCATCTATATTCAGCTCTTTGATCTGCTGACGAATCAGCGGCAGGCCCTTTTCCAGCCGCTCCAATTCTTCAAGCGCGCTCTCCGGCTTCAGACGCATGCGCTCACCGGCCTCGGCAGCATCGATGAGCAGGTCGGGCGCCCATCCCTTGGGCCAAGCCTTTTCCAGTATGTGCATCGCATCGTTGCAGCGGGCGATGCGCCCGGCAGCAGCATTGAGCAGGCTTGCCCGTCCCACCCACTCCGGATGACCTTGAATTACGACGTGCCGCGCCTCACGCACGCTGCCGGATGGCAACGAAATAATCGTGGTCACAGTATTCCCGTCATAGCGCCAGCCCGGACCGGTGGACGATTGCGGCAGAGTCGCGCCATTCACCGTTACGGATTGGGGCGGCCAGCTTGCCAGGATGCGCAGCTCGTACGCGCGCGCCTCCGGCATTGCCTTGTAACCGCCCTTGGTGGATGCAATGTCAATAGTCATAGCGCGCTGCGCGGTCGTGCTCTGGCGCACCTCAGTCCATGCGGCTTCGTCGTGCTGATAATCGAGGGTGTTGCCGGCATCCTCATAGACGCGCGTCTTCCCTGCTTCGCCGGGTACGACCGTGAGGATGAGCGGATCGACGGGCTTCTCTCCGGTGTAGCGCATCTCCGGCTGCATGGGGATGATTGCGCCGGCGCGCAAATAAACCGGAATCTCGTCATAGGCGAAGGTGCGCGTGACTACGGTGGGGCCATCGATGCGCTCGCCATTTATCCAATTGATCCATGCGCCTTGCGGCAGCCAGAGCTTGACCTCCGCGAGTTGCGTCGCCTCCGACGCGGGCGCGGTGATTGGAGCGACCAGCATATCGTCGCCAAACATGTATTGGTCTTTGAATTGGTATGCCTCGCCGCTCTCCGGATGGTCGTAGTACATGGGCCGCAGCAGCGAGATGCCGGTGTCATAGGCCTGGCGCGAGGCGGTATAGATGTATGGAATCATGGCATAGCGCAGGCGGAAGGCGTCGCGCATGTAATCCGCGAATGGCTCGGGATAGGCCCAGATGCGTCGCTCGGCGTCAGGATTCTTGGTAGTGTGAGTACGCACGATGGGGCTGAAGATGCCGAACTGGATCCAACGCAGATAAAGCTCGGGAGAGACCGCCCCCGGCATGTGTCCGCCGATATCGTGGCTCCAGTAGCCATAGCCCACATTGGCCGCGGTCGCGGTGAAATACGGCTGGAAGGCGAGCGAGTCCCAGACGGAGACGGTGTCGCCGGAAAAACCGATCTGATAACGATGGTTCCCCAAGCCGCCCCAGCGATGGAAGATGATGGGACGCTTGCCTTCGCGCGCCAGATCGGTGAAGTGGACGTAGTTCAGCCACCAGGTCGGGGTCACGCCGGGTATCCTGGTGGTCGGCTCCTGCTGCCAGTCGAGCCACCAGAAGTCCACGCCCTGGCGCTCCAGCGGATGATGCAGGATGTTCATATAGTTGGTGGCATATTTCTTGTCCACGATATCGAAGGGCACATACTCTTTGGTGGCCGGATCGATGCCCATGGCGCGCGCCATCTCCGGATACCGCTCCTCATGCGGCTGCACGCCCGAAGCGGGATGAAGGTTCAGCGTGGTCTTCAGTCCCTGCGCATGGGCCCAGGCTAAAAAATCCGGCGGATCGGGAAAATAGAGCCTGTTCCAGGTGTATCCCGTCCAGCCCAGCCGATGGCCGGAGGCGTCCACCTTCTTCTCCACGCGCCACAGCGTACCGAAGGTAGGATGCCAGTCCATGTCAATCACCAGCACATCCAGCGGAACCGAGTGGCCCCGGAATCCGCGCACCAGCTCTTTAAATTCCTGGTCAGTATAGGCCCAGTAGCGCGACCACCATGTTCCGAAGGCAAAGCGCGGCGGCATAGGGATGCGTCCGGCAACCTGGATGTAATCCTGCAGCGCCTGCCTGTAATCGTGGCCATAGGCGAAGAGATACCAGTCAACGCGATCGCCAGCCGGACGCGCCATCGCCCACGGCCAGTCGCTGCGATCGAACAGCGGACGCGTGCTGTCGTCAACCAGCACCCAGCCATCGCGAGAGAGCAGGCCGGGCTCGAGCTGGGTTGAGCCTTTTACGCCGTCCAGGGTGCGCAGCGTGCCGCCCAGATTGCCGGTGTCCTGCATCCCCGGCTTCCAGTTAACGGTATTTCCGTTCAGGACAAAAGAGACGCTCAGATTTTCAGCGCTGAAGCGGTCGCCCGGACGATAGCTGAGCTTGAGCTTGCCGGTTTCGATGACGGTTGCGCCGCCCTTGCGACTCACCCGATAATGCGGGACCGGCAGATGACGGTTGATGAAAACCAGCGAGGCGTGGTCTTCGAAATTATGGTTTGCTGCCCATTCCATGCGGATGAGCTGCGCGGTGAGCACGGTGAAGCGGGCATTGCCAACAGTCACCACGGCCTGGGCGTCCGCAACCGGATCGCCTGCCTTCTCCGGCTGCACATAGCTGGTATCGCCTTTGGCAAAAGCCTGGCAGACAAGAATTGTGACCAACAAAGCTACGGGCGTAAACAGGCC
>CAZONJ010000117.1:5846-7353 GCA_964581225.1 uncultured Terriglobales bacterium | reverse complement strand
TCAAGGAGACTCATGTCGAACGAACTGCGTAATTTTTTGATGCTCCCCTATGACGAGCTCGAAGAATTGAATCTGAAAGCGAAAGAACAACGGAAGAACCGCGTTGCGGCAGACAAGATCCAGGAGGAGCGGATTAAATACCTCACGGACGAAAAACGCATCAAGGCGGTGACGGTACTTTTTAGCGACCTTGAAGGCCGCTTGCACATGCTGGACTACGATAAGAAGTTCCTGATCAAGAACTGGGACAACCTGACCTTTGACGGTTCTTCGATCCGCGGCTTCACCGCCCAGCGGGAGAGCGACCTTCGCCTGGGCATTGACTGGAGCGCCTCCTACTGGGTGCCGGCCGACATCTTCGGCTCCGGCAAGCTGCTGGTCTTCGGCGATGTGATCGATAAGGGCGGCGCCGCTTACAGCGCGGACATTCGCGGCATCCTGAAAAACTTTGCCCAGGAGCTGCACAAAAAAGAGGGCTATACCCTGAATGCCGCCAATGAGATTGAAGGCTTTCTTTTCCAGGGGCCGGATGCGGAGCGCTCCTATCACCAGACCGGCAAGTTCGAGTATGTAAATACCGGTGGCTACTACCATTCGCTTCCCGGCGACCCGCTGCGGACCTTCATCGACACCACCGCCGAAGTGCAGCGCTCCATGGGCTTCCAGAACGAGAAGGACCACCCCGAGGTGGCGCCCTCTCAGTTCGAGATCAACTACAGCTACGGCGAAGTAGTGGCCGCCGCCGACCAGATCCAGCTCTACAAGCTGATCTGCCGTCAGGTGGCGAACAAGATGGGCTTCACCGCCTCCTTCCTGCCTAAACCGGTGGTGGGCGTGAACGGCAGCGGGATGCATACCAATGTGTCCATCAGCAAGAACGGCAAGAACATTTTCTGGGACCCGAAAGGCGAAGAGAACCTGGCCGAATTTGGCTGGGCTTTCATCGATCGGATCCTTACTCACGCCAATGACATTTGCCTGATGCTGAATCCCAGCGTGAATGCCTATCGCCGCCTTGATCCGCATTTCGAAGCGCCCAACCAGATCAAGGCCTCGCCCATCGATCGCGGTTCGATGATCCGCATTCCAATCGGCAACGAAAAGAGCTCCCGGGTGGAAGTGCGCTCGGTGGCCCCGGACGCAAATCCCTACATGGTGATGTACTCGATCTTTAAGACCGGTCTCCATGGGGAGACGGCAAAGATCAAAAATCTGCGTCAAGCGGAGCGGTATTTGCCGGACAACATCTACACCGCCATCGAGAACTTCCGAAAAGAAGAGTGGACGACCAAATTGCTCGGGGCCGATGTGAAGGGACGCTATGCCGACCTGAAGCAGGCTTCGGCGGACCGCTGCCCGCGTCTGCTCGGCACTTTTGTGAAGGCCCCGGAGGTGCAGTATCACCACGACGTTTACAACCAGTACCTCTGGAACATGTTTTAAACTGCAGCGGCTTAAAGCCGGAAAAATACTGTGCTCTGCGGCACGACCAAGGTCGTGCCCTGAC
>CAZONJ010000117.1:0-5746 GCA_964581225.1 uncultured Terriglobales bacterium | reverse complement strand
TATTGCCGGTTAAAAACGCCCTGGCTAAACGCCAGGGCGTTTTGTTGTCTGGGCGCCTGCGGCGCAATCGGAAAATCGTGGATAGGTTTAGGTTGAACAGGTTAGGATAGTAATTAAGCAGCCCAGAAAATGCGCAAACCTCCCTCTGCGCCGGGTCTCTCGATAGACTCTTGCAGCGTTTTTTGTGCAACACTGCTTCCGGGGTTCCCAATTGGATTTTGATCAGGTCAACAGTTTTCTTGAAGTAGCGCGTCACAACAGCTTCTCTCGCGCGGCGGAGAAATGCTTTCGCACCCAGCCCGCAATCTCATCGCAGATTCGGGCGCTGGAGGAGGAGGTCGGCGCGCGTCTCTTCGACCGCACCGGCGGCAAGGTCTCGCTTACAGCGGCGGGCAAGGCGTTCCTGCGCTGGGCGGAAGAGATTATGGTCTCCCGGCGGGCGATGGTGAACGCCCTGGCGGAGATGGAGCGCACTCCGAGCGGGGAGATCGTGGTGGGGGCCAACGAGGCCACCTGCCTGCACGTGCTGCCCGAGGTTTTCGCCCAGTTCAAGCGGCAGTTCCCCAAAGTTTCCGTCAACATCCAGCGGGCCGAGCGGGCCAAGACGCTGGAATCGATCCTCGACAATTCGGTCGATTTTGGCGTGGTATCGATGCCGGTCAACGATGCGCGGCTTACGGTCTCGGTGATTCACCGGGACGAGCTGGTGCTGATCGCCGCGCCGGGACATCCACTGGCAAAGATGAAGAACGTGAGCGTCGCCGAGCTCTCCCAATATCCTCTGGTGCTGCCCAAATTGGGGCGCACCCGGGACGCCATCGATAATCTTTTCTACTCCGCGCAACTGAAGACAAATATCTCCATGGAGCTGGATTCGAGCGAGCTCCTGAAGAGGTTTGTCGCCGCTAATGTCGGAATCGGCTTTGCCCCCCGCCTGAATATCGCCGACGAACTGCGGGCCTCCTCGCTGGTGACGATTCCGCTGCGCGACATCGAGATGCGGCGCGATTTGGCGCTTGTATACCGCAAAGACAAGGCCCTCAGCCGGGCCTCTTTGGCGTTTATTGACATCGCGGTGCAGCATAAATCGCAAAAGATCGCCGCAAAACAGGCAAAATAATCAAAGCATAGGCAAGAAGGCTCTGCGCACCGGCATTTTTGTGTTAATTTTATTTTTATCTCCCACAATAATTTTATTTTTTGGAGGAACAAAGATTGGGCAAGGACATGGTTCCCAAGCGGCTCTTTCTGACCAAAGGAGTTGGGAAACACAAAGAGCGTCTCACTTCGTTTGAGCTCGCATTGCGCGATGCGGGAATCGCTTCACAAAACCTGGTCAGGGTCTCATCCATATTTCCTCCAAATTGCAAGCTCATCTCGCGCAAAGAAGGGCTGACGTACATGCATCCGGGAGAGGTGGTCTTCGCGGTGGTGGCCGAGAGCTCCACGCGCGAGCCGCACCGGCTTACCGCGTCCAGCATCGGATTGGCCATTCCGGCGGACCGCAACAGCTACGGCTACTTGAGCGAGCACCACAGCTTTGGCGAAAGCGAAGACGAGGCCGGAGACTATGCCGAAGAGCTTGCCGCCGAGATGCTGGCGACCACGCTGGACCTCGAATTCGACCCCGATAAGTCGTGGGACGAAAAGAAGGAGATCTATCGCATCTCCAATAAGATTGTCCGCACCGCCAATATCACCCAGACAGCCGTTGGCAGCAAACGAGGGTTGTGGACCACGGTGATTGCGGCAGCAATCATGATTTTCGAGTAGAGGTTGGCGAAAGACATCTTCCATGTAGGATTAGTGCAGCTTGCCTGCACGCCAGACCCGGATGAAAATCTGGAGCGTGCGGTTGCGCGCGTCCGCGAGGCGGCCAGGCAGGGGGCGCAGGTCATCTGTCTTCCCGAGCTCTTTCGCACGCAATACTTCTGCCAGCGGGAGGACGCTGCGCTCTTCGACCTGGCTGAACCCATTCCCGGCCCGACCACGGAGAAGATCGCCACCATCGCACGGCAGGAGAAGGTGGTCGTGATTGCCTCCGTGTTCGAGAAGCGCGCGCGCGGCCTCTATCACAATACCGCCGCAATCATCGGCAGCGATGGAGAAATCCAGGGGATCTACCGCAAGATGCACATTCCCGACGATCCTCTCTATTACGAGAAGTATTACTTCGCTCCCGGCGACCTGGGATTCAAAGCCTTCGATACTCAATACGGCAGGATCGGCACGCTGGTCTGCTGGGACCAGTGGTATCCGGAGGGTGCGCGGCTTACCGCATTGCAGGGGGCGTATATCCTGTTTTATCCCACGGCAATCGGCTGGCATCCGGCGGAGAAGGCAAAGTACGGAGAGGCGCAGCACGATGCGTGGCGCACCATCCAACGCGCCCATGCCATCGCCAACGGTGTCTTCGTGGCAGTGGTGAACCGCGTCGGCCATGAGACCGGCAACATTCGCGGCAATGAAGTTCCCGGAGCGGGACTGGAATTTTGGGGCGGCTCTTTTCTCTGCGATCCCTTCGGACGAATCCTGGCCCAGGCCTCCCACGATAAAGAAGAGGTCCTGTACGGGGAGATCGACCTGGCGGTGATCGATGAAACCCGGCGCAACTGGCCGTTCCTGCGCGACCGCCGCATCGACAGCTATGCCCCCATCTCGCAACGTTTTCTGGACTAGAAGGGAGCGGCCCGTGAACAGCAGCCCTGCTCCATCGCAAACTCCGGCCGCCCTCGGCTACCGCATGCCAGCGGAATGGGAGCCGCACCAGGCCACATGGATTGCGTGGCCCCACAACCGCGAAGACTGGCCGGGCAAATTCCAGGGCATTCCATGGATCTACGCGGAGATCGTGCGCAACCTGGCGCGCCATGAGCGCGTGCACATTCTGGTCAACGATGCAGCCGCCGAAGCCAAAGCACGGCAGGTGCTGGAGCGCAGTCAGGCGCTCAGCGACCATGTCCACTTCCACCAATGGCCGACCGATCGAGTGTGGACGCGCGACTCCGGTCCAATCTTCGTCACGCGGCGAAATGCAAACGATCCGGTCGCGGTCCTGAACTGGCGATTCAATGCCTGGGCAAAATATCCCAACTGGCAAAAGGACGACGCGCTACCCGGCCTGGTAGCCGGCCATGCCCGCCTTCCCTTCTGGGAGCCGCAGGTTGAAGCCGGCGGCAGCAGGCATCGCGTGGTGTTGGAGGGCGGCAGCATCGACGTGAACGGATGCGGCGCCATGCTCACCACAGAAGAATGCCTTCTGAGCAAGGTGCAGGAACGAAATCCGGGGGTCAGCCGCGAGCAGCTGGAGCAAATCTTTGCCGATTATTTAGCGGTAAAAAAGGTCATCTGGCTTGATCGCGGAATCGCCGGCGACGATACCCACGGACACGTCGATGACATCGCCCGCTTTGTCGCTCCCAATCGCGTTGTAGCTGCGGTCGAGACAAACCGCCACGACGATAATTACGAGGTCCTGCAACAGAACCTGCGGCAGCTGAAGAATTCGACCGACCAGGACGGCCGTCCGCTGGAAGTGATGGAATTGCCTATGCCGGCGCCTGTCATTTTTCGCGGACAACGCCTGCCTGCCAGTTACGCCAATTTCTATATCGCAAATAATCTGGTGCTGGCGCCGACCTTCAGCGATCGCAATGACCGGCATGCCTTGAATGTGCTGGCCGACCTCTTCCCCGATCGGCAGATCGTGGGCATACATTGCCGAGACTTCATCTGGGGGCTGGGCGCAATTCATTGCATGACCCAGCAGCAACCGAAGGCTGATCTTCCCTGAAGGAACCGCAGGTTGCAGCGGCAGCCCGTAAAAAATCTCAGAGTGGAACAAATAAAAATGCCCGGGAAAACTCCCGGGCATTTCGTACTTACCTTGCGGCAGTTACTTCTTGCGACGTCCAAAAAGGCCGGTCAGCAGGGAGCCAAGTCCCAAGAGGCCCATCAGCGGAAGCGGTGACGCAGTTGCAGGCAGCGAGCCCTTGTTGGCGCTGCTGGATGCATTCTGGTCGGCGCTCTGGTTGCTGGCGGCGGAGGATTGGTCCGCAGAGCTGGCGGCCGGAGCTGCGCTGGTGGAAGCTGCCCCGGCAGCATTCTGGTCCATGGTAGTGGAAGAGCTCGAAGCGGAGTTATCGCTCCTTGGAGTCGCAGATGGAGCGGTCGATCCGTTCGAGTTCATGTCCGTCGATGAGGTTCCAGTGGTGCTGGAAGGAGTGGTGCTGGTCGTGCCAGTGGTCGAGCTGCTGCTCGAGGACGTGCTGCTGGGGCTTACCCCCGAAGCTGGCGTAGCGCCACTCTGGTCAGCCGGCGTGTTAGTCGTAGTGCTGGCCGCGCCGGTTGGATTGGTTTGCGCCGGAGTCTGGTTGGTTACCGGAGTATTCGGCGGGTTTACATTCTGGTCAGAGCTGGGCGCCGTGCCCTGGCTTGAGCTGGTGCTGCTGCTCGCCGGAGCGCTGCTGGTGCTGCTCGGTGATGTTGTCGTCTGGCTGCTGCTGGGCGACGTTGCCTGAGTGCTGCTGGGCGACGTTGTCGACTGGTCAGTGGTGGAAGTCGTGCCCGGCTGCGTTGTAGCAGACGAGGTGCTCGATGGCGAACTCTGCGTCTGGTCGGACGAGGTGGTCGCTGTCGGGCTGGATGTGTTGGGTGATGTCGAGCTGGAAGTGCTCGATGTACTTTGTCCTACGGCCAATCCGGCGCACAGGACGAGGGCTGAAAGGGTATAAAGCTTCTTCATCTGGGTTAACTCCTCGATTTCCCGCTCCGCTCTTGGAGCAACGGGCTGGGGATGCTGGTTGCTCGCTCGAAGAGCGAGACACGCCAATGCTGTCTTAGTTAGAGATTGGTAAACATCGAGGGGTTTGCCGGGAGCGCCGCTAAATCGCGGAGCTCTGGATCGGAGGGTCCTCGTCGAAAACCCTGAAGCGGCATTTATAGACAACCCATTCTCGGGGTCCTTCGACTTGCGCTTGGCTCGCAAGTTCGCCGCGCGCGGCGCTCAGGAAGGGAACGATTCAGTGAGATCTGGGATCTGGAGCATTGAAACCAGACTGCTCGCCCCGAAAAGATCAGCGCGTGAGTTTATACTTCCAGCAGGATTACCTTTCTTGAAGATTGGACGCGATGGTCTCTCCTTTTTCCGATGAGCACTGGATGGAAGCGGCGCTGGCCGAAGCCGCAGCGGCCCAGGATGCGGGCGAGGTGCCGGTGGGGGTGGTAATCGTGCTAAACGGTCGCATCATCGCCCAGGGACAGAACCGCAATCTGCGGGACAACGATCCCACCGCTCACGCGGAAATCGTCGCCCTGCGCTCCGCCGGTGCGCGCCTGGGCAACCACCGTCTGGAAGAGTGTGAGATGTTTGCTACAATTGAGCCGTGCCCGATGTGTGCCGGGGCCCTGGTGCATGCGCGTTTGAAGCGCCTGGTCTATGGCGCGAAGGACCCCAAGGCGGGAGCGGTGGAGTCGGTGATTCCGGTGCTCAACCATCCCCGGCTCAACCACTGTATGGAGGTTGCAGCGGGAGTGCTCGAAGCGCGCTGCTCGGAGATTTTGCGCAGCTTCTTTCGGGTGCGACGCGGAAAAGGTGAAGGCGCAATCACCTGACCGGCTGCGGCATGTTGCTTTGGAGCTTTACAGATGGATTCCCGGTTGCGCATTGACCACGGCGGACCGGGAGCGACGGCGCGGAGAGGTGCGTGAGTGGTTGAAACGATCCGCCTCGAAAGCGGACATACCC
>CAZONJ010000116.1:0-7464 GCA_964581225.1 uncultured Terriglobales bacterium | reverse complement strand
CCTACTTTCGCTTGCTTTCTTTCAGGAATATTCCCTCGCGCAGTTCGGTGAATGCCTGCTGCAACTGCTCCTGGGTATTCATTACGATAGGACCATACCAGGCGACAGGTTCCTCAAGCGGTTTTCCCGAGACCAGCAGAAAGCGGATTCCATCCTCGCCAGCCTGCACTGTGACCTCGTCGCCGCGGTCGAAGAGAATAAGCGAACGATTATCGGCCTCGACCGGCGGATTCGTGTCCGCCCATTGCACCGCCTCCGTAGGGACAGCGAGCGGACCGGACGCATTGCAGAATTTTCCACTCCCGCCAAAAACGTAGGCGAAGGCGTGGCGCGTGGTCTCAACCGGAAGCGTCTTCTTCTTGTTGGGAGCGACCGCGACATCGAGATACACCGGATCGGCGGCGATTCCATCGACCGGGCCGGTCTTTCCCCAGAAACTTCCGCAGACGATGCGCACGTGCGTTCCGTCATCGTCCCTGACCTCCGGAATGTCGGGCGCCTTCACCTCCTGATAGCGCGGAGCGGTCATCTTGAGCGACGATGGGAGGTTCGCCCACAGCTGGAAGCCGTGCATTCGCCCCGTGCGGTCGCCCTTTGGCATCTCCTGGTGAATGATTCCGCTGCCGGCGGTCATCCATTGCACATCCCCGGAGGCGATGACGCCCTGATTTCCCATGCTGTCGCCGTGCTCGACTGTGCCCGCCAGCACGTAGGTAATGGTCTCGATGCCGCGGTGCGGATGCCAGGGAAATCCCGCCAGATAGTCTTCGGGAACGTCGTTGCGGAAATCGTCGAGCAGGAGAAACGGATCGAAGTCTTTGGTATTTCCAAAGCCAAAGGCGCGGCGCAGATGCACTCCCGCGCCCTCCATGGTCGGCTTAGATTGGATTAATCGCTTAACAGGCCGGATCGACATCTTGAACTCCAGTGCAGAAAAGCTCTGCTCTCGAAAGTGGAAATGTTAGGGAGTGTTGTCACTCTCGTGTTGTTACAAACTGAATCGCTTCACTCGCTTTCCCTACACAGGCACCGCTGCCCCGTGAATGAGTTTGGCCTCATCACTGCATAAGAAGAGGATTACGCGCGCGATCTCCTCTGGCTTCGGCCACTTGGTGAAGTCGGCTTTGGGCATGGCTTTGCGGTTTGCTTCTGTATCGATGATGCTGGGGAGAACGGAATTTACCCGCACCTCCGTGCCTTTGAGGTCCGCAGCCAGGCAATCGATCATGGCTACGGCCGCGGCTTTCGAGGCAGCGTAAGCGGCTACTCCAGCGTCGTGGACCGTCGCCGCCCGCGAGGCCACGTTGACGATCGCGCCGCTGCCCTGTTTGAGCATCACCGGCGCCACTGCGCGGGACAACATATAGCCGGAGCGCAGATTGAGCGCCAGCATCCGCTCGAAGACCCTGGGCTCCGTCTCCCAAAGCGTCGTGCCGCCGGCGTAGCCACCGACGGTATTGACCAGCACATCAATGCGGCCCTGCCCGGCAAGTATTTTCTCCGTGAGTTGCCGAACCGCGTCTTCATCGGTGACGTCCACCCGGTATCCTTCCAGCGATGAAGCACGCTCCCCCGCCTGGCTTTTCAAAGCGGCAAATTCCTCCTGCTGCTGATAGGTCACCGCCACTTTTGCGAGCTGGTTGAGAAATGCCAGGCTCACCGCCTGTCCTAATCCGCCCGTACCGCCCGTCACCAACACCGACTTGCCTGTAAATCTTCCTGGCATTTTGTTTCTATTGCTCCCGGTTCTTCTTAGTCCAACGTCAAACTGAAAGCAATAGATGATACCAAGCCCCTTCCGGATTCACGCGGGATCGGCCACACCGTCTGCACAGCGCATTCCCTCAGCTACGCGGCTTGCGGCCCACGCGGCTGAGGATGCGGCGAACCTTCTTCGGCGAGACGGAGAGACGGGCGGCCACGCGAGACACCTTGCGTCCTTCACGCTCCCACACCTTGGGAATAATCAGCTCGGCAAATTCTTCCGTGATCTGCTGGAAGGTCTTGTCGCCCACTGAGCCTTGCGACCAGGCCCGCAGCGTGGGATTGACGTTGCCGCTGCGCAGGACTTTGGCCTTGAGCGTCTGCAAATCTTCCCAGGCGTTGTCGGCATGGCCGCCTTTGGAGAGGACAATCGCCTGATCGTAGCAGCGGCGCGCCGCATCCGGATCGTCGAAGAAGCGATTGCAATACGTCAGTCCCTGCCAGATATAGGCATGAGCGATCAGACGCCGGTTCTGGGTATGTTTTGCCAGCTCGATGGCTTCATGGGCGAAGTCCTGGGCGAGGCGGGCGTGGTTGCCGGGTTCGGTGCTCTCGCCGATGCCCTCTTCCACACGCGTGTTTTCGATGATGCAGCGCAAAAGGCGCGCCCGGGACATCAATATGTAATCGCGCTTGCTTTCGCCGAGGATGAAGGCTGACTTGGCGGCCTCCTCCGCGTGTTCCAGGTCTCCATTGTCGAGATGGAGATGCGCGTAGTTCAAGCTTACGCTGCCCAAACCGTGCCCGATCCCGTAGCGCTCGTAGATCACGGCAGCTTCGGCGAGCTCGGTGAGCGCCTCCTGCCGCAGCTGCTCAAAGCGCCTGCGATATTGCAGCTTCTCCTGGCCATTGCCGGTGCGCGCCCCTGCGACAGCTTTGCGGCGTTTGGCGGCATCGGCGTCAATCTTGCGAAGCAGTTGCAGCGCGACCAGCCGCTTTACGTATGCCATGTTATTCAGCGATCGCGCCACATTGCGGTGCTGCGGATCGCGCTTCCGGTACAGCTCGATGGCCGTGGTAAAGCTGTCAATGGCGTGCTGATAGCGTCCCTGGCGTTGCGCAATGCGGCCATAGGAAGAATGGATGTTGCCCAGCGTGAGATAGTCGTCGGTCTTGCTGAGAACCGCTTCGGCCTCTTGCAGGATGTCGATGGCCTGCTTTGCATCTCCTTTTTGGAAGAAGAGCCAACTCTCCAGGACGCGCATCACGGTCGCCATCGCCCGGTGGCCGAGCTCCAGGGCGAGTTCCCTGCCCTTTACCGCAAAGGCCAGCGCCTGGTCGTACTCCCCTTTCATGCGCAGGCAGCGGCCCTTCCAGAAATGGGCAATCGCCAGCAGTTCCTTGTCGTCGGTCTCCTGCTCCAGGCCGAGGACAAAATCAAGGTGCTGGATGGCCTCTTCCTTTAATTCTTCTGACATGGCCACCATCGCTTCGGCCATGCGCAAATGCAGATAGTCGTGCAGAGGCAAGCGGATGCGGGCCGCTTTAGGGAAGCGGGCGACGATCTCTTTCAGCAGCGCCGGATGATCAAAGCCCATGTCAATCCACTGGGCGAGGTAGCCGGCAAAAAGTCCGGCATTCTTCTGTTCCGGGCTGAAGGAAGTCAGCAGATGGCGATGCTCTTCCAGACGCGCCATGCCGCGGCCGACGCGGCGAGAAATCAGGTCTTCCTTGAGTTGCGCGAGAAGCTCATTCGAGACCTCGGCGGATTTCTTCATCCCGGCAGGGCCTCCCCGGCGGCCTTAATTGATGTAATCATAAGCCCGCAAGGTCAGGAATTCGGCGAAATCCGGGCTGGTGGTCATGCGCTCGAAGATTTCGGCGGCTTCGGAGATGCGGCTCCCTTTCAGCTTATTCTTCTGCTCGGCGACTATCTTGCTGACCATCTCTTTGGTGATCGTGCGGCCGTCGCTGAGCCTGGCCCCATGCCGCACCCATTGCCATACCGCGGCGCGGCAGATTTCAGCGGTGGCGGCGTCTTCCATCAGGTTATAGATGGGAACACAGCCCAGGCCCCGCAGCCACGATTCCAGATACTGCAAGGCGACGTCGATGTTCCAGCGCAGCCCCTCCTCGGTGATCTCGCCTTCGGTGACGGCCAGCAGATCTTTGGCAGTGACGTGAACGTCGTCGCGACGGCGGCCAATCTGGTTCGCATCTTTCATGTGGGCATCGAACACCTCTTTAGCGATCGGGACCAGTCCGGGATGGGCCACCCAGGTGCCATCGTGTCCGGCATTAACCTCCCGCAGCTTGTCCGCGCGGACCTTCTCCAACGCCTTCTCGTTGGCCGCAGGATCGTTCTTGATGGGAATCTGCGCCGCCATTCCGCCCATGGCATGAATGCCGCGCCGATGGCAGGTGTGAATCAGCAGGTCCACATACGACTTGAGGAAATGCTTGTCCATGGTCACGATCGAACGGTCTGGCAGGACGAAGTCCGGGCGGTTCCGGAATTTTTTGATAAAGCTGAAAATGTAGTCCCAGCGTCCGCAGTTCAGCCCGGCGGAGTGCTCGCGCAGCTCGTAAAGAATTTCGTCCATCTCAAAGGCGGCGAGGATGGTCTCAACCAGCACCGTGGCTCGGATGCTACCGCGCGGGATGCCGAGCTCGTCCTGCGCAAAGCAGAAAACATCGTTCCACAAACGCGCTTCGAGATGGCTCTCCAGCTTGGGCAGATAAAAGTACGGCCCGGTCCCTTTCTGAATGAGCTGGCGCGCGTTGTGGAAGAAATAAAGTCCGAAATCGAAGAGCGAGCCGGAGATCGGCTTGCCGTCCACGGGAAAGTGCTTTTCCTCCAGGTGCCAGCCTCGCGGACGCACCATGAGCGTGGCTACATGCGGATTAAGCTGGTAACGCTTGCCCTCAGGACTGGTAAAGCCGATTGCGCCTGCGACCGCGTCCCGCAGATTGAGCTGCCCTTCAAGGTTGTTCTGCCAGGTGGGCGAATTTGAATCCTCGAGATCGGCCATGAAGACGCTGGCGCCGGAGTTCAGCGCGTTGATGATCATCTTCCGGTCCACCGGGCCGGTAATCTCCACCCGCCGGTCACGCAGGTCGTGGGGGATCGGCGCGACCGTCCATTCCTTTTCCCGGATGGAGGCGGTTTCGGCGAGGAAATCGGGTGTGTGGCCGGCATCGATCTGCTGCTGCCGCGCGCGGCGTTGGGCCAGCAGCTCCTGGCGGCGTCCCCCAAAGTTGCGCTGCAGCCGGGTCAGGAAGGCGCTCGCTTCAGGGGTAAGGATTTCGGTTTCCACTTGGTTGCGAAGGATGGTTGGCGTTGTCATATTCAACATCTTAGACGCGTAATTGAGAGGCCGGCGATGCCTACTAGTCCGAAACGGACGAGTAGATCGATTCGGGCTACCCGAGTGGCCGCGAAGCCCGGAAATGCATTCTACTCCTGTTGAGCCGGTATTGCCGGAGAGGACAAAACACCATGCAAACTCTAAACCCCGCCGAAATGACCAAGCAGTGGCACGCTAACAACCGCTGGAGCGGCATCCATCGCCCGTATACCAGCCAGCAAGTCGAGAAGCTGCGCGGCTCCTTCCATGTGGAGCATACGCTGGCGCGCCTGGGCGCGGAGCGGCTGTGGTGGCTGCTGCATCATGAAGAGTATGTGCCGGCGCTGGGCGCGCTCACCGGCAACCAGGCGGTACAGCAGGTGCAGGCCGGGCTGAAGGCCATCTACCTGAGCGGCTGGCAAGTGGCCGCCGACGCGAATGACGCGGGCCACATGTATCCCGACCAGAGCCTGTATCCGGCGAACAGCGTGCCTACCGTGGTCCGCCGCATCAACAATGCCCTGATGCGCGCCGACCAGATCCATCACATGGACGGGAAGAACGGCGTCTACTGGATGGCCCCCATCGTGGCCGATGCCGAAGCCGGATTCGGCGGCTCCCTGAATGCCTACGAATTAATGAAGGCGATGATCGAGGCCGGCGCTGCCTGCGTCCATTTCGAAGACCAGCTCTCTTCCGCCAAGAAGTGCGGACACCTCGGCGGCAAAGTCCTGGTACCGACCTCGGAGGCGGTCCAGAAACTGGTCGCCGCCCGTCTGGCTGCGGACGTGCTGGGCGTGCCCACGCTGATCATGGCCCGCACCGACGCCAACAGCGCCTACCTGCTGACCAGCGACATCGATCCTGCCGATCGCAGGTTCTTGACCGGAGAGCGCACCTCGGAGGGCTTCTTCCACATCCGCGGCGGGCTGGAGTCGGCTATCGCGCGCGGCCTGGCCTACGCTCCCTATGCCGACCTGATCTGGTGCGAGACCTCGGAGCCCAGCCTGGAAGAAGCGCGGCGCTTTGCGGAGGCGGTCCACGCCGAGTATCCCGGCAAGCTGCTGGCCTACAACTGCTCTCCGTCATTCAACTGGAAGAAGAAGCTGGACGATGCCACCATCGCGACCTTCCAGCAGCAGTTGGCAAGCATGGGATATAAGTTCCAGTTTGTCACGCTGGCCGGCTTCCACGCGCTGAACCTGGGCATGTTCGAGCTGGCGCGCAAATATAAAGAGCGCGGCATGACGGCTTACTCGAACCTGCAGGAAAAAGAGTTCAGCAGCGAAGCCGAATACGGATACCAGGCAGTGAAGCATCAGCGCTTCGTCGGCACGGGATACTTTGACGCGCTTACCCAGGTGATCGCCGGAGGCTTGGCCTCAACCACGGCGCTGAATGGGTCTACCGAGCAGGAGCAATTCGCCGAGATGAAGCTGCCGGTAGGCCAGAAACATAATCAGGAAGAGGAGTGCCAGCCGGTCTTGGGTTAAGAACAGCGCGGCCTCTCGACGGAGAGGCTGCGCCTGGATGTTCCTTTAATTATTGTTCTTTCTCAGACTCGTTCCAGCCACTTTGCCAGGGCGTCGTGCTCTTTCTTTTCGAGAGGAAGAAAGCGGAGGCCTCCCAGCCCTTCGGAATCGGCCCACACCACCTCGGCTGAGCAGCGGAATTTCGTGGAAACACCCGGCAGCTTGAACTGGATTCCCAGCACTTCGTGTGCACGCATGGGAAGATTGCAGCGCAAGGACATGCCGCTCTCGCTGATGTTGACGGTCGTGCCTTTGCTTAGCACCTGGCCGTCGGCGCGAAGCAGTGTGATCGGCACTTCCACGGGCTGGCGGTAGTAGCGCCGCCGCTCCCGCAGCATTACGCCGCGAGCGGCGCGCAGCGCCCGCTCGAAGTGCTCCTGTGGGACCGGCTTCTCGATCACGAAGTGCGCCGAAGCGGCGAAGTCGCCGTACAGGTCCCGGCGGTGAATGGTCGCAAAGGTTGGACTGCGCGAGTTCGATCGCGTCTCGCGTACTGCGTTCAAAACCGATATCGCTCCTGCGACTTCGGAATCGACAATCACCGCATCCACTTTGCGTTTCGAGACGTAGTCCGCCGCCGCTCCACTCTCGTAGAACTTTGTGACATGGATGCCGGAACTTTGAAGGCAGCTTACTAAAGTATGAATCAATTGAGAGTCGGAGGAAAGTATGACAGCCTCAAGATCGATGGCGCTACTAGCGGGCATTAGGGTCCTTCCGTGGGCGTAAAATGCCCCGATTGAAAAACTTTAGCATGGCAACGCCGATTGACCCTATTACATAAGTTTTTGCTAATGTACTCGAATTTGCACCGACCCGGGGAGCGGAGCGCAGCAACGCGGAGCGACCTTTATTTAATGTTTGTTAATGCAGCGGCTGAA
>CAZONJ010000115.1:0-7874 GCA_964581225.1 uncultured Terriglobales bacterium | reverse complement strand
AGGTTTGACGCTGTTTTCTCAACCTTGTTAGAATCAGTAGCTTACCATTAGCAATCCCGCCTGATCCGTTCCCGGTCAGCAGAAAAGCTCTTTAAGGACACTGTGTGCAAAGTTATTCCCGTCATAAATTAAAAGAAGACAAGTTTAAGGAAGCCGCAAAAGGCACCGTCCACTGGACCGTAGCTCATCGCAAGCTCATCATCATCGTCCTCGTGGTAGCGGGGACCATCGCCGTGGTCACGGCCAGCCTGCTCGCCTACAACTCCAAGAGGGACGAGCAGGCCAGTGCGGCCATGGGCCGCGCTTTGCGCACTTACAACGCCCCTCTGCGCCAGCCAAATCAACCCGTGGACCCTAAGACCCAAAGCTTCTTAAGCCTTGAAGAGCGGGCCCAGGCGGCCCATAAGGAGTTCCAGCAGGTCGCCGATCAATATCCTCATACCGAAGCTGGAAAAAATGCGCGCTACCTGGCCGCAGTCACCACCATGGAGGCGGGCGACACAGCCACCGCCGAGAAGGAGCTGAAAGAGATCGCCAACTCCCGGAGTCGCGACCGCTCTTCGCTGGCCAAGCTCACCCTGGCTTCGCTCTATCGTTCTACCAACCGCGACGCCGACGCCATTAACATTTATAAAGATTTGCTGACCCATCCAACCGACGCCGTGCCCAAAGCCACTGTTGAATTCGCGCTGGCCGACGCCTATGCGACTACGCAGCCGGAAGAGGCGAAGCGCATCTACGATGAGCTCTCCAAAGACAAATCGCGCAATATCGCGCAACTCGCGGAGCAAAAAAGAGCGGCGCTGAAGTAAAGCTTCTTATCGATCCGGCCCGGAGATTCGCGGAGATGCAATCGGCGAGAGAGGGCGATTTTCTCTTGCACAGATCAGGGCCGCGCGAGGACCGTCTGCTCAGGATCGATGACTAACCTCCTGGTCCCTGCAGGGACCGCGAGTTTCAGGCTGGTTTCGTTCCCATCGGCAAAGACCTGGGCCAGGAAGCGCATGCTTCCATCCGCCATCCGGGCATAAACCGGGACCGCAGTGATCAGGCTGTCAGGCGAGTTTTTCTGCAGCAGCGTTGCGGTTGCGATCAGGCGGCCCTCGCGCTGCGAAAGCTTCAGTCCCTGCACCTCGTAATTGGGGATGGCCATGCCTTTGACCCAGCCATCAAAGAACCAGTCGAGCGACTTGTGCCCCTCATACTGAAGCTGCTTCGGCAATACCTTTTCAAAGGCCTGCTTGAGATCGCGGGTGGAGATCTCCTTGCCGGCGAAGCGGGTTTGCAGATCGCGCAACGCCGCATAGAAGAGCGCATCGGAGCTCTCGTCCACCTGGGCATGGGGCCTGCCCGCGATGGCCGGTCCTGCGCCCTCACGGGCCGCATCGCGCAGCATTTCTCGCAGCATGTGGACCAGCCATGTGCCCCGTCCATAGGCGATCAGTTCGTAGCCTTTGGGGAAGTGCGAGCAATCCAACCTCTGCCCCAGAGTCACGGGCCCCGCTTGCCAGTTCTCTTCCCCATGATCGTTTTTTGCGGTCAGCTGTTTGCGATAAAAGTTAAGGACGATTTTCATCGCCTCCGGATGCTCGGCCTCAATGCTCAGCAACGCGGAGTAGTTGGCCAAAGATTCCGAGATCCACTGGTCGCGATAGCTTCTCCAGGCCACGGCATCGCCCCACCATTGGTGACCCACTTCATGGGCCAGCATGAGCCGGTCGAAGAAGATCTGGTCAAAGGGGCTGTCGACAAGCTTCGGACGCTCCGCCTGGGGAACGAAAACATAGGTCGACAAGAAGACAAGCCCTGGCCATCCCTGGCTGAGCAGGCCTGGCATCTGGGTCAACTCCAGCGTGCTGTACGGATAAGGGCCATACTTGGCGCTCATAAAATCAATCGCCCTGGCCGAGTCCTGGGCCACTTTTTTGGCCAGATTGGATGGGGTCGGCGGCAGCGGTGGAGGTGGGGAGGAAAAGAGCGGGAAGTGCGGCTTGCCCCGCAATGTGGGAATCGACGGAGGAGCAGCAGCAGGCGTATTGGCTGCATTCAATGAAAAGGTGCTCTCCACTCCTCGAGAGGCATAGCTTTCCACCATCACCTTACCTGTCTGCACCCGCTCCGAGACATAATGACCAAGATTGAATCCTGCGACCGGAATCGGCCGCTCGGTATTCCATCGCGATACCTGTTGGTTGTCCTGTTCTTGCAGTGATTGCTGTTTGCCGGTCGCCAGCAGCGTCCATCCCGGCGGATAGTGAAACTCCAGGTCGAAGTTCGTCATGCTCGCTCCCACGCTGGGATACCAGTTGCCCCGCGCCCCAACGCGCAGCAGGCCGCCGCCGGCATCGGAGAGCACGGAGCCGGAGTAATTCACCTTCACCTCGACCGGGCTGCCCGGCGTCAGCTCCTTGGGAAACAGCACTGCAATTAAATCGTCGCCCTTCCTCGCCAGCTCGCTGCCGGTGAGCGCCTCATTCTGGATGAATTGGAGCGGCTTGCCCTCCGCAACCACGGAGGCAACCTTGAGATAGCGCGAGAGCGTGAAGATCACGGTCCGGATGCCGGGGCTGCTTGTAAGCAGCGAGACCGTTGCCTCCGCCTCCAGCCCCTCCGGCGGATGCACCCTTACCCTGACTTTGCAATCCGCAATCCGCAGGGGACGCAGCTCGTTCGCGCTGGCTTGCGCCTGCTCTGGGGTAAGCTGCCGCTGCGAACGCATGGGAAATGAGCTCCAGAAATCGTAATACGTGCCGGAGGAATTGGTAGTGATTTGGCCGGCGGCGATCTGCTCTTCCGCATTGCCATCGAAGACCACGTCAAAGGCGCCGCGCCGCTGGTTGTTGAGGCGGGCATGCAGAAAAGGCTGCGGCTTGCCCTGGCCTCCGGTGTTGGTAAACGAGATCAGCAGGCGCAGCGAATCGGAGTCACTCATGCTCTTCATCAAAGGCCCCCATCGGCTGGCGAATGCTCCGGGATCGTCGGCTGGCCGGAAGTAAGGGGAGAGATCGGCAATCAGTTGATCGTCGAAGAAGCGGAAGTAGGCGCTTTGAAAGCCCTCTTCGAGCACTGCCGCCCTGGTGAACAACGCCATCGAGGCGCGCTCTACCTGGTCAGGAGGCATAAGCAGGACCTCGCCTTCGCCGATAAACAACGCGCCGGTGATATGTCCATCCACCGGCGTGACAAAGGCGATGGTCCCTTCCTTCAACGCGAAATGCAGGTCTTCACGATCGAACTCGGCATCGCGGATCTTGTAGATCTTTGCGGGATCGATGGCCGTGAAGCGCAGCTGATGATAAAGGGCCATCCCATCTCCCGCCGGATTGGCGGCCGAAGGCTGCTCCTGCGCCGCAGCGGCGCACCAACTAAAGAGAAGCAGCGCAACCCATGCCAGCGGGCGGATGACACAATAGTAACTGGTGCGTTGCGCGCGCGCCGCGTTACACTGCCCCGGTGTGAGACGCCGTATCTTCATCCTAGCCCTGACTTTCGCGCTGGGCCCTGCTGCTTTTGCTGACACCATCCATCTCAAGAATGGACGCAGCATCGCCGCCGACAGCGTGCGCCAGAACGGCGATAAGCTAGAGTATGACATTGGAGAGAACACCTACGCCATCCCACGCAGCTCCGTCGAGCGCGTTGAGACCGGCAACTCTGCTGTAAGCTCCAGCGCAGCCTCTTCCATTGAGATTCCCCCACCGGCCGTGCAGAGCGCCATCGGCTCGGCGGTGAACCCGTTTTCCGGACCCATTACGCCCGAGGCGCTGCAGCAGATCGAGCGTCTGAACGATCCCCTGGCGCTTGCAACTGCGCTGCTGGCGATGGCCAGGGACGAGCAGAAGCATGGCAATCTGGCCGATGCGCGCGAGCACCTGGAACGCGCCCTGGAGCTTTTCCCTAACGATCCCGCGCTTCTGGCGCAATACGTCTTCGTGCTGCTGCAAGGAGAAAAAGCCGCGGTGGCGATCAAGTTCGCGGAGCAGGCCTGCCGTGAGGCGCCCGACTCGCCGGACGTTCATGCGCTTCTCGGTCTGGCATATTTCAAAGATAATCGCAGCCGGGAAGCGGTGGCGGAGTGGAAGAAATCGTTGCAGTTGAAGGACGATCCCCAGGTGCGCCAGCTTCTGGCCAAGGCCCAGCGGGAGCTGGCTGCCGAGGGGGATTACCGCGAGCTGGCGAGCGCCCATTTCTCGTTGCGCTATGAAGGCCAGCAGACCTCCCAGGATTTTCGCAAGCAGTTGCTCAATACGCTGGAGGGCCACTACAACGATCTGGTAGTCGAGTTAGGGGTCATGCCCCGCGATACCGTCTCCGTCGTTCTCTATACCAATCAAGCCTTCTTCGATGTGACCCAGACCCCGGCCTGGACCGCTGCATTGAACGATGGCAAGCTGCGCATTCCGGTCGAAGGCCTCACCAGCGTTTCTCCGGGGATGAGCCGCATCCTCAAGCATGAGCTGGCCCATTCGTTTATCAGCCAAGCATCCGGCGGGCGCTGCCCGCACTGGCTGCATGAAGGCATCGCGCAGATGGTCGAGCCGCGATCGGCTGCGTCCTACAAGCCGGCGCTGGCGAAGCTATATAAGGAAAACCATGCGCTGCCGCTGCGCTCGCTCGATGAGGGCTTCATGCAGCTCTCTGCCCATGATGCCGGGGTGGCTTACGCCGAATCGCTGGCCATCACGGAATACATTCGCGACACCTACGGCATCGCCAGCCTGACGACCATCCTGCAGCGCTTAAACCAGGGCCAGACCGTCGATGCGGCCATGCGCAGCGCCATTCACTCCGATCAGCAGGGTCTGGAAGATGAGTTCTTCCAGAAGCTTACTCACGATTACGGGAACTGATTACAGGCGGTTGCAGTTTCGAGTTTCAGGTTTCAAGGGCTGTTACGCCATTTCAATCGGATAGGCTTGATTTTCGGGCATCTTAAGTAACCTTGCCGCACGGTTTATATCTGCCTATCCTTTCCCCATGTCTTTCCAGGGGACCCAACCGGCACAGATGGAGACGGTCTACGACGATTCGCCTCCCATGCCCGACCCTGACCTGCTCGAAGTGGAGAGAGAAGAAGACCTTTTCCTGCTGCGTATCTTTCTATGGATGGCGGTTGCGCTGCTCTTCTCGGCGGGCGGGGCCGACTGGTCTTCCAGCCTCTTCTCCCGCATGCGGGAGCTGCAAGGACCGTCGTCTCTGCTGCTATTGGCCCTGATGGGACTGGCCTGCCTGGTGATGAAAAAAGTCGCCGCCATGCCGGCATATATCGCCATTGCCAGCCTGCTCGGCTTTGCGGTGCTTAACGGCGCGAGTTTCGAGCTGGTCTTTCGCAATATTTCGGGCGAATCCTTTTTGGCGGTTTACTTTTCCTCGGCCGCATTTTTCCTGCTGAAATGGGCCTATGGCAGGAATTCCAGCCGGAGCCCCGCAGCCTGGAGCGCGATGGCAATCACTATGACGGGCGGCCTGGCGATCTCCTATGAGGTCAACTCTTCTATGCACAGCTCCACCGTGCTGCAGATGACGAGCGCGATCGTCATTCTTCTCTTTTGCGTGCTCTTCGAATATCATCTGCAATTTTTGCGCGACCTTAAATTTGAATTTGACGATGCCGCGCCGGAGCAGAAAGCGGCGGCCGTCGGGGCCCTGCTGCTCTACCTGGACTTCGTGATCATCTTCGTTACCGTGCTGCGCACGCCGTGGTCGGAGCTGAAGAGCGAAGAACCTGACAAATCTATATAATTCCGCTCCCAACTCCGTTACAATCTGGCCGAACAATTCCAAGGGCCCAGTTTTCATTTCAGGGATGATTCCCTCGACTGCCCACAGTCCTACATCGTATCGAGGCGGACACGGGGAGGAAGGAACGGTTTTATGCCCATCGAAGACCAGTCCACCACGCCGGCAATGCCGGCTTCACTCATCGCGGAGCAGCCTTCTCTCTCCGAGCCGCAGCGGATCGTAAACACTTACGTCGCACCCGGCAAGACCTTTGCGGACATTCGCCGCAATGCGAGCTGGTGGGCGCCCTGGGTGCTGATCTCGATCTTCTCCTGGCTGCTGGTGTTTACCGTAGACAAGAAGGTCGGATATGAGCAGGTCACGCAAAACCAGATCAAGCTCAACCCCAAGGCGGAGCAGCGCATGGAGCAGTTGCGCCAGGAGCATCCCGACCGATATGAGCAGCAGTTGAAGTTTTCGGAGACGATCACCAAGGCCTTCGGTTATTGCACGCCCGTGCTCGCGCTGCTGGCTTCCTCCATCATCGCGCTGGTCCTGATGGCCAGCTTTAACTTCGGGCTGGGGACCTCGATCGATTTCAAACATGCCCTGGCGATTGTCTTTTACGGATCGCTGCCCGGAGTGCTGCGCTCCATACTCGCCAGCGTCGCGCTGTGGGCGGGAGCGAACACGGAAGCGTTTAACTTCAACAGTCCGGTCGGAACAAATCCGGCCTATTACCTCAACATCTCGGAGACGCCGCACTGGCTTTACAGCCTTTGCTCCTGGCTCGATGTATTTACGCTATGGACGTTCGTGCTCGTCGGCATTGGCTTTGCCGTGGTGGGAAACAAGAAGAAGTCCACCGGGATCGCCGTGCTGATGGGCTGGTATGCGGTGCTGGTGCTGCTCAACGTAGGATGGGCGGCAGTTGGCTAAGAATTCGCGCGCGCATGTCCAGAGAGACCACCTGCACGGGTGAATGCTTTCGCATTCTCCCTGCGCTGCCTTAAACTCTATCTGTGCCCGATTCTCCCTTGACCGAAGACGCCATTCCGCAAGCGACGGCGCGCCCGTCCGCTGCCGATGCTCCGCAAGCCGGGCAGATGCTCACCGGCTTCTGGTATCCGGCGCTGCGCAGCAGCCAGCTACGCGGGAAGCGCAAATTGGAAAAGGCGCTGCTGCTGGGTATCCCGCTGGTGGTGGGCAGGGACAGCGAGGGCCGCGCCTTTGCCCTGCGCGACAGTTGTCCGCATCGGGGAATGCCGTTTTCCTACGGCACTGTCCACGGGCAGCAGATTGAGTGCTCCTATCATGGCTGGAAATTTGACGTGCACTCCGGGAGCTGCCGCGAAATTCCCTCGCTGACCGCGGATTCGCCGCTCAAAGTGGAGAAGATCCATGCGGCGCATTATCCCTGCGCGGAGCGCGATGGGTACATCTGGGTTTACGTTCCGGAGCATCGCTCCGCCGCGCTTGCGCCGCCCCCGGCGCCGGAGCTTCCGGTCCACAGCGCGAAGTACCAGATCACGCACCTCTCCGCCGAGCTGCCCTGCAATGTGGACCATGGGGTGATCGGGCTGATGGACCCGGCGCACGGGCCGTTCGTCCATCAATCGTGGTGGTGGCGGCGGCGCAGCAGCATTCACGAGAAGGAGAAGACGTTTGAGCCGGTCCCGATGGGCTTTCGCATCCGCACTCATACTCCTTCGGCCAACAGCGCCGCCTACAAGCTGCTGCGCTTCTATGGCGATGCCATCAGCACCTCCATCGAGTTCACGCTGCCCAATATTCGGGTGGAGCAGATCCGCATCGGCGACCACTGGCTGACGAACCGCGCCATCGTCGTGCCTATCGACGCGAACCGCTGCCGCATCGAGTTCTCGGCGGCATGGAACATCTTTCGCTGGCTCCCATTCGCCAGGCAGATATTCAACATCTTCGGGCGGGCCTTCATCCGCCAGGACCAGCGGACCATGGAGCAGCAGGCGGAGGGGCTGCGGCACAATCCCAGCCTGATGTTGATCGACGATGCCGACCGCCTGGCTAAATGGTACTTTGCCCTGAAATCCGCATACCTGAATTCGCGGCGCAACGGCACGCCGATGGAACATCCCATCAAAGGGCCGGTAACGCTGCGCTGGCGCAGTTGA
>CAZONJ010000114.1:0-7941 GCA_964581225.1 uncultured Terriglobales bacterium | reverse complement strand
ACTGGCGCATGTTGTTGTATGTGTATGGCAATGGCGCCGAGGTGTGGGTAATTCACGATTTTAGCGTTTCGTAAGTTCAAACCCACCCAGCGCCGCAAGCGGGTGGGTTTTTGATTTTTATCCCAAACGCAAGCTTCGCCGGAAAAATTCTGAGGAGAAAATATTATGAGCACCACCGAAGTACTCACCCAAATTCCCCGTATCAACGAGCCCGCGCCCGACGTGCAGGCCAAATCCACGCATGGCGTAATCCGGATCAGCGACTACACTGCCAAAGGCAAGTGGGTCCTGCTCTTCTCGCATCCGGCAGATTTCACTCCGGTTTGCACCACCGAGTTTGTAGAGTTCGCGCGTAATACCGCGGAGTTCGAAAAGCGCAATGTGCAGCTGGTCGGCGTCTCCATCGACAGCGTCTATTCCCATATCGCCTGGGTGCGCAGCATCGAGCAGAACTTCAACGTGAAGGTCTCCTTCCCGGTGATCGCCGACCTTGACCAGAAGGTCGCCGCCGCTTTTGGCATGGTGCATTCCGCGGTGAGCGATACGGCAACCGTCCGCGCCGTCTTCTTTATCGACCCCAAGAACGTGATTCGCGCGTTGCTGTATTACCCGCTCTCGCTGGGCCGCAACATCGACGAAATCATCCGCGTCTTCGACGCCCTGCAGACGGCGGACTCCAATGCCTGCGCCACCCCGGCCAACTGGCGTCCGGGAGATTCGGTCATCGTCCCCGCGCCGGCCACACAGCAGGACGCCGAGAAGCGCGTGGCCAGCAGCAATGGCCTGGAAGTGAAAGACTGGTATTTCAGCAAGAAGAAGCTGGAATCGGCCGCCGCTAAAAAAGTAAGCTGATCGTTGTCCCCTCCTTTTGTCTGCGATCCTTCGTGCTCCCCTGCGGGAATTTCGGTTCTCCGCAGGGGAGGCGAGGGGGGCAGGCGCTCTCTCCGTGCTACTCCGACTGATGCATTTCCGAGCTTCCGAAAAGCCGAGAAGCAGTTATTGGAAAGAATTGAACCGCCATTCTGCATTCAGAATCTGTCAGTGCATTTCGTCTCCGAAAATTTAGGCGAATAGATAGCGAAACCGTGCTAAACTTCCCCTTCATGAATAAGGGCCGCGAACTTGTTGTGCTGATTGATTTCAGAAAGGGCTGCCAGGTTCCTCGCTAAAATGCAAACAACTTTTTTCGATCCTCCTACAGTGACGAATGGATTTAGAGACTCGTCTTTTGCTAAAAACAAGGACCGTCCTCTGCACCGTTGGGTGCCGTGGATTGCAGGCTTCTCCGCTGAGTTCGTTGAGGATTCCATCAACGCTTATCTCCCGCAAAAAAAATCGGACTCTTGGGTACTGGATCCATTCGCGGGGGTAGGCACAACGCTGGTGGAATCGTACCTGAGCGGGCTGAATGTACTCGGGTTTGAAATTAACCCGTATGCCGCGCTTGCAACCAGGATCAAGCTCAAAGCAATGAGAATTTCCGTTAATGATCTGGGACGGCTCATTGCTGCATTTGAGAAGTTTATGGAGAAAGCAGAGAGTGGAGGAATGGACCAAGAGCCGGGTTCAAGACCTCCTACAGGGTTCTCCGGCAGAACGCAGCTATTCAGTCCTAAAGTCGAACGTAAGGTCTTGTATGCGCTTGATTTCATCAACTCCATTGAAAACACGACGCTAAAGGACATTTTTCGCCTTGGGCTTGGCTCGGTAATGGTGAGCTTCTCCAATTATTCTTACGAGCCGAGCCTAACGAGACGCGCCGCTGTCGATAAGCCAAATATTGAAGACGCCAATGTGGGTCTAAGCGTCTCTGCGAAGCTGCACCTGATGCTGCAAGATATCAGCTGGCTACAAGCACATATTGAAACGCTGGGTTATCGGCCAAAGACACAATTGCTTTCGAAAAGCATATTTTCTTCGCTCGAATCTTTAGGAGAGCGCAACTTCGTTGATTTGCTTGTGACATCACCACCTTACCTGAATAATTATCACTATCCGCGCAATACGCGACCGCAGTTACACTGGCTTGGATTCACTACGGGTACCGGGTATAACGGAGCGCGAGAGGCCGAAAGCTTCGGGAAATTCTGGCAGACGGTGCGTGATTCCGATCCAGTACCTTTGACTTTCAAAATGAATGAACTATCAGATCTCATTGAGACCATCCGTAACCGCAATGCGGAGAAGGGCTGCTACGGCGGCCCCGGCTGGGCAAACTATGTTGCCACATACTTCAACGATACGTATAGATTTTGCAAAGTGATTGCGCAGCTTTTGAAGCCGCAGGCAGTCTCCATTATCGTGCTAGGAAACAGCATTATTCAGGGTATTGAAGTCAAGACGGATTATTTTTTTGGAAAGATCGGGGAGCTTGCTGGTCTTGAATTTGAGGCGAACCACCTTCTCAGAAATAAGCGAACGGGTAACAGCATCATCCAATCTTCCGTCAGAGCGGAAGAAGCGAAAGCGAAAACCGTTTTGTACGAATCCGGAGTGGTGCTTCGGCGAGCTTCATGAATCTCTCATTTCTTCCCGGCGATCTATATTTGTCAAAAACCAGGGACGGAGTCTTCGTTGTGAGGATGGCGGGGCAGGAGATACTTTCCACGCGGTCCCAACGTGCTGCGCTGGCAAAGTTCAACTCACTTAGAAAAGAACTCGAAAATAAGTTTCCCACGCGAGAGCCTACTCCCGAAGAAAAGGCAGGACTTCTGCAACAGGAAATCAACAATTCGCTGCTTGGGCACAACAGTTTTGGAGGCAGAAAGAAAAAGACAACGGCAGGCGGTACTCGCACCTTCGGCGGTTAACCGAATTGGTACAATCCCTTGTCGCACATCCCAGTATTCAATAGGCTTATAAGCTACAAGTGGCTGACGTTCCATTTAATCCGCTAGATAAGCGCAATCTTGGGGAAAGTGTAGCGGGCGCGCTGTTGAAGCGAGCCAGTCGGGCCACTGCCGCCTATGAACCGGTTCAATGGCGCCGGGATTTATGCAATTTATTACACCGGCGATTTCGCGCCGTACCGTCAAGTGGCCGAGCAGAACCTCAATCACAAGTTTGACCAGCCGATCTATGTGGGCAAAGCTGTCCCTCCGGGAGCGCGGAAGGGAGGTTTCGGTTTAAGCGCTTCCCCGGGAGCCGCGTTGTTCAGGCGTTTGGCTGAGCACGCCAAGTCAATTGAAGTGACGGAGAACCTCAAGATCAGTGACTTTTTCTGTCGTTATTTAGTTTCAGACGACATCTGGATACCGCTTGGCGAGTCATTGTTGATTGAGCAGTTTCTGCCCTTGTGGAATATTTTGATTGAAGGTTTTGGAATCCACACGCCCGGCAAAGGTAGAGCAAGGCAGGTTCGGTCTAAGTGGGACACTCTGCATCCGGGACGGGCCTTGGCAGCCGGTCTGCCACCGAACTCCAAGGGAATAGCCGAGCTTGAGCGAATGGTTGCCGATTTTTTTGCGGGAAGACCAGTGCCGACGATAACGCCGGAAGAGGCTGTGATTGAGGAAGAAGAATAGGCGCAGCTTCGGTGCATCCGTGCCTTTTTCGGAAAGCAGTATGGATCATTATGAGGAATTCAACCGCTCTTTGCCGTTCCCTATACGACGTTCTAATACTTGGCTCAGACCCATGGTAGATCCGCACGAACGGCTCATCGCCTAACTGATTTCCCGCTTTAAGTTATTGTAGATATGTACGGAAGCGAATGTGGTCCGGTGACCATCCCGGTCTTCAAAACCGGCGGGAGTTGGGTCTTCCCCAGCTCCGGTGTGTTCGACTCGCACACGCTTCCGCCAATTTCATCACTCCGCGATCAGCAGGTTCTCGGCGAAGGGCCATTCCCCATCGGTCCACTGGGCGGCGCAGTAGAAGCCGGCTTCCCTGGCGGTCCGGATCACCTCTTCTGGGGAATATTTGTGGCTGCTTTCCGTCCAGATGGTTTCGCCCTCGGCAAAGTCCGCGGTGAGCTCACAGCCCGGAATGGAAACCCTCTGCCTGCGTTTAGAGCGGATGTGCATCTCGATGCTGCGGGTTTTGCCGTTGAACCGGGCGAGGTGCTCGAAATCCTGCAGGACGAAATCGCCGCCGAGTTCGCGATTGATGCGATGCAGCAGGTTCAGGTTGAAGGCCGCGGTCACTCCCAGCGGATCGTCATAGGCATCGAGCATCTGGGAGATGGGTTTCTCAAGATCGGTGCCCAGCAGCAGTGAATCGCCCGGCTGCAGGATGCGGCGAACTTCCTGAAGGAACTTTGTGCCGGCCTCGCGTTCAAAATTACCGATCGTGCTTCCCAGGAAAAGCACCAGCAGATGATGGCCCGCTTCCCGCCGCGCGGCCACTTCAAGCAGCCCATCCAGGTACTCGCGTTCCAGGCCCACGATATGGAGCGACTTGATGTCCGACAGCTCGTGGGTACACAAGGCCAGCGCCGTCCCGGAGATTTCGATGGGGTAATACGAGGTTGGCTGGACGCGGGAGAGCGCTTCCAGCACCCACCTTGTCTTTCTGCCGCTGCCACTTCCCAACTCGGCCACCGCGGTCGGCAGGGGGAGCCGCGCCACAATGTCATTGGCGTGCCGGCGCAAGAGCCGCTCATCGGCCCGGGTAAGCCCGTATTCGGGAAGGACGCTGATCACCTCGAAGAGCCGCGAGCCGACCTCGTCGTACAGGTATTTTGAAGGAAGCTCCTTCTGCCCCGGGTGGGTCAGGCCGGCGCGCACCTCGGCCGCAAGCTCGGATTGGAGACCGGTGGTGATGGTGTGTGTCAGCATTCAGCGCCTCTCGTAATTTTCATTGGTCCTCCACGCAGCGAAAGCCGGCATACATGTACTGGTAATGTGGCTGGAACCAGTTGCGAAAAGAGCTGCGCAACATGCAGGCGGCCGTCCGGGCAGATCCGCCCTTGAGCACATAGTGTTTGCCATCAAAGAAATCGGCAGAGTAGCCAGGATAAAAGGAAAAAGGGCGAAAGCCCGGGAAGGGTGCAAATCGGGTCGAAGTCCACTCCCAGCCGTTCCCCAGCAGGCCGACTACCCCAAAGTCGCTCCGATTGCCGGGGAATGCTCCTACCGGGGCGGGGTCCCAGCGATAGAAATCAAAATTTCCGAGGAGCTGGTTTGGCGCCTCATTGCCCCAGGGGTAGGAACGTTCGTCCCCCGACATAGTTCCGTAAGCCGCCCGCTGCCACTGCGCTTCACCAGGCAATGCCTTGCCGGCCCAGCGCGCGTATGCGCTCGCCTCGGCATGGCTGACGTACACCGGCCAGTCCAGCGGAAGATCGATCTCATTGAACATGGTGCGGTAAAGCCAGCGGCCCCCGCGCCGCTTCCAGAAGATAGGATGAGTGATGTTGTGGGCGGTTATCCAATTCCAATCCGGCTCTCTCCAGAGCTCCCGGTTTTCGTAGCTCCCGGCGGCGATAAATTCGAGATACTGCCCATTGCTGACTTTGTGCTGGTCAATTGCGAATGCAGGAAGGTCGACGGTGTGAGCGTTATATTCGTTGTCCCACCCGAAGGCGCTGTCATCCCGCGAGAGGCCGAGGGTGATGGCACCGGCGGGGACCTCAATCATCTTCTTTATTGGCTGCGGTAGGAGTAGCGGGGCTTCGCTTGTCCCGCGTCTGACCTTCTGCTCCAGCGGCACCTGGTGGAGCATGTAGCTCAGGGTTTCGGCATGCATCAGCCGATGCTCAATTGCGACATTGAGCAGCAGGCGCGGTGAAGACTCTGCTGGCGCGTCGCCCGCCTGCGAATCTACAAAATCTATCTTCCCCAGCGCCGCATCGACCGTCTCGCGAACTCGCCTGACGTAATCCCGTATGCGGTCCAATGACGGCCAGTCTGCCGGCTGGTCGGAGGGCAGCTTGCTACCCACCGGATCAATGCCAAAGGCAAACAGGCGGTCGAATTCAGGATGGAAAGGGCGCAGATCGAAAAGGCGACCATGGAAGAGGTTCCAATCGAATGCCTCCAGGTGCCCAATATAAAAGACCATCCGATGGCGCTCCGGGATGGGCCGCTCATAAAGCGCATTGGAGCTCACAATACTGAACAGCCGGTCGGTCTCCCGCCGTGCCTCTGCCAAGCGCGTGAGCAGCTCCTGCGCAATTCCGGTACCATTCTGTACAGCCAGCATCCCCGCCTCTCAATACCTGCTGTGCACTCACAGGCAAAGCTTTGGATGATCCGAAAGCCCTTTGCGCCGCAGAACTAAATACAGCTTCAAAGGCTGAGGTTTAGATCACCCATGCCCTGAGTTCGATGCAGTTTCATCCTGCTCTGCTGTCCCCCTGAGATGCTCGGGCAAGGGCTTCGGACTACAGTTTTTAATCTTTAACCCCGCTTCCCTTGGATAAAGCTTTGCTGCTCGAATTCAGACCCATCTTGATATACAATCCCCAGACTCAAGAAATCAGGGGTGGTGACACATGAAGCAAGGACCGGTTTCAGCGGTTTTAACCTTCGCTCTTCTCGTAACAACAGCTTCCTTTTCTCAAACCAACTCGCCTAACAAGCCGACCTGGTGGCAGAAGTACCAAACATTGCTGAATAACGGCAATGGCGGGGCCGCCGGCGCTAGCAACTCTCTTACTGTGGGCCCCAATGTGGACGTCTCCAATGAGTGTGGGCCGCAGAGCGAGACTTATGTGGCGATCAACGAAAAATCTCCCAAGAACCTGGCGGGCGGATCAAACGAGATCTTCCGCGATCCGATGCGCGGCTATGCCTCCTTCGACGGCGGGCTTTCATGGACGGGCGTCGACCTGCCGCTTCCTGCGCCGCTCAGCGGCACCAATGATAGCCGCTTTGGCTCCGACCCGTCGCTCGCTTTCGATACCCTGGGCAACCTCTATTACAGCTACATTGTCGTCTTCTTTGGCGGCGGCAATGGGGTGAACGGCACCGAGATGGCAGTGGCCAAGTCTACCGATGGCGGGCGTACATACCCCAGCGTAAGCTACTTCTCGTTTGCCACCGGAGGCGACCATTTCAATGACAAGCCGATGATCACAACCGACCGCAATGCACGCAGCCCATTCCAAAACAACGTATACGTCACATGGGATGCGGCTTCCGGAGGCTCGTCGGACGGCGGCGTGCGCGTGGGCGCATCGGCGGATGGAGGCGCAACCTTCGCTGTGACCCGCGTCGATGCTCCCTCCGGCCCCAGCCAGTCCATTGCAGCCGTGCCCTTTGTGGGTCCCAATGGCGAGGTGTATGTCGCCTGGAACGACTATGGAGCGAACACCATCGCCTTCAACCGCTCCTTCGATGGCGGAGGCTCCTGGGGGATCGCGAGCGTGGCCGCAACCAAACAGCTCGCATTCGATATCGCGATTCCGGCGGAGTCTTTCCGCGGCGCGCTCGATTATCCTTCCTGCGATGTGGACCGTAGTAAAGCCGCACATCGTGGAAGGCTATATTGCGCTTACATGGACGTGACCTCGACCGGCAACACGGACATCAAGCTCATCTCCTCCGACGATCAGGGCAGCTCCTGGAGCACGCCTATCGCGGTCACCGATCCATTGCTGAATGTGGACCGCTTCAATCAGTGGCTGGCAGTCGATGCTGTTACCGGCAACGTAAATGTTTCTTTTTACGATACCCGCAACGACACCACAGGCCATCGTTACCAAACCGACATTTACCTGAGCCAATCCACCAATGGCGGCGCCAGCTTCAGCACCCCGAACACGCGGGTTTCAAATGTCAGCTCGAACGAGCACGACTGCAATGGCGTCTACCCGTGCAGCGCAATCGATTACGGAAACCAGCAGGGGGATTATGCCGGTCTCGCAGCCTACGGCGGCTACTCGCACCCCTTCTGGACAGACAGCCGCCGCAACCAACAGCCGCTGCCCAAATGCAACGCGGCAATGGAAGAGGTATTCACGGCGACGGTACAGTAAACCGCAGCTCCGGTTGCCAA
>CAZONJ010000113.1:0-7992 GCA_964581225.1 uncultured Terriglobales bacterium | reverse complement strand
AAGCCGATGACCAAACCTGGCCAAAACGCTAAGTGTAAGAAAACAGGTGCTCTGGTCCATCAGATAGGTTGAAACTCCTGGCAATTCCTGCTCCTTGGGACATTTTGGCCACGATCAATGGGTCTTTATGGCCACATTCAGAGTTTGCTTCATCGGTTAGACTCTCGCCAAGGTTGACGAGAAGAGGCAACGTTACTTTCGTACTCCGCGCGAGGGTCCAGCCTTGAGCATTCCGTATAAGCTGGGCAGGAAATGACGCTCTCGTCTTTATTATTGTGTCAGGACCAGCATCTGCGGCGGGTCTTCAATCTGGTATTGAAGGACCTGGAGGTGGAGGTTGAGCTTTGCGAAGATGCCTACACCGCAAAGCAACTGCTCGCACAGCGAAGGTTCGATGCGGTGCTGGTGGAGTGCGATCATCGGCAGGAGAACCTGGACTTCCTCAGCAGCCTGAAGAAATCACCCTACAACAAACGGGCCATTCTTCTGTCTATCGTAAAAGAACCCACTCAGGTGCGGTCTCTACGGGACCTGGGCGTGCACTTTGTAATCGAGGAGCCGGTTTCCGTGGCGCGAGTGACCCCTACGTTGCGCGCCGCCAGGAATTTGATGAACCGCGAGCGCCGGCGCTCCTTTCGCAAATCTGTCCAAATGCCGGTCAATTTCCGGCGGGACGGCAACACAGAATTTGACGGTATTATCCTGGACCTCAGCCGGGATGGGATCGCAATCAAATCCCACGAGCTTTTCCAGAAAGCGCACCGCACACATTTATCCTTCTGCCTGCCGGGAACTGACCAGACCATAGAAGTTGAAGGCGAGGTGGTGTGGAAGGATGAATATGGACGCGCCGGTATTCACTTTACCGGGCTGCGGCCTGAGTCAGAAACTAAGCTGGAAAAATGGCTGTGGGACCGTCGCCGCTTTTCGCGTAAAAGCGTCATAGAGGTAACTGCCAGGCTTACCAATCCGCACGTGAAGGAGCTTGAGGCCAGGGTTCTGGATTTGAGCGAAGGAGGAATGGCCATCAAGTGCTCGGAACAATTACAGCCGGGCAGCACCTTTCAGGTCCAGATCAGCTCTTCTGCAAGTAAGGAGCGCCCTGAAGCGGTGGGTAAGGTAGTATGGGCCGCGGCCCGGCTGGCCGGTATAACCTTTGTAAATATGAGTCCGCGATCGCAGGAGATCCTCGGCGACTGGACCGCCCACAAAAATCTCGCCTCCTTATATTCCTAAAACTGCATTTACCTCCGAGGAGAGCGCTCCTCGCTCAATACCATTAATATTAATATTGATAAGGATTGTTTTTCAGGGAGCGGAGTCCTTTTCATGCGGCGGATACAATTGGCCGAAATTCACGATCAACCCTGGTTCCCTAAGCTTCTTCGAGATTTTGTTACCGACTCGCTGCAATCTGTCTTCAGGTTGGGCAACTTGTATGCTCCGATAATTCCCCGGCTTCGAAAAGCTTTGCAGCAAACAGGGACCGAGCGCGTGGTGGACCTATGCTCTGGCGCCGCGGGGCCGTGGTTCTGGCTTCATCGGGCCTTTGATCGTCAGGGCGAAACGCCTCTCCAGATTTGCCTCACCGATAAATATCCCAATGCGGAAGCCTTTGAACGGGCGAGAATAGACTCCAATGGAAGCATCCAGTTCTACAAGGATCCGGTGGACGCGGCGGCCATCCCTGCGGAATTGAAGGGTTTTCGCACCCTTTTTACCTCCTTCCACCACTTCGGGCCGCGGGAGGCGCGCTCCATCCTGCAGGATGCTGTTGACCAGGGCGAGGGGATCGGCGTCTTTGAAGTTCCGCAGCGGCATCTGCTCACCATCTTTCTTGTATTCCTGGTCCCTATTGCCGCTCTTTTGCTTGCTCCCTTCCTCCGTCCCTTTCGCTGGTCGCGTTTGTTCTGGACCTATTTGCTCCCGGTGGTCCCAATTGTTCTCTACGTGGATGGAGTCATTTCCTGCATGCGCACGTATTCTCCTGCGGAACTCAGCAGGCTTACCGCAGAGCTTTCCGCGTCTGGCTACCATTGGGAGGCCGGAAAAGAACCGGGACGCTTGATCCCGATTTCGATTACCTATCTGGTCGGCTATCCCGCCCGTTAGGCCCCTATTCAAGCGCAATCGCTCGATTGGAAGAAGAATTAGGAGCCATGCGCAAGGTCAGCCGGCGGAATGGATTGCTTGGCTCGCATGTGACTGCAATCACTCAATGTTGGGCAACTCTGTTCGGAGTACCCGAGTCTAATTCTGCCGGGGTACTTTTCCCATGGGCCAGAGTGTTCGGGGCTGGAAGCCAGGTTGTCGCGTAGCCGTTCAAAGTATTTTTTGTCTTTGTGTTTTCTCTCTTGGTTGCGGTGGAGGCGCCCAAAGCAGCCGGCAGTCCCAACCGGACCCGAGCGCCACTGTCGCCCCAACTCCAACCCCGACACCAACACCCACTCCACCTGCGGGTTCTGTGGCTTTAGGGCATGTGATCGTCGTCATTATGCAAAACAATACCTTCGATCACTTGTTCGGAACGTATCCCGCTAAGAATGGCAATACCGTAGAAGGACTCCGGCCGGGCGTCGCTGGCTATACGCAGACTGACGCTTCGGGGAAAGTGGTCCCGCCTTTTTTGCTCCCCAACACCCCTCCACCCAATTTTCCCGAGGGATGGCAGGAGTACAACAAGGTCCTCGATAATGGACTCATGGATAAATTCGCCTTTTACAATGGCGACGTTGCCATGGGTTACTACGATAAGAGCATTCCCGGCATGGATATTCTCTGGGGGTATGCCGATCAATATGCATTGGCCGACCACTACTTCTCCTCTTCGCTGGGAGAGGCGCCTACAAATCAGCTATATATGATCGCGGCTGACGATCTCAACCGCACTTACAGCGTGCTGCCATATTACTCACCCTGCAACCTAATCGACGGACAGATGGATTCGAGCGCGATTAAATATACCTTCCGCAGCGTGGCCGATCAGCTCCTCGACAAAGGGATTTCCTGGGGGGTCTTTCAGGAAAGCTACGATGCAGCGGTAAGCGGGGATTGCAGCGGCTTCCAGGCGGAGCATGATCCCTTCCAGTACTTTACTTCGATCGAAGAATCGGCGCAGAAGAGCAATATCAAAGATTTTTCAAACTTTGCAGTCCAACTCCAGAACGGCACATTGCCTGCCGTGTCGTTCATCATTCCGCGCCCGATGAACGATATGCACCCTGGCTTTAACGAGCCCATATCCACGGGAATCGATTTTCTGCAGACCCTGGTGCAGACTGTGCAGAGTTCTTCCGCATGGGCGAGCACGGCAATCATCGTTACCTTTGACGACGGCGGCGGATGGTACGACCATGTGCCCCCTCCGCACGTCGATGCTCAGGGACTCGCCTTTCGAGTGCCCACGCTGGTCATCTCGCCACATGCGAAGAAGGGATATGTCTCGCATCAGGTAATGGACCATGTTTCGATTCTGAAACTCATCCAGTGGAACTGGGGGCTGCCAAGCCTCAACGCGCGCAACGATCTCTCCGGCAGCATGCTCGATATGTTTCAGTTTTGATCGACGCTAGCTATGGCGGTATTGCTTATATAAATCCAGGTGATTGATTAAGCCGAGCAGTAGCCGCGACATTTCAAGATATCCCTCAACCGATTCGTTGGAGACCCCTTCGATCATCCGTCGCCGCGCCTCCTGGAGTGCAGGCAAATCTTGCGGGGTGAGGGTAGCCAACAAACTGTTGTCCAGCGCGCGGTTTTCTTCCGGATCGGAGTCCTGCGGGTCCATATCGGGCAGCTTCTTCAGTTTGGCCAGCATGGCTTCGCGGGTATACTTTGCCGGACCAAGAAGTTTTACTTTCTTTCTCGTAAGGACCGAATTCACGCTTTTGCGCGCATTTTCAGAAAAAGTCCGCATTGTGCCCAGGCGGGCGAGGGCCTTGAAGCTTGCTTCCGTCATGTTGACTGACAGGATTTGGGCGGCCGTATTGCGAACATAGCCGGTCTGGCTGTTAAGCTCCGGAACGAGCAATCGGTCCACCTCGTCCGCCGGCAATCCGCCGAAAAGCAATATACTGCCCTCTTCGCGTCCCAAACGGTACGCGCCATGCTCCGGCAGATATGTAGTCACATCGGCAGCTTCAAGATAATTTGTTGCGATCCTGGAGATGTCCTGCCCATGACGCGAAAGATCCAGCGCCATGCGGATGTAGCTTGCCGGTTGAACGTCGGCGAGGCTCGCGTTCTCAACCGCCTCCCTCACCGAGCTGAGGTGGTCTTCTTTTCCCACCTCTCGCAGCAGCATGGCCCCATCGAATTGAAAGAACCCATCCGACCGCTGCTCTCTTAAGAGCTGCTCAAGGCATGAGGAGGCAGAGGACGGGTCTGCTTTCGCCATTTGCCAGAATTTATCCATCTCATCGGATTTCTTATTACGCTGTTCCTCCGTCAGCAGGCGCGGACTGAAGCCATAGGTTTGTTTTTGTGCGGCGCGTAAGCTCGCGCAATCAGCCGCAAAGGAGAGCGAAGCAACTACCAGGAACATTGCCAGGCAAAGAGCTTTCATCGCATTGAGAGTACAAGATAAAGCAAGCCATGTAAGGCTTTTGTTAGAATTTTCCAGTGCACAGCGCAATTCTCTCCCGCCGGGTTGAAAAGCGTCCCTCGTCGGTCACGCTTCAAGGACGCATTCTCTTCCTTACCGAAGATCCGGAGCTGGTCCGGCGGCAGCTTGCGGGCGAGGACCTGCCCTGGGACACGCAACATCCGGAGCGCAATCCCAAGCTGCGTGACGATATTTCGACCGACGAAATCACCCCGGCGCATATCTGCTTCTTCTTCGATGAGACCCTGGGCGAGTTTCCCTATACCGGACTGAAATGCGGCAACGATCTTCCCATAAAGCGCGGCGACGTGAAGAAGGGCGGATTCGTAGCGGCGGTGAGCGGGAAGCGGCGTGGCAAGGGGTCGAGCCGCGAGCAGTCGCCCTATGCCGAGCTGTGCGCCGGAATCCAGCTGGTGATCGCGGAAAATATTGAACGGATCTATAAGCAGAATTGCCAGAATCTCGGCGTCCTTACCTCGACCGACTTTTCGCTGATCGACCGCATACGCGCCGGAGAGGAGATTCCGCTTGCCGACTTCACCGCCGGAGAAGATGAGATTACCCGGCAGGTGATCGAATACGGCGGGCTCTTTCCCTTCAACGTTGGGCGGCTGCAAGGCAAGGTCACGCTACCGCCCATTGAAACCAGGCCGCGTCCTATGACGATCGCGGAAAAAATCTTTGCCCGGCACATGATCGTGACTCCCGCGACCGCGAAGACCACGCCCAGCATTGGCGTGCCCGCGGTCAAGCCCGGCGATACCGGATTTGCGCGCACCGATCTGCGTTTCAGCCATGAGTACGTCACCCCAATGGCGGCGATTTTTTACGAGCACTTCCTGGGGGACGAGCCGGTGAATGACGCTTCCAGCATTATTTTCTTCCGCGACCATCTTACGTTTCTCGACGAAGTGCTCTCGGAGGAGAAGCGCAAGATGGGGCTGCTCGATCTCGCCGGACAGCTCAAGCTCAAGCAGCAGGATTTCGCCCGCAAGCAGGGCATCAAGCTCCACGGCGAGTTGAGCGATCGCAAAGGATCGGAAGGCATCTGCCATTCGATCATCGCCGAGAGTTACGCGCTGCCCGGCCAGCTCAACGTTGGATCGGATTCTCATACGCCGCATGTGGGCGCGGTGGGATGCATCGCCTTCGGCATCGGCACCACCGACGTCTTCAATGCGTGGATCACGAAAGATGTGCGGGTGAAGGTGCCGGAATCGGTGAAGGTCGTCATTCGCGGCCAGCGCAAGCCGAATGTGACCGCCAAAGATTTCATCCTCAAACTGCTCTCGATGGATTACATCCGCAGCGGCAAGGCGCTGGCCAAGGTGATGGAGTATTCCGGAGAAGCTATCGAAGATCTTGGCGTCGATGAGCGCGCAACTATGACCAATATGGCCGCCGAAATTGGCGGATTTACCGGCATCGTTGCTCCCGATAAAAAAGTGGTCGATTTCCTGGTAGAGCGTCGCGGGATGCGGCGCGCCGAGGCCGAGACGCTGATTGAAGGTCTGCGCAGCGATCCCGATGCGGAGTATGCGCATGTGATCGAGATCGATGCCGGCGAGATCCTGCCCATGGTGGCCACGCCCGGAGATCCGGGCAACGGCAAATATATCCGCGATCTGCATACGCCGGTGCCGATCGAGATCGCCTACGGCGGCACCTGCACCGCAGGCAAGAATGAAGATATGGACATGTACGCGCTTGTATTGAAAGACGCGCTGCGCCAGGGCAGGCGCGTGCCTGCCTCAGTGAAGTTCTACATCCAGTTTGGCTCGCAGGAGACGCGCGAGTACTGCCTGCGCCAGGGCTATCTTGATATCTTCCAGCAGGCCGGGGCGATGATTATCGAGCCCAGTTGCGGGGCCTGCATCAATGCCGGGCCGGGGGTCTCCACGCGCCCGGAGCAGATCGTGATCAGCGCGCAGAACCGAAATTTTCCCGGACGCAGTGGGCCGGGACAGATGTATCTCGCCAGTCCGCTCACCGTGGCCGCGAGCGCGATCGCCGGTTACATTGTGGAGTACGAGCCGTCGTCGCAGCCGGAGTTGGCAGGCGTGAGATGAAATACAGTTTCGAGTTTCCAGTTGCAAGTTTCCAGTTTCAGGTTTCGTGTTGAAAGCGAGCGCGGGCGAAGGAAGTTTCAGCCATGCTCGTACGCACCTGTTTTGACCTGCGCTCCCCTCGTACCAGGGCGGGAGCTTACTCCCGCCGCAAACGGTACTTGATAGATGGACTTCAGCCCTGGGCAGGGGTTAAAGCTCCGAATTATAGGAACTTATTTCGGCATGGCTAAAAAGCATGCCTGATACATGTCTCGTTTTGCCAGTACTAATCCTGACTCTTTATCTAATTCTTTCTGGCCACTAAAAATTGTGCCAGCTCTTTCAGCGGAGCGGCGCGATCTCCGAATTGTGCCAGGGCAGCGTTGCCGGAGGCTACCAGCGTATCGGCCTTGCGCAAAGATTCCTCCACGCCAAAGATTGCGGGATAGGTTGCCTTGTCGGAGGCCTCGTCCTTACCCGCGGTCTTCCCCAGTTGGGAGGAGGACTGCGTCACATCCAGCACGTCGTCAATGATCTGGAAGGCGAGACCGATGTTGCTGCCAAAATCACTCAGGCGCTGGATCTCGTCCGGTTTTCCTCCAGCATAGATGCCCCCGCTCACCAGGCTGGCAGTGATCAGCGCCCCAGTCTTGGAGCGATGGATATACTCCACGGTTTTGGCATCGGCCCTGGCATGCTCCGACTCCAGGTCCATCACCTGGCCGCCGATCATGCCATTGAGGGTGCCGGTCGCGGAGGCGATCTCGGCGATGATGCGCACCCGCGCCTCGGCGCTGCAGCGCAGCCGGGCCAGCACCTCGTAGGCGTAAGTCTGGAGGGCATCGCCGGCCAGGATGGCCAATGCCTCGCCGAAGACCACATGGCAGGTGGGCTTGCCGCGGCGCAGGTCGTCATTGTCCAGCGCGGGAAGATCGTCGTGGATGAGCGAGTAGGTGTGGAGCATCTCCAGCGCCGCTCCCAGATCTTCAACACCATCCGGAAGCGCCTCCCGTTCCTTGCCGCGATAAACCATGCGCGCCGCCTCCAGGCACAGGATGGGGCGCAAGCGCTTGCCGCCGGCAAAAACGCTGTGGCGCATGGCCCGATGAATTGCGGAAGGGTACTGCGATTCAGCGGGAAGGAGCCGTTCGAGCGCTCCATCGATTAGCTGGCAACCGGATTCCAGAGTTCGTTTCAACATCCCTGTGCCAGTATAAAACAGGGCGCATCTTCGGACATGCGCCGATGAGGCGTGTCATCTCGGGTGTTTTTGCGAAGAAGATGCGTAGGATTGCGAGGCGTGTCAGGGCACGAGTTTCACTCGTGCCAAACAAGCATTCA
>CAZONJ010000112.1:0-8311 GCA_964581225.1 uncultured Terriglobales bacterium | reverse complement strand
AAAGACCAACCATTTCGCTTGCAATCGGCGGGCATTTCGGTTTACATATGCCCGCCTCTGGCTCGGGTTCGGTAGCTCAATCTTGCTGACATCTGAGAGCTGAAAACTGTCATCTGACAACTGCCATCTGAGAGCTTGCCAGCTGCTGTTGCACCATGAGTTGTGCAAAAAGGTGAACGTAGTGAACATGGGTGAACATAGGGTTTTGCAATGTTCACCGCTGCAATCAAATGAAAGCAGAAGGTTTACAAACCAAAGGTGAACTTGGTGAACATTGTGGCGGGAAGTTGGGATTTTTGGGAAACACCCAGGTACTAGGACCACGATGGCCCTTTTGGTCCTATTAAAATGACCGGCGGCCCTCCTGAAATCGGGGTAGAATAAGCGGCAACTCTCAACAGGTGGTCTTAAAAAATGGGGTATAAACGGTTGTTCTCTACAGCTGTCGTTTGTGTTTTGCTCGCTGGCCTCGCCTCCGCGCAATCTTTGGGCGAAATTGCCCGCAAAGAGCGGGAAAAGAAGGGCGCGACCGCTCCCCGGCAAAGCACGGTCATCACCAACGAGAACATCAACCAGCATGAGGATAAGTCCGGGGGCGACACCATCAACTCCACCGGGGCAAAGGACAGTGAAGCTTCCGCAGATGCGGACAAAGATAAAACGGACGCGGACAAAGATAAATCCGATGCTGCAAAGACCGAGGCTGGAAGCAAGGACGAAAAATCCAGCGAAGAGGCGCAGAAGGCGGCCGACGAATCAAACGCTAAAATCCGCGACCAGAAGAGCAAGATTGACCTGCTGGAGCGTGAGATCGATGTTGCGCAGCGCGACCAGAAGCTGCGCGCCGCCAGTTACTACTCCGATGCCGGGACCAGGCTGCGGGACCCAAAGCAGTTTACGCAAGACCAGCAAAAGCTGAATGACGAGATTGAGACCAAGAAAAAAGAACTGGACGAGGCAAAAGCCGAGCTGGACAAGATCAAAGAGGAAGCCCGCAAACGGGGATTAAAGAGCACCGACTAGGAAGCCGCATCGATTCGCCGGGGGCCTGCTTTTCAGCAGGCCCTTTTATTGCCTGAAAATCGCCCGAATTCTACTGTTGCGCCGATTGCGCCTCTGTCGAGCCGGCAGATGCGGCGCTGGTCTTTAGCTCCGGCTCGGAGGCCTGCTGGAGGACGACTCCATCGAAGGCGGTCGCAGCGACCAGGCGGGCCTTATCGTCCAATAACGAACGCACCAGCCAGCCGGTATCATAATGACGCCAGGTATGCCCCAGGTCTCTGCTTTCGAAGATCTCGGTGGAGCGCATGCCGGTTACCAACATGCGATTTCCTTCCGAATCGTACCTGCATGATGCGAGGTCAACGACCGGCAAGGTAGCGACGCGCTCCCAATTCTCTCCGCCATCGGAGCTGCGATAGGCGCCCTCGCGCGAGGCGAACCACACTGAGTTATCCGGCGCAGCGCAAAGGCCCACGATGCTGGTAACAGTCTGCGGCAGCTTTCCGGCATACCAGGAACGGCCTCCATCCACCGAAGCGACGATGTTGTTGCGGCCCGCCGCCATAATCAGATTGGGCTGCACCAGAAGCGCGAGAAAGGCCTGATTCCCCAACACCGGCCCACCCTGCCAGGCGCGTCCCTGATTGGCGCTGCTGTAAATTCCCTGCGAGGTTGCGGCAAACCATTTATGGCCCAGGACCTGCACGTCGGCGACCCGCGCTTCCAGCTTGCTGCGGACCAGCACTTTGCGGGTCAAGGCCTTGCGTTTCCGTGTGGCCTTCCGGATGGTCACCAGCTTCTCGGAGACAATCGGGCCGGAGGGCGCCCATGCGTCCTCAGCGGCCCGCGGCCCCGGCCCGCTGGAAGCATGGTTTTCTGCCGTCCGATAGACGAAGACCCCATGGTTGGTCCCGGCCAGCAGGGTCCCATTTTCGTCTTCATCCTGGGCGAGAGCAAAGACGTCGCGGCCACCCAGTCCCGTGCTGAGCTGTTTCCAGTGGATCCCGGCATCGGTGGTCTTAAAGACGCCGCCATATTCTTTATCGTTGATGACCCCGGCGTACAGCACATTGCTATCGCGACGATCGGAGATCAGCGCCGCGACCTGACGATGGGAGAACCCCTCATTGGACCCGGAAAAATTCACTCCTCCATTGTTGCTGGCCTCGACTCCGCTGCGATCGGTGGCAAGCAACACCCGCTGCGGATGGCGCGGATCGACCATCACATCGTTCACGATCACGTTGGCCGCAGTCATATGCTTCCAGCTCTTCCCTCCGTCCACGGTCTTCCACAAGCCTTCAGTGGTGCCGGCATAGACCACATTCGAATCCGCCGGGTCCTGCTGCAAGACGCGAGTGCGCCGCGCGGAAAATGGGATTCCCTGGGTCTTGTGAAAAAGCACGCCATAGTTGTCGCTCTTGTAAATGCCGGAGCAGGCGCTTAAATACAGGGTACTGGGAGTGCGCCCATCGACAATGATGGAGAAGACATCGGAATCTTCGATGATGCCATTTTTCATCCGCTCCCAGGTGCGTCCGCCATCGGTGGTCTTCCACGGCAAGTGCCAGGTTCCGGCATAAATGATCTGCGGATTTTTCGGATCGATGGCCAGCGATTCGACGTTCTTGATCTCAGCATGATTTTCTGGCGAGACGCGCTCCCAGGTATCGCCTCCATCGCTGCTGCGAAAGATGCCATCGAGCGCCCCAGCCAGCAGTAATTTTGGGTCGCTGGGAGCGACCGCCAGCGCGCGAATAGACTTGCCTTCCATCGATCTCAGCGATTCCCAGCTCTTTCCGCCGTCCTGGCTGCGGAAGAGTCCGCCACCCTGGCTCTCCACGGTCCAGGCAGCGACGTAAATTGCGCCAGACCGGTCCGCAGAGTAGACGATATTATCGATGACAAAATCGTTGCCCTTGCCAATGCGCGCCAATCGCGACCAGCGATTGCCATTATCGGTCGAGAGGTAAATCTCTCCCGCGCTTGTTCCCAGAAGAATGCGATCAGGATTGGAAGGATCGTAGGCGAGACTGCGAACGTCCCCGCCATCGGGACCGACAGGCCGCCAGGGAAGCGTCTGGGAAAAAGCGCTGGTTACACACAAAAGAGCAAGTAAAACTAAGAATTTTATATTGCAGCTCATCGTCAAGATCGGTCGAATCCTCTTCAATCTGTTCCCTCGAAACGTCATCAAGCGTCGTGCTACTCGGTATTAGATGGTCGCAGCGCCGAAAACGGTATCTCAAACTACCTTGCCATCGATGGAGTTTATCCTGCAACCACATAAAAAAAGCCGGTTGAACTTTTTGGTTCAACCGGCCAAAGGAATTAAGGCTTAGGGGTTAACGAGCTGGCGCTTTCCGCCTCGTGGTCCGGCGGCGGGCCTTCGCTTTCGGCGCCGGATTGTCGGGCACCGGCTTCAGCTTGCTCTCATCCACCGCAGTGCCCGGACCATTATAGGTAGCGCCGGCAGGGACAATCCACATCTCCGCCGTCTTGCCGCCTGTACCGCCGGAGCGGACTTCGATGCGGGCTGGATCGATTCCCTTGTCGTTGGTCAGATAGAACTTGGTATCGACCGCGCGTTCTGCCGAGAGGTTGGCGCGACGCGATTCCGTCCTGTCGGATGGATCGGTATTGCCAACAATCACCAGCCGGGAATCAGGTTCGCGCTGCATGCGCAGGGCGACATCATCCAGGACGGCCTTGGCAGTGTTGTCCACGCGCCACGGCTTTCTCGTGTCAGGGAAATCGATCTGGTTGATCTTGCTTGCCTGTGCCGGCGGCGGCGGTGGTGGCGGCGGCGCCTCGACGGTCACGCTGGTGTCGCTCGACGCGCTCAGGCCACGGTCGTCCGTTGCCGTTCCGGTCACGGTAACCGTACCCGGCTGCACGTTTTGCGTATTCAGCGTTGCCGATGGCCCGTTGCCGCTCACTTCTCCGGCGCTGGACTTGTAAGCGTAGGTGATATTGCGATTATCGGGGCTGGCGCCCTGGCAGCTGACGGTAACAGTATCACCCGGCTTCACCGTCGTCGGGTTCGCCGAGCAGCTGATGGTCGGCGGACGCTGCTGTTTCACAGTGAAGCTCGCGGTGCAATCGGCCATTCCTTTTTTGCCGTCGGTTACATGACCGCTCACCGTGTAGGAGCCTGCGCTCAGTCCATTCGTATCCACCTGCGTGGTGGCAGAGTTGCCGCCCACTTTACCCCCGGTGCTGGTCCAGGAATACGTGAGGGTGCGCTTCGGATTGAAGTTCTGCGCATTGGCGGTAACGGTAATGGGCTCGCCGGCAAAAACCTCCGTCGGGTTCGCCGAGCAGGACATGGCGGGCGGCGGAGGCGGTGGCCCAATGCTCCCTAATTTGAAGACCAGGCCGCCGCTCAGCTTGGCTCCCCCTGAATTGACCCGCTGGGCAAGGGGAAAGAAGCTTTGATGCGCGTACTCGTATTCTGCCTCGAAAATCCGGATGCTAAAGTGCCGGGTGGCGTCCAGATCAAATCCACCGCCGCCCACAAAGCCGAAACCCAGGCGAGACGGGAGGAAATCTGGCGCTAAGCGATTCACGCCGAAGGTCGCCAATCCAAAGGGACTGACCCCCTGCATGGGAATCCGGAATGAAGGGCCAAAGGTCGCAGTAGAAATATCCGCATTGGGACCGAAGTGCGTGCCGGATTCAATGGTGAATCCGAAATAGCGATTCACCCAATAACTGCCGGCAACCGTAAATCCCTGCTTGATGTCCTTGATTCTCACTCCATTCACCGTTGCGTGAGGGCTGAGATAGGAATATCCCGCAAAAATATCGGCGCGCGAAGGCTGTTGTTCTGTCGAAAGCGCCGTGCCGGCAGGCTGTGGCGCGCTCGGGGCAGGCGCGGGGGCAGGCGCAGTACCGGCGGTCGTGCCTTGCTGCGTACTCATATTGGTGGCTGGTGCTGTCCCTGTAGTGCCCTGCGTCTCAGTTCCGGTGGTAGCCGGTGCTGTGCCAGTGGTGGCCGGTGCAGTACCAGAGCTCGGTGGTGTTGTCGTCTGCGTGTCCGTGCTGCTGGGGGCTGGAGCTGTGCCAGCGCTGCTGCCCTGGGTTTGACCATTGGCGTTCGTACTACCCGGCTGGGCAGTGGTCGACTGATCGGCTGGCGTAGCGGAACTTTGTGAAGTAGAAGTTGTGGAACTCGGGGAAGCGGATGGTTGGCTACCTTGTGAGGTATCGGTTTGCTGCGCCGAAGCGCCGGTATAAGCCAAGGCGAGCGCCAAAGCCATGGGAAGCGCGCGACTCAGAAAACCTGAAAAGCGAGGTGACATGCTAATTTCCTCCAGATACTTTTAAACAAATGGAACAAAAAGATTGCAGGTAAGACAATAGCCCTACAGACCAAACCACGTCTGGTCCGACAACCCAAGGATTGTACAACAGCCGCTATGCCATTGAAAAGCAAAGCTGTTATTGCCGTGTTTTTGGCCAGAGCAGCTTCTCTGAACTAACTTAGTATCAGATTTTTGCCTTAGAGTTGCAAATTTCCTGAAACTACTGCCATTTTTTTCTGGGGTTACGCGAGGCCGGAAAGCTGAACGACGATAAATTCCAGACGAAAAAAATAAAAGCGGCCTGCGATAAAGCCGCTTTTAGTTGATGTCTTAAGAGAGGTTTAAAGCGCGTTTGAACGATCCCTGTTCGTTCTGGATCTTCTCCTGCAACAACGTGATCGCGTAGATCAATTGCTCAGGGCGGGGCGGGCAGCCAGGAACATAAATATCGACTGGAATTACCTGGTTGACTCCCTGCACCAGCGCATAGTTGTTGAATACGCCTCCGGAAGTCGCGCACGCGCCCATGGAGATGACCCATTTGGGCTCGGGCATCTGGTCATAAAGACGGCGGATCACCGGCGCCATCTTCTGCGATACCCTGCCGGCGATAATCATCAGATCGGACTGACGGGGTGAGGGCCGAAAGACCTCAGCGCCAAAGCGCGCAATATCGAAGCGCGAAGCCCCCATGGCCATCATCTCGATGGCGCAGCAAGCCAGGCCAAAGGTCATAGGCCAGATGGAGTTTTTACGAAACCAGTTTACCGCCTTGTCCAGCGAGGTAAGAATGATGCCCTCCGGCGGCCCTTCTCCAAAGGTCACCTCGCGCACCCGCGCCAGGTTGTGCTCGCTGCCGACCAGGTTCAGAAACCGTCTTGCCCCGCCTGAATTCTCTGTAGGTTCAAACATATTGTTATTTTAATCCCTCTCCGGTTAGATGCCAAAGCCGATTCATCGACGCATTTATGGATGTAAGAGCACCTTGCCGAACTGCTCTCCTTTTTCCAGACGCTCATGAGCGGCGCGCGCCTCGGACAACGGAAAGCTCTTGTCCATCACGGCCTTCAATCGGCCGCTGAAAACGTGTTGCAGCACCTGATGCAGCTCGCCCATGGTGCCCATATACGATCCCAGAAATGAGAGTTGGCGGGCAAAGAGAACGCGCAGATCGAACTTGGCCTCAAATCCGGTGGTTGCGCCGCAGGTGACAAGCGTCCCGCCCGGACGCAGAGAGCGCACGCTCTGCTCCCAGGTCGCCTGCCCCACGTGTTCGAAGACGATATCCACCCCGGCCTTGGTAGTGATTCTTCTTACCTCTTCGGCGATGTTCTGCCGATAATGATTGACCAGGTGGTCGGCGCCAAGCTCCCTGGATTTTTCCAGCTTCTTTTCATCTCCCGCGGTGGCAATCACCGTCGCTCCCAGCATTTTTGCCACCTGGATGGCGGCCGATCCTACGCCGGAGCCACCGCCCAATACCAGCACAACCTGTCCCGCTTGGATATTTGCCCGTCCTACCAGCATGTGCCATGCGGTCAGAAAGACCAATGGCACGCTCGCCGCCTCGTCATAGCTAAGATGGTCCGGAATCGGGACTACATTCACCCGCGGAACGGCAATCATCTCACAATTGCCGCCATCCACCAGATTGCCTAATGCGGTAAATTGGCGGCACAGATTCTGCCGGCCTGCGGCGCACTCCGCGCAATGTCCACAAAAGACCATGGGGGCGAGCAGCACCCGCTGCCCCTTTTTCACATCATTGATATAAGCCCCAACCTCTTCGACATCGCCGGCAACATCGCTGCCATTGATGTGCGGCAGCTTTACCCCGGGCAGCCCCTTCCTCACCCACAGATCCAGATGATTCAGGGCGCAGGCCCTTACCCGGACAAGCACCTGATCGTCGCGCAGCTTCGGCTCCGGCGCATCTTCATACTTGAGGACTTCGGGGCCGCCGAATTCATGAAAACGGACTGCTTTCATACTTACCAGCCAAGCAGGTAGGCAAAGATGAGCGGCGCCACAATGGTTGCGTCCGACTCTACGATATATTTGGGTGTGTCCACGCCCAGCTTGCCCCAGGTGATCTTCTCATTGGGGACCGCGCCCGAATAAGAGCCGTAGCTGGTAGTGGAATCGCTGATCTGGCAGAAGTAGGCCCAGAGGGGAACGTTGCCGCGCTGCAAGTCCTGGTGCAGCATGGGAACGACGCAAATCGGAAAGTCTCCGGCGATGCCGCCGCCGATCTGGAAGAAGCCGAGCGGAGATTTGGCGGTAAGGCCAGTGTACCAATCGGCCAGGACCATCATGTATTCAATGCCGGTGCGCACGGTGTGGACGTTCTTCACGTCTCCGCTCATGCAGTGCCCGGCATACATGTTGCCCAGGGTCGCATCTTCCCATCCGGGGACGAACATGGGCAGGTTCTTCTCCGCTGCGGCCACCATCCAGCTATGCCTGGGATCGATCTGATACGAATCTTTGAGCTTGCCGCTGCGCAGGATCTTGTACATGAATTCATGAGGAAAATAGCGCTCCCCGGCCTTGTCAGCCTTGACCCATTCCTCCAGCACGGCGTTCTCTATGCGGCGCATCGCCTCCATCTCCGGGATGCAGGTATCGGTGACGCGATTCATGTGGCGGCTGAGAAGCTCTTCTTCATCCCGCGGGGTAAGCTGGCGATAGTGCGGCACGCGGGCATAGTGGTCATGCGCGACCAGGTTGAAGATGTCCTCTTCCAGATTGGCGCCGGTGCAGGAGATACCATGCACTTTGCCCTGCCGGATCATCTCCGCCAGCGAGATGCCGAGCTCGGCCGTGCTCATCGCGCCGGCGATCGTCATAAACATCTTTCCGCCAGCGGCGAGCAGCCGCTCATACCCTTCCGCGGCATCCACAAGCGCCGCGGCGTTGAAATGCCGGTAATGCAATTTTATGAATTCAGAAATCGGACCTTTGCGCAAAACAACACCTCACTTGAAATTGTGGAGGAGAAA
>CAZONJ010000111.1:0-8501 GCA_964581225.1 uncultured Terriglobales bacterium | reverse complement strand
TTCTTTGTCGCCGCGGAATTCGCCATGGTCAGCATCCGCGACACCCGCATCCAGCAACTCATTGACGCTAAACGTGTTGGCGCTCGCACCGTGCAGAAGATCCAGCAGCATCTGGACGACTTTCTTCCCGCCGTACAGTTCGGAATCACGCTCGCCAGCCTGGCCTTGGGATGGATTGGCGAGCCCGCCATCGCCAGCATGATTGCCGCCGTGATCGGGCGAATTCCACATGCCATGGTATACGCCCACACACTGGCAGTGATCAGCGCCTTTCTCCTGATTACCTATGCTCACGTCATCATGGGAGAGCTGGTTCCCAAGTCCCTGGCGCTGCAACGCGCGGAGCGGATGGCCCTGGTGGTCGCCGGCCCGATGGACGTTTTTATGACCATCTCCCGCCCGCTGCTGCACCTGATGAACCGCTCGGCAAATGTCGTGCTCCGCGGCTTCGGCTCCCGGCTGATTCGCGAGGGCGGGGTACACTCGCCGGAAGAGCTCAAGCTGGTGGTCACCGCCAGCCGCCGGGTCGGCCTTCTGCCTGAGCTGCAGGAGGACATGATCCATCGCGCCCTGGAACTGGGAAATGTGATGGTCCGCGAGATCCTGGTGCCGCGCAGCAAAATCTTCTCTTTACCGGCAGACATGCCCCTGGACGAGGCCATGGACCGGGTGGTGGAAGAGCAGCACTCACGCGTGCCGGTCTACGATCCGCAACTCGGGCCGGAGCATATCGTTGGCGTCCTCTATTCCAAGGACCTTTCCCGCTTTATGCACCAGCGCATACGCTCGCAAACGCGTCCCGGGATCTCCCCTGAGGTCACGTTGCGCGTCCGCCACATCATGCGCGCGATTATCGTAGTGCCGGAGACCAAGCCGGTGATCGACCTGCTGGAAGAATTCAAAGCGCACCGCCGTCACATCGCTGTGGTAGTGGACGAGTATGGCTCTACGGTTGGTGTGGTGACCGTGGAAGACGCCCTGGAGCAGATCGTCGGAGAAATCGAAGACGAGTTCGACATCGCCGAGCAGCCCCCTCTTCTGCTGGATGCGGGGGCAGTGGTGGTGGAAGGGGCAGAGAAGCTGCGCGATCTGGAAACCCAACTCCATCTGCGATTGCCTCGTGAGGAAGGCTTTGAGACCCTGGCCGGATTCGTGCTGGCCCGTTTGGACCGTATCCCGCGCAAGGGCGACAGCTTTGAATTTGAAGGGCGGCGTTATACGGTAGTAGAGATGGAAGAGCGGCGGGTCTCCAAGGTGAAGATCGAAGGGCTGCAACAGAATGATGGAAATATCGAGGCAAATTCTGAGTCGCGGCAGGGCAGGGCATGATTCGTCTTCTGGGGATGCGCCTGGTCTATACGCTGCCGGTGTTGTGGCTGGTGGTTTCAGTGGTCTTTCTGCTCATCCATGCCGTCCCCGGCGATCCCATCCAGGCCATGCTGGGCGAAGGCGCCGCCAGCACCGATGTGCAGGCCGCGCGCCACGCTTATGGCCTCGATCAGCCGGTCTCCATCCAATATGTGAATTACTGGAAGGGCGTCCTGCACGGCCAACTGGGAAAATCCATTCGCCTGAACGACGATGTAGCCAGGCTCGTGTGGGAACGCTACCCCTATACCCTGAAGCTCACGCTGGCGGCGCTGGCGTTCGCATTGCTGATCGCGTTGCCGGCAGGCATCCGTTCGGCGCAGCGTCGCGACCGCTGGGACGACCGCATGCTCAGCTTCGTCAGCCTGCTGGGATTGTCATTCCCGAATTTTGCCCTGGGACCGATTCTCATCCTGTTTTTTGCCATTGGATTAGGTCTGCTTCCTGTCTCCGGCTCGGGAAGCTGGCAGCACCTGGTGCTCCCGGCAATCACCATGGGAGGCTCGCTGGCGGCGATCCTCACCCGCATGGTCCGCACCGCAATGCTGGAAGAGTTAGGGCAGGACTACATCCGCACCGCGCGCGCTAAAGGGTTGCCGGAACACGTGGTGGTTTACAAACACGCGCTGCGCAATGCCATGGTCCCGGTGCTGACGGTGCTGGGATTGCAATTCGGCGCGCTGCTGGCGGGGGCGATTGTCACCGAGATCATCTTTTCCTGGCCGGGCATCGGGCGGCTGACCATCTCGGCGATCAGCAATCGCGATTACTATCTGGTGCAGGGCTGCATTCTCGCCATCGGCCTTACTTATATTGTGGTGAACCTGTTTACCGACATTCTGTATTCCGTCATCAATCCACGCATTCGGCAGTAGCAGGGACAGACCTTCGGGAAGATAATAATAAGTGCAGCAGCTACCAGCCCTCGGATGAACGTCTCAAACCGATCATATTCGTCCGTGTCACTCTTTGGCTGACGCTTTGGGAGTTTAAATCTCCAGGATATGGGAAACTCACGTATATTGCAGGTTTGGCGCGCTCAAAACGAACTCCGAAAATGTCAGAACTCAATTTGAAGAAAAACTAATTTAACAAAGTCATCCTGAGCGCCGCGCGAGGCGAGCTGGCGAGCTAAGCGCAAGTCGAAGGACCCCGCGAATGCGTGACCTATAAATGCTGCGTCAGGCTTTTCAACCACACAAAGCACTTTAAACTTTCAGGTTTCAAGTTTCAAAAGCGGGCTGTGCATCGCCAGAAAGCTTGGACCGCATCCATGGTCCTTGCTTTCTCGGGGTCTTTCGACGCGCTGCGCTCGCTCAAGATGACAACGATACATGTAGATATATGAAAAATGCAGGCTTACGAGGACGAATTAAGCGAGGAAGAAATAAATGGTTGTCTGCCAGGTTGCCAATTCGTCAAACCACAACCTGGTGGTACAGTCAGTCAGACATTATTGCCTTCGAGGGTGTTAAGGATGCGAGCTTTGCGCCTGGTTGACTATGGCAGGCAGCAGATCATGCGCGCCCTGCCGCGCGTAATTGAGCACATGTCCGGGTGCGCCGCTGGAACGAGGAGAGACTGAGGGTTTTCAGGCGTCCAATTCCATCCGATATTGCGATGAAATATTTATTACATAGCGGTGATATAACTATTACATTATCATTCGGTGGCCGAGTTCCGGAAAGAGCGCTTATGCAAAGGCGCACAGGACGGGGAAGCGAGAGACGACTTGAGATGCCGGAGATTGCTTGCGATTTCTATTTTTCCAACCTTGTTCATTTTCTGCGTGACCTCTCCTGGGTTCGCTCAAACCGAGGCAAGCTCCAGTCCAGCAGCGCGCAAATTGACATTGGCAGATGCGATCGATAGCGCTGAAGCCAACTATCCAAAGGTCAAAGCCGCGCTTGAACAAAAAAGTGCCGCCAGCGCAGCGGTCGGATTGGCGCGGACCGCATATCTGCCGCGAATTGATTTATTGTGGCAGACGAACCGGGCCACGGCCAATAACATCTACGGACTCTTGCTGCCGCAAGCGGTTGTTCCCTCAATTTCAGGGCCGGTCATTCAAGAAGACGATTCTCGCAGTGCCTGGGGCAGCGCCGGGGCAGCATTGGCGTCATGGCAACCATTTGATTTTGGATTGCGACGCGCGCACGTAAATGTGGCCCGGCAAGACGAAGCAGCCGCCAAAGCAGGCATCAATCTTACTCGCCTGGATGTAGCGCTTGCGACCGCGCACGCATACTTCGACTTAGTTACAGCCGAGCAACTCGCGGTCGTCGCGCAGGCGAATGTCCGGCGTATTCAGAGTTTCGCCGATGCGGTGCATGTTTTAGTCAACAATCAACTACGGCCCGGCGCGGATGCGGCTCAGGCGGATGCCAGCCTGGCCCTTGCCCGCACCAGCCTGATACAGGCGCAGACGAACATCCAGGTGCGGCGTGCTGCGCTTGCGTATCTGGCAGGCATTACCGATCGTAATTTCGATATGGATGATGTCCAATTTCTTTCATCCGCGCCGGCGGGTCCCCCGGAGACAAGTTCGGTAAAGGCACATCCGGCTGCTCAACAGGAGGCGGCCGTGGTTGGGGAGCAGCAGGCGCGTCTCTCTGTCCTACGCCATTCGTATGTGCCGCAATTCAATGCGCAAGCGGCAATTTCCGGTCGCGGTACGGGCGCCGCCCTCAACGGCAGTTTCTCTGGCGGCGCTTCCGGCGTGGCCCCGAGCGTCTTGAATTGGGCCACTGGAGTGGAGGTCACATTCCCCGCTCTCGATATTTTTTCTTTACGGGAGCAGAAGAAAATCCAGGAAGCAAACGTTTGCGCAGAGCAGGCCCGCTATAACGAAACCATAGACGACCTTTCTGCGCGGTCGCAGCAAGCCGCAGCGGAGTTAGAGGGTGCACGGCAAGTCGCGCAGAACACTCCGATCGAACTCGCAGCAGCGCGGCAGAGCGAGGCCCAGCAGAACGCGCGCTTTCAGGCGAGTCTTGCGACGGTGGTCGATGTCTCCGCTGCGGAGAGCCTACTGGTACAAGCGGAAGCGGATGATGCCCTGGCGCGGATCAACGTATGGCGCGCTCTGGCGGGTTTGGCCGGAGCGCGTGGAGATCTCATTCCGTTTCTTAATTTGCTCAAGCCACGGCAGTAACCGGGCAGAACAGGAGAACTGAGGAATGTGGTTAATTCGCGCAGCGCTTCGACGGCCAATCAGCGTGATCGTGATCGTAATAGCGCTGGGGCTCTCGTCGATTCTTGCCTTTCAGCGCACGCGAATCGACATCTTTCCCGCGCTTGATTTGCCGGTCATCTACGTGGCACAGCCGTACGGAGGCATGAGCCCCCAGCAGATGGAAGGATTTCTTGCCTACTATTATGAGTATCACTTCCTTTACGTCAATGGAATCCAGAGCGTTGAAGCCAAATCGGTCCAGGGAATCTCGCTCATTAAGCTGACGTTTCATCCTGGCACCGATATGAGTGAATCGCTGGCGCAAACAATCTCGTATGTCAACCGAGCGCGTGCATTCATGCCTCCGGGAACCGTCGCGCCCTTTGTGATACGGTACGACGCCGGTACACTGCCGGTGGGCTACCTCGTATTTTCAAGCCCTTCGCGCACACTGGGAGAAATACAGGACCTCGCTCTGAATCGCGTGCGACCGGTCTTCGCGACCTTGCCCGGAGTGTCCTCTCCTCCGCCGTTTGGCGGCAATCAGCGTACGATTGTCGTCAGCATCAATCCCGAGAAGCTTCACGCCTACGGCTTATCTCCTCAGAACGTCATCCAGGCGCTGGTAAACGGCAACACTATCGAACCGTCCGGCAATGCCAATATCGGCCCATTGCAGACACTGGTAACAACAGATTCTACGGTCACGCAAATCTCGGATTTGCTCGATATACCAATCCGCACTGGTCCGGTGCCTTCTTTGTACCTGCGTGATATCGGAAGCGTGGCTGACAGCTCCGACATTCTGGCGGGCTACGCGCTCGTAAATGGCAAGCGAACGGTCTACATTCCTGTCACAAAGCGGCCGGATGCTTCGACGATTACCGTCGTCGGTGAAGTTCGCAAGAGCCTGCCGCGCTTTCAATCGCTGGTTCCGGAAGACATCAAAATCAGTTATGAGTTGGACCAGTCGCAGTATGTCAGGGATGCGCTCTTCTCGGTCTTACGAGAGGGTGTCTTGGGCGCGCTGCTGACTGGCTTGACGCTACTGATATTTCTTCGCGATTGGCGCAGCTCCCTGATTGTCGTCATCACCATCCCTTTGGCCCTGCTCATGGCGGTTGTGGCGCTTTGGGCGGTGGGGCAGACCATCAATATCATGACACTCGGCGGGCTGGCGCTCGCAGTCGGCGTACTGGTTGACGAAGGAACGGTGCTGCTCGAAAACATCCATGTTCATTTGGCCCTTGGAGAACCGAAAGGGCGCGCTATTTGGGAGGCGAGCCGCGAAGTCGCCATACCTCGTCTTCTCGCAATGCTTACCATCCTTGCAGTTTTCGTCCCATCCTTTTTTATGGCCGGAGCGGCGAGATCTCTCTTTGTTCCACTTTCTTTGGCTGTTGCCTTTTCCATGGGGGCCTCGTATCTGCTTTCCAGTTCGCTGGTGCCGGTGCTTTCCAATTGGGTGCTTAAAACCGGCAGCCATCGCCAAGGTGAAGCAAAAGAAGGATATTTTGAGCGAGTGCGCCGCCGCTTTATGGTCTTATTGGACCGTTTGATGGGCAGGCCATTTCTACTGCTTGGAGGGTATGCAGCCGTTGCGATGCTTATCCTGTTCCTGGTAGGGCCTCGGCTCTCACGCGAGATATTTCCATCCTCTGCTGCCAGCCAATTCAGGCTCCGTTTCGATGCCCCCGAAGGGACGCGAGTGGCCGCTACCGAAGAGATGGTGTTGCGGGTCCTCGATTCTATCGGCCGTAAAGCCGGCCCTGGCAATATCGATCTCACGTTAAGTTATGTGGGTTTGCAGGCGGCTTCCTACCCGATCAATACCGTCTTTCTCTGGACCAGCGGTCCACATGAAGCGGTGATCAATATTGCACTGCGTCCGGGGGCTTCGGTCCGGCTTCAAGATCTCGAAGAGGAGTTGCGAAAAGAGCTGCCTCAGCAGTTTCCTGGTTCACACTTCTCCTTCGATCCCGGAGATCTTATCAATCAGATCCTCAGCTTTGGGACACCCTCGAGGATCGAGGTCGCAGTAAGCGGTCCGCAGTACAACGAAGTACTGGGTTTTGCTGGGCGAATCAAGCAGGAGATGGAAAACATAACAGAGTTGCGCGACCTCGGTTATGAGGAGCCGCTGAACTATCCTGCAATCGATATTCGCGTCAATCGGATTGTGGCGGGACAACTGGGCGCTACCGCCGATCAGGTAGGGCAGGCGGTGGTCGCAGCGACCGCTTCCAGCCGCTTCGTTTCTCCAAACTACTGGCGTGACCCGAAATCCGGAATCAGTTATCAGGTCCAGGTGGAAATACCGCAAGCGCAGATGACCTCGATAAAAGACATCGAGACTATCCCAGTTGCAAGCTCTACCGGAACAGACCCGCTGCTGAGTGAAGTGGCATCTGTGCGCGCCACAAACGTGCCGGGCGAACTCGACCGCCAGAACGGGCAATGGCTGATTGGCCTCTCCGCCAATCTGGCAAAAAACGATCTTGGCCATGCGGCGGCCGGAATAGACCATGCCATTTCACGAGCGGGCACCCCGCCCCGCGGTGTGACTGTCCAGGTCCGCGGACAGGTGAGCGCAATGCGGGAGATATTCACCAGCCTCAGCATTGGGCTGGCCCTCGCAATCGGGGTCATCCTGCTGTTGCTGGCGGCCAATTTCCAGTCTGTGCGGCTGGCAGCCATCGTACTTTCGACTACTCCGGCGGTATTGGCGGGAGCTGTTCTCTTGCTTCTGTTTACTGGGACCAGCATTAATCTTGAGAGCTTCATGGGCACGATCATGGCGGTCGGAGTCGCCGTCGCCAATGCCATTCTATTGATTACCTTCGCGGAACAGGACCGAAGGAGCGGAGCAGATGCCAAGGCCTCCGCGCGGAACGCCGCCAGCGAACGGCTGCGCCCTGTCCTCATGACCAGTATCGCCATGATTGCTGGAATGATTCCGATGGCGCTCGCCATCGGTCACGGTAGCGAGGAAACGGCACCCCTCGCTCGGGCCGTGATCGGAGGATTGATCGCCGCGACCGCAGCTACGCTATTCGTTTTACCGACCATCTTCGAAATCGTTCAGCGCAATGCGGCCGTGACCTCCGTCTCGCTCGATCCTGAAGACCCCGAAAGTCCTTTTGCCAAAAGGCCGGAGCCGGCACTATGAAAGTAATGTTGCTGATATTAGGCATTGTTCTCGCGGGTGAGGGCTGCGCCCGGGAGAGCGGACAACAATCGCGGGCCAAGCAAACAGAAAAACTTCCTCGGAGCCAGAGTGTAAAGGTGGTTGCCGTGAAGTCTCAGGTGCTCAATACCCAGATCTCTCTGCCGGCGCAGATTGTTCCCTATCAGGTCGTAGACATTTATCCGAAAGTGACCGGTTTCATTGACAATATTCGAGTTGACCGAGGCTCGCAGGTGCGTCATGGAGAAGTGCTTATGCGCCTCTCTGCTCCCGAACTGCTGGCGCAACGCGCGCAGTCTGAAGCGACCGTACAGGCCGCAGAAGCGCGGCTTGCGGCGGCGCAGGCCAAATTCGTGGCGGACCAGGGGACCTATCTGCATTTGGCAGCGGCTGCCAAGACCCCCGGTGTAGTCGCCGGAAACGATCTTCTTGCGGCCGAACAGACGGGAGCTGCCGACCGAGCGCAAATCGAGGCGGCTTCCAATAACGTACGCGCCGCTAAGGATGCTCTACATGCTGTTATGCAGTTGGAAGATTATTTAGTGATACGCGCTCCATTCGATGGAGTTGTGACCGCCCGCAATCTTCATCCCGGTGCGCTGGTTGGCCCCGCATCCGGGCAGGGCGGTTCGCCGCCGGTTTTGCAAATCGAAGATCTGCGACGCCTACGCCTGGTAGTGCCTGTTCCTGAGGCCTATGTCGGAGATCTTAAAACCGGCCAGCAGGTCGCGTTCAGTGTGCCTGCCTATCCCGGGCACGTCTTCCACTCCC
>CAZONJ010000110.1:0-8586 GCA_964581225.1 uncultured Terriglobales bacterium | reverse complement strand
AGCCGCTGGCAATCTATTTGATTTTAAGTCGCTCCGCGTTGCTGTGCTCGGCCTTCGGCAGAGCAGTACTCATGTCGATCCGAACTTTTCGGCAGGAGTAAACTCCTGCCCTGACACGTGATCTTGAACCTTTGAGTCCTGATAAGTGGCAGAGGAGTCAAAGTGGCAGAGGAGTCACCACAGAGATAGACAAGCACACAGAAAGAACAAATTAAATATTCAAAAGATTCCGCCCGCGCTTCGATCGCAAGGGTCCAACAGTGACATAGGGTTCCGCTCACCAGCTATCCTGCTCGATTCCTCAAGGACATTATTGCCATTATTTAATGTAAGTTGCGAGGCCCAGGATCAGGGAAGAGGCGTTGCCGGGCGAGGGCTTGTTGAAACCAGCCGCTGTTGCAGACGAAAGTAGCGTTGCGCGAGCTGCACATCGTGACCAATCTGCTCGCGGAGGGCCTCCGCGTTAGGGAATTTCATCTCGGGACGGAGCCATTTCAGAAATTTGATCTCGATGTTCGTCGTCTCCGATAAAGCCAGAGGACGAAAGTTGAGCAGATGAGTTTCTATGGCAAAAGAAGGCTCTCCGAATGTGGGGCGCACCCCGATGTTGGTGACGGAATCGAAGCTCTCGTTTGCGACATGGGTTTGCGTAATGTAGACGCCATTCGCCGGAACCAGCTCCGGGTAGGGAGCAAGGTTGATAGTGGGAACGGTGTAGCGCGAGCCATAGCCTCGTCCACTGGCGGGAGCGCCGAAAATGCTGAAGTTCCTTCCCAGCAGAGTGCGGGCCCGGCCTACTCTCCCCTGCAATAAAAGTTGACGAATGCGGCTGCTGGAGACGGTCTCGCCACGGAGCTGCATCTCGCGATATGCGACAACGCGAAAACCGAATTTCTGTCCAAATTCGGCGAGACGCTCCACATTTCCTTCCGCCCGATGTCCGAAGTGGAAGCTGGCGCCTTCATGCACCTCGCGCGCCTGCAGCTTTTCCGCGATGATCCGCTGGGCAAAATCCTGGGGGGCTGTGGCGGAGAGTTCGGAGGTAAAGGGAAGCACGAGCGCCGCATCCAGGCCGGTCGATTCCAGCAGCTTGAGCTTGAGAGGAAGCGGAGCGATAAGTTTGGGCGAAGCCTCCGGACGCAGAACACGCGTCGGATGAGGGTCGAAGGTCACGGCGACCGCCTGGGCGCCCAGGGCCCGGGCGCGTGTAACTACCTCTCCCAGCACCTTGCGATGCCCGCAATGCACGCCATCGAAGTTTCCGATGCTCAACACCGTGGGACCGAAGATGGGCGGAATCTCATCGAGATGGCGAAAGACGCGCATAGCTTAGATTTCAAACTCCAGCTTCAATCCATCGTAGGAGAGCCGCACATCGTGAGGAAGGCGGGCATTGGTCTCTTCGTGCCCCAGATCGTGGGACATGTGGGTGAAAAAGGCCCGCTTCGGCTTCAGCTCCTTTACGATCCTCAGTGAATCTTCCAGCGTGGAATGCGTGGGATGGGGCTTATGGCGCAAGGCATCGAGAAACAGAAGGTCGAGATCACGCAGCTCACTCATGCTCTCTTCGGGAATGCTGCTGAAGTCGGTAAGGTAGGCGGCGGAGCCGAAGCGATACCCCTGGATCGGGTTCTTGCCATGTAGCACTTGCACCGGCCGGAATACCGCGCCGAATAATTCTACCGGGCCGTTCAGCCGGTTCATCTCGACGCGCGCCAGGCTTCCATATTCATAGGTCGGATTGAAGATGTATTCGAACATTCTCTCCAGCACCCGGGCGGTAGGATCGTCGGCATAGAGCGGGATCCTGCTGGCGTGGCGGAAGCTCAGAGGCCGCACATCATCCAGCCCGAGCACGTGGTCGGCATGTCCGTGGGTATAGAGGATGGCGTCCAATCGGGTCAGCTTTTCGCGGATCGCCTGCTCGCGAAAGTCCGGCGTGGTGTCGATCATCACCACATGATCGTTGTACTCGATGAGCACCGAAGGCCGGGTGCGACGGTCATGGGGATCGGCGGAGATGCAGACATTGCAGCTACAGCCAATGGTCGGGACCCCCATCGAGGTGCCACTCCCCAGGACGGTGAGAACGGCCCTCATTTATCTTTTGACTCCAGCTCCGGAGAGGCCCGGATTTTGCGGAGGCCTGGTCAGGGAATTGGTTATTTCCACAAATGCCATGCGCAGCTCGAAGAGGGCGTTCTGCAGAAGGTTCTGCTCGGCGCTGGTGAGATTGCCTTTTGTCTTATCCTGGAGAAGGCTGAGAGTATCGATGGTCTGCCGGGCGCCGATAATGTCCGGCTGCACCGGCTTGTTTTCTTCCTGGATGGCGCCCAATTGCACCAGCGCCGTCATATATAAAGACCCGATCAGGCGCTCGAAGCTCATCTCGAATTCTTTGGGATCGATCTGGCCCTGGCTGCCAATCGCCTGGTCAATGCGCTTGCCCGATTCGTGATAGGCCTGCTTCTGCGCGGAGTGCTCGGCCTGCGATGGCCCGGAGGGCTGGGCCGCCTCCGGCATATTGCCAGCTTCTTTGCCTTTGCCGGCAGCGAGGGGCTTTGGCTCCTCAACCCGGGGTTCTTCAGCCGGAGTATCTGGGCGCAGCTCGCCTTCTTCGGTAAACTTCCTGCGATCGGTTACAACAAAATCCTGTTTTTTCTCTGCCATAAATCACACCTTACTGAAACTGGTTACTGTAATGAAAAAGGGACTTCCGCCGGCTGGGCCTCGCCGCCGTCATATTCAATCCTGCCTTTGCGCTCCAGCGCTTCCCGCCGGATGTACCCCAGGCCGAGCACGCGGTCTGCGCTTCCATGAATCGAGGGTACGCGCGCGATGCTGGTGATCTCGCCGACTTCTTTGCCCTCGGAGCGCAGCTTGGTTCCCGGCGCGGGCTCCTCACCGGCAAAGGAGAAGCCTTTAAAGGTACGATGAACATTGCCGCGGGAGCGGATGCGCTCTACTATTTCCTGACCTACATAACAGCCCTTGGAAAAATTTAAGGCATGGGTCTGCCCGGTCTCCTGGGGCAGGTCGCGTTCGCGGATGTCCGCGCCGTATTTAGGAAAGCCGATCATTATCCGGAATTTCTCCAGCGTCTCGGCGCCCACGGGGGTTGCTCCGGCCTGGAGCAGCGCATTCCAAATCGCTGCAATATTGGCGGGGCCGGCCCAGATTTCATAGGTCTCATAGTCTTCGCTGGCCATGCGAGTGACCGAAATGCCCACCTCCTGCCAGCTAAGGTCAACGAGCTGCATGGCGTCCAGCTCCGGGATGTCGATTCCTGCCTGCTTCATCACTTTGCGGCACTCCGGCCCCTGGATCCCGAGGGCAGTGATCTTCTCGCTGGCATCGGTAAGCTCCACGTCGTCCATGATGATGTAGTGGTCGAAGATCTTCAGCAGCGCCTCCACCTGGGAGCGTTCGGTATCGAGCAGCAGGTATTCGCCCCGGTTATAAACGTAGAGGTCACCCTGAATCCGGCCCTGAGGATTGAGCAGGAAGTTATAATTCCCGCGATTTACCGGCAGGTCCTTGATGTTGTTGGTGACCATCCCGTTCAACCAGCGTTGCCCGTCTTCTCCGGTGACGACGATCTTTGCCCTCCACCCCAGATCGTAGACGGCGCATGCAGTGGTGAGGGCGCGAAATTCCGGGGTAAGGTCTCGAAAAGAAGCGATGGTCCGCACACCACTATAGCTCCCCGGGGTTCCTCCGGAGGCGAGCAATGTTTCATAGAGAGGCGTGGTGGGCATAGATGAATTTTAAATTATATCGGGTTCACTGCGCCGCCCTCGATCTGGTAGTGTTTCTTGCGTGAGCACAGGCAAAAAGCGAATTGCGGTGGTTCCCGGCGATGGTATCGGTAAAGAGGTGATCGCGCAGGCCCTGAAGGTGGCGCAAAGCACTGGCGCAGAAGTAGCATTTACGGAGTTTGACTGGTCCGCCGATCGCTATTTAAAAGACGGCACTACGATTCCGTCCGACGGATTCACCATGCTGGGGCGCGACTTTGACGCCATCCTGGTGGGCGCGCTGGGAGATCCGCGAGTGCCCTCGAACATTCACGCCAAAGACATCCTGCTGGGCATGCGCTTCAAGATGGACTTATATGCGAATGTCCGTCCGGTGAAGTGCCTGGATGAATCGCTCTGCCCGTTGAAAAACGTAAAGCCGGAAGAGATCGATTTCGTGGTAGTGCGGGAAAACACTGAAGGGCCTTATGTGGATGTGGGCGGTGTATTCAAGCAAGGGACGCCGGACGAGGTGGCCGTCCAGGAAGATGTGAATACCCGCAAGGGGGTGGAGCGGGTCATCCGTTATGCCTTCGATTATGCGCGCAGGCATGGGCGCAAGAAGGTCCTGATGACGGACAAGTCGAATGTGATGACCTATGCCCACGGACTGTGGCAGCGCGTCTTCAAGGAGGTTGCCGCCGAGTACAGCGATATCGCCGCGCAGCACATGTATGTGGACGCGCTTTGCATGCACATGGTGCGCGACCCAAAGCAGTTCGATGTGATCGTCACCAACAACATGTTTGGCGACATTATCACCGATCTGGCCGCCGCTCTGCAGGGAGGATTGGGGATGGCAGCCAGCGGCAATATACATCCGGGACGCACCTCGATGTTTGAGCCTGTCCACGGCTCCGCGCCGCCATTTGCCGGGAAGAACATTGCCAATCCCATAGGGGCTATTGCCACTGTCGCCCTTATGTTGGACTATCTGGGATTCGAAAAAGAGGCCGCCAGGATCAACGCCGCGATCCTGGAATCGGTCCGGCAGAAGAAGACCACGCAGGACATTGGCGGCAACCTGGGCACGAGAGAAGCGGGCGATTGGATTGCGGGCAGGCTCGCTGCCCACGTCTGAATTCAATCGAAAAATGGCAAGTTCGTGACACGGGCGTGATTGCACCTTCGTAAGTGGCTTCTCTTCTGGCAGTTAAGTAGACTTTAGGCTGACCCTCCTACCGGATTCGTGGCGGACATGGAAGAGACACCCGCAAGCGCTGTATCGAGCTCTCAGGGGCAGGCCGAACGCTTTGAGTTGATCCAAGCGCTCAGCCGGGGTACCGTCGGCAGCGTCTTCAAAGCCAATGACAAGAAGCTGAACCGGATAGTCGCGCTGCGCATTGTCGATCTTCCCGATTGGGTCGAAGATCCCAACGTCATGCTGCAGAAGGTGCTTACCGAAGCCCGCAACGCCAGCATGCTCGACCATCCCAATATCGTGCGCCTCTTCGGCGGAGGACATAAAGAACTCAAAGTCTCGCTGGTGTGGGAGTTCATCGAAGGGCCATCGCTGCGCGATATTCTTAGCAATGGCGTCCCTCTGAATGAGGTGTTTTCCATCGGCAAACAGCTTTTGTCCGCGCTGGAATATGCCAACAGCAAGGGTGTTTTTCATCACTGCCTGAATCCCTGCAATTTGAAAATGCAAACCGGCGGCGTGCTCAAGGTGCTGGATTTCGGGCTCTTGCCGGAGCGTCATGTGGTCTCTCCCATCCCGGCAAAACGGTTGGAAAACGAGCACTACCTCTCCCCGGAGCAGATCAGGCAAAAGCCAATCGACAGCAGCACCAACATCTTCCATGCCGCGACCATTCTGTACGAATTGTTCACCAGCCGGAACCCGTTTGCCGGGAAGCACCTCGCGGAGGTAGACCGCAATATCACGGACCTGCACCCGACCCCGCTCTCGAAGGCGCACGCTCGCGTCCCGGAAGAGGTGTCCAAAGTAGTCCTAAAAGGGCTGGCAAAGAACCCTAAGGACCGCTATGCAAATTATCAGGAATTTATCGCCGCCCTGGAGTTGGCGAAATCAGGCGCCAGGCAGGTTGCGGTAAATCCCACAGCGGCAACGGCAGCGGCTACGCCCGACCAGACGGCGACTGCGGCAGCGCCAGCGCCCGCCACCAAGCCAATGGCAAACAGCGATCCCGCAAAGATTTCCAAAGCGCCAACTGTCCAGCCGAAGGAGGCCGCCAAGCCCGCGATTTCACTGGCATCGGTTTTAAACCACATCCAATGGCAATACATGGTGCTGGGCATTATCCTGCTGGCAATCTTTGCCGGCGTCTTCCATTTCCTTACCAACAGGCAGGCGGCAGTATCTGAAGTGGTTGAGGTGAAGAGTCCACAGGAGGTGCAGCCGCAGGACGCGGCTTCGACCAGTGCCGATTCACAGATGGTCATCCCTTCTATCCCTGCCGACTCCTCTGCCACTTCTGCCGAAAATCAGGAGACAACCGACACCCAAAATGTGGCTACGGTCAAGCGGCGGACGGCTAGAGGGGTGGGAGAACTTTCTATCTCTTCTGTCCCCTCCGGCGCTGAGATTGAACTCGATGGCAATCCCATGGGAAGCACTCCGCAGACCATCGACTCGGTCCCGGCAGGCTCGCACAGGGTCGTCCTCAATAAGGAAGGCTTTTCGTCCGAAGCACGGGTGGTGAATATTTCCGCAGAGCATCTGGCTACCGTGAGTGTGAGGCTCCCCCTGATCCGAAGCGTGGTTAATATAAACGCTACGCCTTCGGGAGCGAGCATCCTGGTCGACGGCGCGAATACGGGAAGGGTCTCCCCGGCGGAGCTGTTCCTGGAGCATGGAGCGCATACCATCACGGTGCACCAGGACGGCTATCTTGACGCCAGCATCAATACCACCTTAAAGACCGGTGAGGACTACACTTTCTCGCCGGAATTAAAGCCGCTGGGACGCGCGGACACCATCAAGGTAGTCGGTGGCGGCATTAAGAAGATCTTTGGCGGCCTCTCCGGAAATGTGGCCCGCCTGCAGATTAAAACCGAACCCAAGGGCGCAAACGTCATCATCAACGGGATGAGGCTGGAGAAGCGCACCCCGGTCGAGTTGGAGCTTGATCGCGGGAGTTACATCGTGGTCCTGGATATGCCCGGATTCAAACCTGTCCAGAAGACCGTCACGGTTGGGAGCGGGCAACGGCTGCAAGTCGAAGAGCAGCTTCAGAACGCCGCAAGATAATCAGCAGATCAGTTCCATAATGCCTGGAGCCGCTTCAGCGCCTTCAATGCGACCAGATATTGCGGGTCCGCGGCGACGGCGCGGGCATAACACTCCTGGGCTTTTTTCCAGCTGCGCAGACGCTCGTAAACCCGCCCCAGATTGCAGTAGGGAGAGCAGGGGGCGTCATAGCGAGAGGCAGCGGTCGCCTTTTGCAGCCAGGGGATGGCCTCCTGCCAGCGTTCCTGCTCGATCAAATATGCGCCGATATCGTTGTAGGGTTTGCCGAACTCCGGATCTGCCCGGATGGCCTTCTTACATTCCTGAATGGCTTGTTCGTAATTGCCCAGATGGGAGTAGGCGCAGCCTTTGAAGGTGTAGGCCTCCGCCGTAGGGTAAGCCTCGATGGAATGAGTATAGAGCTCGATCGCCTCTTCGTACTCGCCATTCTTCTGGTGCTCATAGGCCTGGCGGAAATACTGCGAGGCCCGTTGTTTCAGTTCACTCTCAGACATGGGATCCTGCTGCGTCCGACTCCTATTATCCTGCCTTCCATTACGCCTGTCACCTTGCAGGTACGATTCTCTCCATATACGCTCGTAAGAGAATGAATACTCTTCGCAAAACGTGGTTTCTCGCTCCGCTGCTGGCGTTTTGTTCACTCGCCACTCCGCAATCACCCAAGCAAGGCAGCCAGAGCGCCCCTTCCGGCGGCATTGGAGTCCAGGTGCAGGATTCCTCGCAACAAAAGCCTTCCTCTGGCGAAAAGCAGGAGACGCATATGTCCCCTGAAGAGGCGAAGACGCTCTTTGCTTCCGTGGATGAGATCTTCAAATTTGCCAGCAGCGATACCGGATTTGCCATCCAGCATTCGGTAAAACGTGAATTGGTGAATCGCGATGTGGTGCAGAAATACGTCGAGAGCCGGATGAAAGACGATGAAGACGCGAAGCGCCTGGAGCGCTCCGAGATTGTGCTGAAGAAATTCGGGCTGCTGCCCCGCGATTTCGATCTGCATACGTTTCTGGTGGGACTGCTGCGCGAGCAGGTCGCGGGATATTACGACGTAAATACTAAAACCATCTATCTGCTGGATTGGGTCGACGCCGAGGCCCAGCAGCCGGTGCTCGCCCATGAACTCACCCATGCCCTGCAAGACCAGAACTACGATTTAAAGAAATGGTCCGATCTGCACGATCCTCATAAAAAGAAAGACGAACGTTTTGAGTACGACGAAGATGAAGAGTCGATGGCGCGGGACGCGGTGGCGGAGGGTCAAGCCATGGTGGTGCTGGTGGATTATATGCTCCGGCCCAGCGGGCACACGCTTGCCGATTCTCCCCAGATCGGCAAAACCATGCGCGATGCGATGGGCAAGACCGGGGATTCTCCCATGCTTGACCGCGCCCCGCTGATGTTGCGCGAATCGCTGATTTATCCCTATCGCGACGGCCTCGACTTCGAGCAGCAGCTCTTGTCCGCCGGAGGGAAGCAACTCGCTTTCAACGGCGCATTTAAGCAGCCCCCGCAGGACACGCACGAAATCCTGGAACCTGCCGCGTACCTGGCCCATAAGCCGGTCTTCTGGATACCGCT
>CAZONJ010000109.1:0-8674 GCA_964581225.1 uncultured Terriglobales bacterium | reverse complement strand
CCATGGAGAAGGGGCTGCGCTTCGCCATCCGCGAAGGCGGACGCACCGTGGGCGCCGGTACCATCAGCGAGATTCTGAAGTAGAGGCGATAACAACCGGAGCCGGGGAACGACGATTTCCCGGCCCAGTAACGTAGCGACTTACAGCTACCAGATCTTTGAGAGATTGAAATTATGGTTGGACAGAGAATACGCATTCGGTTGAAGGCATACGATTACCGCGTGCTCGATCAATCGACCGGTGAAATCGTTGAGACGGCGCGGCGCACCGGGGCGCAGGTGGCCGGCCCCATTCCTTTACCGACGGTCAAGAACAAGTATTGCGTTCTGCGCTCCCCGCACGTGGACAAGAAATCGCGCGAGGCCTTTGAGATCCGCACCCACAAGCGTCTGCTCGATATTCTCGAGCCAACCCAGCAGACGGTGGACGCTTTGATGAAGCTCGACCTTCCCGCAGGCGTGGATGTCGAGATCAAGGCCTTCCAGAAATAAGAATGGCTTGCATCCCGGCGCGGTAGGCGCGCAGGAAAAAACAACCTACAGTCCCGCTCGTAGCGGGATGATGAGGAGAAAAGAAAATGGTAAACGGAATTCTGGGAAAGAAAGTCGGCATGACGCAGGTCTTCGATGAGAAGGGCGAGGTCCATCCCATCACCGTCCTGCAGGCTGGACCATGCGTGATCACGCAGCGCAAGACCGCCGCAAAAGATGGATATGACGCGGTGCAGGTTGGCCTGGTGGAGTTCGTGAAGGGCTCGCGCGTGACCAAGGCGATGGCCGGTCACTTCGCCAAGAACAATGTTCCTCCAGTGAAGTTTTTGAAGGAGATTGCGGTCACCAGCGCGAGCGAAGCGGCCGCCAATCTTGCCGAGGGCAAAGATCCGGCGCAGCCCGCCAATGGCGCGGTGAAGGTCGGAGACAAGGTCCTGGTGGACATCTTTGACGGCGACAAGTTTGTCGATGTAATCGGCACCAGCAAGGGAAGAGGCTTTGCCGGCGTAGTCCGGCGCCACCATTTTGGTGGTGGCCCGAAATCGCACGGCCATATGTTCCAGGTGCAGGGTTCGATCGGCGCTTCGTCGTTTCCCTCGCGCACCTTTCCCGGGCAGCGCATGTCCGGCCACATGGGCGTGGATCGGGTCACGGTGCGCAACCTGCGAGTGCTCGGCATCGATCTTGAAGAGAACCTGCTGATGGTGGAGGGCGCTGTGCCCGGTCCCAAAGGCGGATACATCGTGATCCAGAAAGCCAAGCACCCGCCGCGCGAGCGTCGGGGATTTGCCGGCGCAACCACGGTCGATCCATTGAAGGCAGCCAAGAAAGCCGCGGCTGGCAAGGCCAAGAAGTAAGAAGGACATTGAACGCATGGCCGAGGCCGGCTGTGCCAAACGAGAAAAGACGATGGCAAATATTGATGTAATCGATTTAACCGGAAAGAAGGTAGGCTCCTTCGAACTGGCCGATGAAATCTTCGGCCAGGTGAATGAAGACCTGCTGTGGGAGGCGGTCAATCATTATCGCGCCTCTCAGCGTGCCGGCACCCATGCCACTAAGAACAAAAAGCTGGTCTCGGGATCGGGCAAGAAATTGTGGAAGCAAAAGGGCACGGGCCGCGCGCGCGTAGGTTCGATCCGCTCTCCTCTGTGGAGGCATGGCGGCACCGTTCACGGCCCCCAGCCCCGCTCCTATGACTACGCTTTCCCCCGAAAGAAGCTGCTCGGGGCATTGCGCTCCGCATTGGCGGCCAAGCTGGCCGATGGCAAGCTGACGGTGGTCGAGAGCCTCGAAGTGCTTTCCCATAAGACCAAAGACCTGCGCAAGCATCTCGACGATATCCAGGTGGACAAGACCGCATTGCTGGTTGCCAACCTGGAGCCGGAGAACCGCCAGCACAGTAAAAATCTGTGGCTGAGCTCGCGCAACCTGGATGGAGTGGAGCTGGTCGCAGGACATGAGGTCCATCCGTATCATCTGCTGCGCTATGACCGCGCCATCTTCTCCCGCCCGGCCATCGAGAAATTGCAGGAGTCGCTGAAGAAGACGGCTTCGAAGCGCAAAGCGGAGGTCGCATAATGAAGAACGCTTATCAGATCATCCGCCGTCCGGTCATTACCGAGAAGGGCCTGGGAGTGAAAGAGACGGAATCCACGCTGGTTTTTGAAGTGAATGTGAAGGCCACCAAGACCGAGATCAAGCAGGCCGTGCAGACCGTCTTCAAGGTAAAGGTCGATTCCGTCCGCACCGCCAATTTTGAAGGTAAAGAACGGCGTCGCGGGCGCTTTGCGGGATATCGTCCCGATTGGAAGAAGGCGTACGTGCGTTTGAAGGCCGGCGAAAAGATGCCGGAATACGCCGACAATCTTTAGATTTAGTAAAACCGCTTGAGAGCGTTCCCGTTGGCGAACAGCTGGGATGCTCCTGAGGCGGCGCAATCCGGCGGCCTGATGGGCCGGACCGCTTAACAGAAGAAAAGAAAGTAAAACCGAAGGCTGGTTACATGGGAATTAAGACATACAGGCCGATAACCCCGTCACTGCGTTTCAAGACTACGCTGACGAACGAAGAGATCACGACCGACCGTCCGCATAAGCCGCTGACCAAGATCAAGCTGCGCACCGGTGGACGCCGCAACGCCGGTGACATCACCATGTGGCACCATGGCGGAGGCCACAAGCGGAAGATCCGCGTCATCGACTTTAAGCGCGACAAGGCCGGCATTCCGGCCAAGGTGGTCTCCATTGAGTACGATCCCAACCGTTCGGCGCGGATCGCGCTGCTTGCCTATGCCGATGGCGAGAAGCGCTACATCCTGCAGCCGCTCGGATTGAAGGTCGGGCAGAGCGTGATGAGCGGGCAGGACGCTGACATCCTGGTAGGTAACGCCCTGCCGCTGCGCAATATCCCGCCTGGCACCACCCTGCACAATATCGAGCTCAAGCCGGGTAAAGGGGCGCAGATGGTGCGCTCCGCCGGAGGCTCGGCGCAGCTGGTGGCCAAAGAAGGCGATTACGGACTGGTGAAGCTGCCTTCGGGCGAGACCCGCAAGGTGCTGATCGATTGCATGGCGACCATCGGGCAGGTCGGCAATACCGACCACGAGAATGTGGCCATCGGCAAGGCCGGACGCACCCGCTGGCTGGGGATCCGTCCCACCAACCGTGGCGTCTCCATGAACCCGGTGGACCATCCGCATGGCGGCGGTGAAGGCAAGACCTCCGGCGGTCGCCATCCGGTTACGCCCTGGGGGCAGCCGACGCGCGGCTACAAGACGCGCAACAACAAGCGCACCGACAAGTTCATTGTGGCGCGGAGAACGAAATAATTGGGCAATCGGGAACCAGGCATTCACTCAAAAGGCGAATTCCTGGTTCTTGAATTGCAAAATGACTCAATCGCTCGGAAGAAGCGATTAGAAGATTGAGACTGGATATATGGCACGCAGCACAAAAAAGGGACCGTTTATCGATATCCACCTGATGTCGAGGATCGATGGGATGAACCGCGCGAACGACAAGAAGGTGGTCCGGACGTGGTCGCGCCGCTCGACCATCCACCCCGACATGGTGGGACATACGATCGCCGTCCACAATGGAAAGAAATTTATTCCGGTGTACATCACTGAGAACATGGTGGGGCACAAGTTGGGCGAGTTCAGCCCGACCCGCACCTTCAAAGGGCACTCGGTGAGGGCCGCTACTGAAACCGCGGCCAAGCCCGCGCCGCGAGCGTAGGAGAGAGATATGCAATTCGCAACTCAAGAATTTCGCGCCTCCGCCCGTTTTCAGCGGGTATCGCCGCAGAAGGCGCGGCTGGTCCTGGACCTGATCAAGAACCGGCGCGTGGAAGAAGCGGTGAACACGCTGGCCTTTACCAAGAAGCGCATCGCCCCGGAAATTGGCAAGCTGCTGCGTTCCGCGATCGAAAACGCCAACTACATGGGGCAGGAAAAAGGTCTGGACGTCGATGTCGATAATCTCTACGTGAAGCGCGCGATCGCCAACGATGGTCCGCGCATGAAGCGTATCCGCCCCGCGCCCATGGGCCGAGCCTACCGCTATCAGCGGCGCATGGCCCACATCGAGATCGCGCTGGCGGAGAAGGCCCGGCCTGAAGAGGCGAATGTGGCGACTGTCGTCACTGCGGAAGCTGCGCCGGCGGCCCAGCCCAAGCAGGGCAAGACTGCGGGAGCGGCAAAAAAGAAAGCTGCCAGGAAGAAGGCCGCAGGCAAGAAGGCCCCGGCAAAGAAGGCAACAAGCAGGAAGTAGATCGAGATTTTCTTCCTTTGTTTAGAAAGGGAGCTGAGAGGAAACTGTGGGACAGAAGGTCCATCCATATGGGTTTCGGCTGGGATACACCAAGCCGTGGAAGTCGCGCTGGTTTGTGGAGCGCGATTACGACAAGCTGCTGGTCGAGGATGTAAAGCTCAAGGCGGAATTGCGGGAGAAGCTGAAGGCCGCGGGCGTAAGCGCCGTGGAGATCGAGCGGCCCGGCAACAAGCTGCGCATCATCATCAAGACCGCGCGACCGGGCATCATCATCGGACGCAAGGGCGCCGAGATCGACAAGCTGAAGGCGGAGCTGCAGAAGCGCACCCAGCGCGATGTCTTCATCGACATCATGGAGGTGCACAAGCCGGAGCTGGACGCGCAGCTGGTCTCGGAATCGATCGCACTCCAGCTGGAGAAGCGCGTCGGCTTCCGCCGCGCCATGCGCAAATCGGTGGATTCGGCGCTGCGCTTCGGATGCAAGGGCATTAAGGTCCGGGTATCGGGCCGCCTGAACGGAAATGAGATCGCGCGCTCCGAGTGGTATCTGCAGGGGCGGTTGCCGCTGCACACTTTGCGCGCCGATATCGAGTACGGCTTTAGCGAAGCGCGCACTACCTATGGCGTGATTGGCGTAAAGACCTGGATTTACAAGGGTGAAATCCTGGCCCAGAAGAAACGCGAGCCGCAGGCGGCGGGAAGCGCGTTCTAAGCGGCCATTCGCAACACGGCATTCAGCCGCTCGAAGCGAATGAGAAAGCGCTGAATGCCGAATGATGCAAGACGGAAGACGGGAATGATTTTATGTTGATGCCAAAAAAAGTTAAGTACCGCAAGCAGCAGCGCGGGCGCATGACGGGTAAGGCGTGGCGCGGCAGCGAGCTCTCCTTTGGAGACTATGGGTTGAAGGCCATGGAATGCGGCTATGTCACCGATCGTCAGATTGAAGCGAGCCGCGTCGCCATGACCCGCTTCGTGAAGCGTGGCGGAAAAGTCTGGCTGCGCCTTTTTCCGGACAAGCCGATCACTAAGAAACCGGCCGAGACCCGTATGGGTAAAGGCAAAGGAGCGCCCGACCACTGGGTCGCGGTGATCCGTCCCGGCAAGATCCTCTTTGAGATGGAAGGCGTGACCCCGGCGGACGCCCAGGAGGCAATGCGCCTGGCTTCGCATAAGCTTCCCATCAAGACCAAATTCGTAGCGCGGGAAGGGCACTAATCATGGAAATGGAAAAGATCAGGAACCTGAACCCGCAGGAGTTGCAGCAGCAGGAGCATGAGACCACCGAGCAGCTCTTCCGCCTCAAGTTCCAGGCCAGGACCGGACAGGCGGGCGGATTGAAGAAGCTGCGCGAGCTGCGCAAGGACCTGGCGCGCATTAAGACGATTGCCCGGCAGCACCAGCTCGGAATTGAGGGCAGGCCCGCCAATGGCGGAAGCGCAGCCCAGCCCCAGGCGGCAAAGCCGGCGGCCAGTGCCACAAAGGCAAAGAACACAGGCGCAGCAAAGAAAAAAACGGGCGCAGCAAAGAAGAAGACGGCCACCAAAAAGGCCCGAACGGAGAAGAAGTAAGCCATGGCTGAGACGCAGACAACCGGTCAATCGCAGGCCTCGCGGCGCAACGAAAAAGTGGGCGAGGTGGTCTCGACCAAGATGCAGAAGACCATCGTGGTCGAAGTGGAGATGCGCAAGTCCCATCCCAAGTATGGGCGCGTGATCTCGCAATCCAAAAAGTTCTATGCCCATGATGAGGAGAACTCGGCCCGCACCGGCGACGTGGTCCGCATCGTGGAGACCCGCCCGCTTTCCAAGCTGAAGCGCTGGCGGTTGAAGGAAGTGATTCGCCGCTCGGCATTGCCGGAAGCGGCAGCGGAGCAGCAGGCGAGCTAGTTCAGGCGGCCGCGCCCGCTAAGGGCGCGCTGAAGATTTTTTCGATTCGAGGCCGGGGAGGCTGGATGCCCGGCGGCAAGTTGGGAGAACGAATATGGCAGTGCAGATGAGAAGCATGCTAGAGGTGGCGGACAACTCCGGGGCGCGCAAGCTCCAGATGATTTTGCCGCTCGGCGGTTCCACCGGCCTGATCGCCGGCCTCGGTGACGTAGTGACCGCTGCCGTGAAAGAGGCCTCCCCGGATGGGACGGCAAAGAAAGGGACCGTGGTGAAGGCGGTGATCGTGCGCACCCGCAAGGAGCATCGCCGGCGCGACGGCACTTATATCCGCTTCGACCAGAACGCGGCGGTGCTGATCAATGAAACGGGCGAGCCGGTGGGCACCCGCGTCTTCGGTCCCGTGGCCCGCGAGCTGCGCGAGAAAAGATTTCTCAAGATCGTCTCCCTGGCCCCGGAAGTATTGTGATTGCCGCCTCGTTATTGGCGGCGCAGCCGGGAATGAATGAGCGTTTTTAACTTAGGACAAGAGTTTTGCATATGAGTACATCAATGGATATTCGTCGCAACGACACGGTCAAGGTGATTACCGGACCCGATAAAGGCAAAGAAGGACGCGTGCTCCGCGTAATTCCGGAGAAGGGCCGGGTGCTGGTCGAGCACGTGATGATGGTGAAAAAGAACGTCCGGCCCAACCCGCAGAAAAACATTAAGGGCGGCATCGCGGAGCAGGAGAGCCCGATCGCTGTCTCCAACGTGATGCTGGTGTGCGGCACCTGCGGCCCGGTCCGCGTGGGCCACGACCGCCAGGGCAAGAGGACAGTCCGGGTCTGCCGGAAATGCAATACCGTGCTCGACAAATAAATCGGGCAAGAAGAGAAAAGTATTCACGGAGCGTTGGACGCCAAGGCCTCCCGCAACCGTGAAGAGAGTTGAGAAGGAAGATGGCGGCAAGGCTTAGAGAAAAATTTAACAAGGAAATTGCGCCGGCTCTGCAAAAGGAGCTGCAGCTGAAGAACCCCATGGCGGTCCCGCACGTCCATAAGATTGTGATCAATATGGGCATTGGAGAGGCGACCCAGAACCCCAAGCTGCTGGATCCGGCGGTCAACGAGCTGGGACAGATTACCGGGCAGAAGCCGGTCGTCACCAAGGCGAAGAAGTCGATCGCGCAATTCAAGGTGCGCGAAGGTCAGGCGATCGGCGCGATGGTCACGCTGCGCGGCGACCGTATGTACGAGTTCCTCGACCGGCTGGTGAATGTGGTGCTGCCTCGCGTACGCGACTTTCGCGGAGTTTCCACAAAGTCGTTCGATGGGCGCGGCAATTACACCCTGGGGCTGCGCGACCAGCTGATCTTTCCGGAGATCGATTACGCCAAGGTGGACAAGCAGAAGGGCATGAACGTCACGATTGTGACCACCGCCAAGGACGATAACACGGCGCGAGCGCTGCTCAAGCATTTCGGCATGCCCTTCCGGGCCGCCTAAGAGTTTTGTAGAAAAAGGACATACATGGCAACTACCGCAAAACGAGTGAAGGACGCAAAAAAGCCGAAGTTTTCCAGCCGGCAACACAACCGCTGCAAGCTCTGCGGACGCCCGCGCGCCTACCTGCGCAAGTTCGGGATATGCAGGCTGTGCTTCCGCGGGCTGGCGCTCAAGGGAGAGATCCCCGGCGTCTCCAAGTCGTCCTGGTAAGCGGCGGCATTCCAGCCGGGCGGCTGGAGGAAGAAGAAATAGCGGCATCAGGGCTGAACTAGCGGCCCAGGCAGTACGTCACGGCAGGTTCTCCCGCCAAGCGGGAGCAAACGGGTGACGATAATCAGGAGATAAAGATGAATTTGACCGATCCGGTCGCAGATTTACTGACGCGCATCCGCAATGCGATCCATGCGCGGCACCAGAAGCTTGACGTCCCCACCTCCAGGCTGAAGGTCGAGATCGCCCGTATTCTGAAGGAAGAAGGCTATATCGCCAATTACAAGACCACCGAAGAAGACGGCAAAAAGGTGCTGCGGCTGTATTTGAAATATGGCGCCAACAACGCCTCGCCGATCAGCTGCATCAACCGCGTCTCGCGCCCCGGCTGCCGCGTCTATGTGGGCCACAACGAAATCCAGCGCGTGCTGGGCGGATTGGGGATCAATATCCTCACCACTCCCAAGGGCGTGATGACCGGACGCCAGGCCCGCCGTCAGGGCGTGGGCGGCGAAGTATTGTGCGAGATTTACTAACGTAGTTTGCGGGAGCGCTTTCGATTCGCCCTCGCCAAGAATGATTCGGAACGTGGAACTCATCCGGCCGGAATGGCCGGAGTGAGGGACTCGAAAGAGGATTTGGAATGTCACGTATTGGAAAAAAACCGATTCCGGTGCCCGCGAACGTAAAGTTGAACGTGCAGGGAAACACCGTCTCCGTGCAGGGACCGAAGGGCACGGTGCAGACCCACCTTCCTTCCGGCGTAAAACTGGAGCAGAAGGACGGGCATATTCATGCCGTCCGGGAAGACGATTCGAAGTCTG
>CAZONJ010000108.1:0-8866 GCA_964581225.1 uncultured Terriglobales bacterium | reverse complement strand
ATGTAGCGCAGCAGCTTCTGCATCTTCGGGATCTCGACCACCCCAGCGCCGCCGAAGGTGTTCAACGAGTCGTCGGTGAATCTGCCCTCGCCCACGTAGCCCCGCATTTTGCCCGAGGTATCGTCGGTGGAGAAGCGCGCGAAGCTCATCTTCTCCGGCTTGATCAGTCCCACGCAGGTGCCGAAGGTGTTCTCTTTGCCGACGGTTCCGGCGATGATCTCCTGAAAATCCATCTTCACTGAACGGAAGAAGTGCTTGGGCAGGTTGGAGCAGTGGAAGCAGACGGCCTTGTTCGGGTCTGAACCATAGTTATTGTTCCAATCGAGCAGCGCGGACGGAGTGCCCGAGGCGAGCCGCAGGGCATGCATGCCCAGCACCCCGCAGATATCCACCTCGCAGGCGCTCGACAGCAGCTCATTGCTCATCATGCTCATTACCGTACAGGGCACCACGCCAAGGTTCTCCTCAATCGAGGTCCAGCACTGCACCGCGCTGATCGTGACTTGGGTGGCTGCCATCCACTCATCGACTACAGCGCCCAGCTTTGACATTTTCAGCAATGCCGCCTCCGGTACGCTGCCGGTATTCACATACTTGCGGATCGCCGCCAGCTTGGCTTGCGCCCGATCGTCGCCGTCCTTCATCCGGTCGATACGTCCCAGGACCTCCGACAGATCGAGGGTCTCAATCGAGATGCCCTGCGATTCCAGGATCTTCTCGCTGTAGCGCACCGTATTGAATGCCGCGGGACGCGCGCCGATCGCTCCTACGCGCAAATTGCGGAAGCCGTTCACCACACGGCATACTGCTGCAAACCATTCCAGGTCTTTGGCGAATTCAGCGGAGTCCGGACTTTCCGTATGCAGCGTAGTGATCGAGTAAGGAATCCCGTACTGCTTCAGGTTGTTGCAGGCGGACATCTTGCCGCAGAAGCTGTCGCGGCGAAAAGCGATGGTCATCTTGGCCGGCTCGTCGGGCGTAGCCTGAATCAATACTGGCACGTCCAGGTCGGCCCAGCGGAGCGTGTCCGCAATCGCCCGTTCCTCGCCGAAATTCGGCAGCGTGACGATGACGCCATCAATGCGTTCGCGGTTTTTCCTGAAGAGCTCGGCGCAGCGGCGCGACTCCTCGCGCGTCTCCACTGCCCCATATTTGCTCTCCTCCGGCGTGAGCGCCACCACCTCCATACCCGCCGCCTGGAGTACACGCAGCATCTCTGCCCGCCCACTTTTTGCCAAGTGATCGGGAAAGAAACCACGATTGCCCACAATCAGGCCCATGGTCATTTTTTTTTCCGACATAAAACTCCCTAAAATTGAAAAGGTCCCGCCTTAGGATTGCCGTCTGGGCGCGAATCTCAAACAGTAAAAGATTCCCAGCAACAGCAGCACCGAGCCGCACCACAGGTTGGCGTGAAGGTGGAACAATACCACTGGATTTTCGGGCGGATGAAGAAGTTCCCGGATTCCTGCCGCTACGATGAGCAAGCCGTTCCCCAGCAGGGAAATTCCAATAAAGAACCAGATCGAAATCTCGCCTTGTTGCATGTTTTCCACCACAGTTTTCCTGAATTCTTACCAGACTAAAATATTGAACACCACAAATACTACCGATACCACCACTGCCCAGAATACCGGGCGCTGATAGAGCGGCATATCGGTTTCGCGCGGGATTGCGGTTACGCCATACACCAGCCCTTCCAATTCGCTCTCCGGCTTCGGTTTGGTCGCATAACTCACGATCACAGTCACCAGCACGCAGATGATCCAGGACCATAGCGCCCGATACATGTTCTCCGCCATGTCTTTGGCATTTGCGGAGAGGGCCACGTAGGCCAGCGCCTTGGGATTCAATTTCACCCAGGCCCACATACCGATGGAAGAGACCGTCCCGGCCAGCAACCCCCAGAATCCGCCTGCCGGGGTCGCGCGCCTCCACAGCATTCCCAGAACCACCGTCCCGAAGAGCGGCGCGATAAAGAAGCTGAACAGCGCCTGCACGTAGTCCATAATGCTGGCAAACGACATCACCAGATATGCCGTGCCAACGCTGATCAACACGCCGACAATCGTGCACCAGCGGCCCATGTTGACGTAATGATGATCGCTCGCCTCGCGATTGATCAGGGCGGCATAGATGTCATACGTCCAGACGGTGGTAAAGGCGCTCACATTGCCGGCCATGCCCGACATGAAGCCGGCAATCAAGGCGGTGATTCCGAGGCCGAGCAGGCCAGGACCGCAATACCGCGCCAGCATCAGTGGCAATACTTCATTGTAGCTGTGGCCGCTGCCCGCAACCGCCGCGCCTTCGCCCACCAGCTTCATCGGCAATACCGCCAGCGCCAGCAACCCCGGCAGGATCACGATGAAGGGCACCATCATTTTGAAGGCCGCGCCAATGATCGGCGCCATCTTCGCCGAACGCAGGTCTTTCGCGGCGAGGACGCGCTGCACCACAAGAAAGTCGGTGGTCCAGTAGCCGAAGGAAATCACGAAGCCCAAGCCGAAGACGATGCCGGTCCAATGAATTCCCATCGGATTGCCATTGAATGTCCCCAGCGTGGACCAGAGGTGGGTATATTCTGCCGACGCGTTGCGCGCGATCTGCAGCTTCAGGTTCGTCCAGCCATGCACTTCGATCAATCCCAGAATCGGGATCAGGACCGCTCCCGCCCAGATGAGTACAAATTGCAGCACCTCATTGAAGATGGCGGAGCGCAGGCCACCCAGGGCCACGTAAATGGCGACGGTGAGGGAAGAAACCCAGATGCTGAAGTGGATGTCCCAGCCCAGCACCACCTTCATGACCAGCGCCATCGAGTACATATTGATGCCGCTCATCAGCACCGTCATAAAGGCGAACGAGACCGCGGACAAGGTGCGGCTGGATTCGCCGAAACGCAGCTTCAGATAGCCCGGGACGGAGTGGGTCTTGGAGATGTAGTAGAAGGGCATCATGACGAGGCCGAGGAATAACATCGCCGGGATGGCCCCGATCCAGTACCAGTGAGTCGCGAGAATGCCGTATTGGTAGGCCGCCGCCGCCCAACCCATCAGCTCCAGCGATCCCAGGTTTGCGGAGAGAAAGCTTAAGCCGGCGATCCATGCCGTCATCTCGCGGCCGGCCAGGAAGAAATCCTTGCCGGTATTCGCTCGTCCGCGCAGATACCAGCCGATTGCCAGCACCAACGCGAAATAGAAGACAATGATTGTCCCATCGACCGCGGACAAATGCACAAGCCTTGCCGCGGACAAAACCGCCATAGCTGGCATCATTTTTCTTTCCTTACCTGCCCGTAATAAGCGCTGCTTCCATGCTTCCTGAGGTAATGCTTGTCGTGCAGCTCGCGCGCGATGCCCTGCGCTTCGGACCTGATTCCAATGGTGAAATAAGCCATCCGGGCCACCGCCTCCAGAATGACTGCATTGTGCGCCGCCGCCGCCGGGTCCGGCCCCCAGCAGACTGGGCCGTGGTTCGCGATCAGGACCGCTGGCACCGCCGCATAGTCCAGGCGCTCAAATGCGCGGACTATCATGTGCCCGGTATTTTTTTCGTATTCGGTGTCGATCTCTTCTCTCTTCATCACCGCAGTCACCGGGACCGCTCCATGAAAGTAATCCGCATGGGTCGTCCCGAAACATGGGATGGGCTTACAGGCCTGCGCCCAGGATGTTGCATACTCCGAATGGGTGTGGGCCACGCCCCCAATTTTCGGAAATTCCTTATAGAGGACCAGATGGGTAGGTAAATCGGAAGAAGGACGCAACTTGCCCTCGACGATGGAGCCATCGAGATCGGTAATGACCATGTCGCTCGGCTTGAGCTGCTCGTATGCGACCCCGCTCGGTTTGATTACGACCAGGTTCTCTTGCCGCGAGATACCGCTGGCGTTGCCGAAAGTATAAAGCACCAGGCCCCGGCGCACCAATTCCAGGTTCGCCTCCAGCACTTCTTCGCGCAGGGCCTGCAACAACATGGTTCCGCCTCAAGCCTTTTGTGTGGCCAGGTTTTAAATAAGAGTAATCGTTTACTTGAAGAGAAAAACTAAAGGAATCCCGCTGCTTTGTCAATTGCGATTTGCTGCTCGCCTCGATGCCTGCAAACCACATTACTTGCGGTCGCCCAGCCCTCATTGAATCGCATGAAAGTGCGATGGAGCGGCGTCCTCGTTACAATAGTCCTGATAGATCCTGAAGGGGAAACGCATCCATGCCGAAAACGTCCTTCATTGACGACGATTTTTTATTGCAGAGCGAAGCCGCAAAAAAACTCTACTGGAAGTATGCCGCCGAACAACCGGTGCTTGACTATCATTGCCATCTCTCCCCGGTTGACATCGCGGAGAACCGGCAATTCAAGGACCTTTTTGAGATCTGGCTGGAAGGCGACCACTACAAATGGCGGGCGATGAGGACCAATGGAGTTGCCGAGCGATACTGCACCGGCGATGCCGCTCCCTATGAAAAATTTCTTGCCTGGGCGCGTACCGTCCCGCACACGCTGCGAAACCCGCTTTATCACTGGACCCATTTGGAGCTGAAGCGGCACTTCGGGATCGACGAGCTGCTGGATGAGAGCACCGCTCCATCGATCTGGAAGCGCGCCAACGCGCTGCTCGCCGAGGAGGGACTAAGGGCCCACGACATTCTAAAAAAATTCCAGGTGAGGGCTTTGTGTACGACCGACGATCCCACGGATTCACTCGACAACCACAAGAAAATCGCCGCGTCCAACCTGCCGACCCGGGTCTACCCGGCCTTCCGTCCCGACGGCGTCCTCAACGTACATCTTCCCGCGGCTTTTAATTCATGGATCGACCGGCTGGCGGCAGCCGCGAACATCGATGTCCCGCGGTTCTCCCACCTGCTGGCGGCGCTGCGAAAGCGCCACGAGGATTTTCACCAGGTGGGCTGCCGTCTTTCCGATCATGGCCTGAAACACTGTTTTGCCGATTTTTGCAGCGAGCGGGAAGCCGCAGCGATCTTCGACAAAGTCCGGGCCGGCCAAGCCGCTACACCTGAAGAGCAGTCGCGCTTCGCTTCTTTCATGATGCTGTTTTTTGGACAGCTTGATGCGGAAAAGGGCTGGACCAAGCAACTGCATCTCGGCGCCCTGCGCGACGCCAACACTCGAGCGTACCGGCAGCTGGGCCCCAATTCCGGCTTCGATTCCATGGGGGACTGGCCGCAGGCTGAGGCGCTGGTCCGCTACCTCGATCGTCTGGACCAGGACAATGCCCTGCCAAAAATCGTCCTCTACAACCTTAATCCCAGGGACAATTACCTCTTCGCCACTATCGCCGGCAATTTTCAGGATGGCCGCACAGCGGGCAAAATCCAGTTTGGCAGCGGCTGGTGGTTTTTGGACCAGAAAGAGGGGATTGAGTGGCAGATCAATGCGCTTTCCAACACAGGGCTGCTCTCACGGTTTATCGGGATGCTGACCGATTCGCGGTCGTTTATGTCTTATCCCCGGCATGAATATTTCCGTCGCGTACTCTGCAATATGCTGGGCAGCGAAATGGAAAGTGGCCAGCTCCCCGATTGTGAGGAGTTAATTGGCGGAATGATTGAGAATATCTGCTTCAATAACGCGGCCCAATATCTCGGCCTTGCCCTGGATCGGGTTAACGAGCATGTTGCCGCTTCCGGGGCCGAGAAGGTGTCTGGCCGAGCATAGAACCAGTTGCGCTCGGCCATTCAGAGGTGTTCGATCAATCTGAAATGTTTCCACTCCTCTCGTCATCGTGGTGCATAATTCAGGAGAGGATTGAACGTGAGCGTTCTTCGCGCCTCCATCGAACCGCCGTCTCTTGGCGATTGGCCGTCACTCCCGCTCGAAAGCTGGCAAGATACCTGCGACACGCTCCATATGTGGATGGAGGTCGTAGGGAAAGTCCAGCTCGCGCTGACTCCAAAGGTAAATCACTGGTGGAATGTGACGCTGTATGTGACTGCCCGCGGGCTGGCGAGCCAATCCATGCGCTACGGCGACCGCCTCTTTGATATTGAATTCGACTTCATCTCCCATCAGCTCGCGATCCACATGGATGATGGACGCACCCGGTTACTGGAGTTGACTGCGCGTCCGGTGGCCGATTTCTACAAGGAATTCGTGGGCAGCCTGCATTCCCTCGGCATCGAGGTAAAAATCTGGCCGATGCCGGTCGAATTCCCCAGCCCGATTCGCTTTGACCAGGACCTCACGCATGCCTCCTACGACCCCGAATTTGCCCTCAGGTTTTGGCGGATTCTGGTGAGTGTAGATGCTGTCCTGAAGGAGTTCAGGGCAGGTTTCATCGGGAAATGCAGCCCGGTGCACTTCTTCTGGGGAAGCTTCGATCTGTGCGTCACAAGGTTCTCCGGCAGGCGGGCGCCGGAGCGGGAGGGCGCCGACGCGGTTACCCGCGAGGCCTACTCTCATGAGGTCATCAGTGCGGGCTTTTGGCCGGGTAGCGGCAACATCGCCGGCCCGGCGTTCTATGCCTATGCCGCCCCACAGCCAAAGGGATTCGACCAATCTTCCGTCCGGCCCGCTGCCGCCTTTTACGACCGGCAACTGGGCGAGTTCATCCTGATGTATGACGAGGTGCGGACCGCCGCTTTGCCCCGCACGGCCCTGCTGGAGTTCCTGCAAAGCACCTATGAAGCCGGCGCAAATCTCGCAGGCTGGGAGCGCAAGGCTTTAGAAACATAGAAGTGTTCACCACAGAGAGGCGCAGAGAAAGCTCATTAGGGTAAAGAGAAGACAACGTCTCAAGGGCGCGGAAGTTTACTCCCGCATCGCTCTGCAATTTATCTGCGGGCGTAGAACGCCATCATGCGGGAAGCCGAGCTTGTGATTACTCCCTGCGTCTCCGGTGGAGTGGTTGGTCCTGCTCTTCTCTTGTTACACTGCAAGACTCATGATGTGATTCGCTAAGCACTGCTCAGGAGCTGCATGTGAAGACTGCCAGCTTTAACCCTGTTTTCTGGTTCTGCGCGCTTTCGCTTTCCTGCTCCCTGTTTGCTCAACAGGCGGATGTGCCCGCTCCCCCTTCGATCCAGGGGCAAAATGCGCCGGCGACGACATTGACCATCCCCGGGATATTTGCCGAAGGCGGCATTACCGGCAGGGCACCGGAGAGCGTCGCCTGGAGCCCTGACGGCAGCCGCGTCTCGTATGTTCTGCGGGACGACTCCGGCGAGCACGGTCAATTATGGTATGTCGATCTGCAAACCGGCACGCCGGCGGTGCTGGTGGCCAGCGAAAAACTGGCAAGCCTGGTCCCACCCGACGCAACCGTGGGAAAGCAGGCTGCCAAGGACGATCGCGAGAAGGAGCGCCGCACCCGCTACTCGGTCGCCGATTATCATTGGGCGCCGGACTCTGGGCACCTGCTCTTCGAATCCAAAGGACAGCTCTGGCTCTATCGTTTGTCCAATGGGACAGCCATCCAGCTTACAAGCTCCAGCGATCCGCTGGGCGATCCTAAGTTCTCCCCGGACGGCTCCCATATCTCGTATATTCGCAAGCACAACCTGTACGTGCGTCCGGTAAATGGAGATCGCGAGGCGCCGCTCACTTCCAGCAAAGACAAAGACAACAACATCCTGAACGGCGAAGTGGATTGGGTGTACGCAGAAGAGCTGGACGTCCGCAGCAATTACTTCTGGTCCCCCGATGGCAAGCACATCGCCTATCTGCAGATGAATGAGACTGCGGTGCCGGAATATCCAATCACCGATTTCATCCCGGTGCATCCCACCGTGGACAAGCAAAAATATCCCAAGGCCGGCGATCCCAATCCTGAAGTCCGCATTGGCGTGGTCGAGGCGGGCAGCGGCCATCAGCGCTGGATCAAGCTCTCTCCGGAACTGGAAAAAGATAAGGATTACTACATTCCGCGCTTCGGCTGGATCAACAAAAACCTGCTCTATGCCCAGGTCCTGAACCGCGCGCAAAATCAGTTGGACCTCTATGTCATTGAGTTAGAGAGCGGGCGCTCGCAGCTCGTGCTCAGCGAAAAAAGCGATGCCTGGGTAGAGGTAAACGATAATTTCCGCGTTCTTAAGTCGGGCGACCGCTTTTTGTGGTCGAGCTGGCGCGATGGCCATACTCATCTCTATCTTTACAGCTTTAGTCCTGGCTCTCCCCTGAATGGCGCGGCAAAGCTGGAACGACAGCTCACCAAGGGGGACTTTGAAGTGTTTAGCCTGAACGCGGTCGATGAGTCCTCGGGAACGGTCTACTTTACGGCCAACAAGGACGATGCGCGCCAGCGCCAGCTCTATGCGGTAAAGCTCGATGGCGGAGAGCTGCGCAAAATTTCTCAGGAAGAAGGCACGCATCAGGTCACCTTCTCCGAGGACGGCTCGCACTACGTCGATAATTTTTCCGCGCTGGTTGTTCCGCCGCAGCTCTCCTTGTGCGCTGCCGGGCAGGAGGGCTGCAAAAGTTTCTGGCATTCGCGCGATCTGGCGGCGCTCCATTTGATCAAGCCGCAATTTGTCGATTTCACCGCAGAAGATGGGACCGTCCTGCAAGCGGAGATCCTGCTGCCGCCGCAGGGGAACGGAAAGAGGGTGCCGCTTCTGATGAATCCTTATGGAGGTCCGGGAGAACAGGCGGTCCGCGATCTATGGGGCGGCACTAAGTTCCTCTTCCACCAATTGCTCGCCCAGGACGGCATCGCCATCCTGCAGGTCGATAATCGTGGCATGGCCGGACGCGGCCAGAAATTTACCGCCGCGCTGCGCCACAACTTTGGACAGATAGAGCTTAAGGACCAGCTCACCGCTCTCGACCAGGCGCTCAAGCAATTCCCGCAGCTCGATCCCCAGAGGCTGGGTTGGTGGGGCTGGAGCTATGGGGGATACATGAC